>JAJPHO010000166.1 GCA_021325215.1 Alphaproteobacteria bacterium
CGCAGGAGACCTCGCGCATCAACGAGATGATGCAGACCCTGTCGACCACCGCCCAGCGCATCGGCGAGGTGGTCAGCCTGGTCAACGACATCGCCAGCCAGACCAATTTGCTGGCGCTGAACGCCACGATCGAGGCGGCGCGTGCCGGCGATGCCGGCAAGGGGTTCGCGGTGGTGGCCGGCGAGGTGAAGAACCTGGCCAGCCAGACCGGGCGCGCCACCGATGAGATCTCGTCCCAGGTCGCCGCCGTACAGGAGGAGACCCGCCGCGCGGTCGACGCCATCAAGGGCGTCTCGGCGGTGATCGACCAGGTGCGCGAGATCTCGTCGGGCATCGCTTCGGCGGTCGAGGAACAAGGTGCCGCAACCCAGGAAATCGCCCGCAATGTCGCGGAGGCGGCCCAGGGCACCGGCGAGGTGTCGCGCAACGTCGCCGGCCTTACCGACGCGGCCGGCACGACGGGCTCGGTGGCGGACAAGGTGCTCGCTTCATCGGGCGATCTGTCCCAGACGGCGCAGAAGGTGCGCGAGGAGATCGAGAGCTTCCTCGCCGGCATGCGAGCGGGATGATTTGACTGGGGCCGCAAGACCCGTTAAAAGACCGCCCAATCGGATCAGCTGCGCCCATCCCGAACGGGAAAATCTTTTTTCTCGTAATTCCTGTGTTTTTTTTCGCGGCACGATGGCATTTTGCGCCCGCGCCTATGCGACGGTCGAGATGCGGCCTGAACTCTAACTATTGCAACGGAAGTCTGACATGCCCCGCACAACGCCTCTTTCCGACATCCGCAACATCGGCATCATCGCCCATGTTGACGCCGGCAAGACGACCACTACGGAACGCATTCTCTATTACACCGGTCGTAAGCACACCATCATCGACGTGCACGAGACCAAGGACCTGAAGACCTCGACCACCACTGACTACCTCGAGCAGGAGCAGAAGCGTGGCATCACCATTCAGTCCGCTGCCGTCTCGACCTTCTGGCGTAACAAGAAGATCAACGTCATCGACACCCCCGGCCACGTGGACTTCACCATCGAAGTGAACCGTAGCTTGCGCGTCCTTGACGGCGCGGTCGTGGTGTTCGACGGCGTCGCCGGCGTGGAGCCGCAGTCCGAGACCAACTGGCGCCTGGCCGACAACTACAACGTTCCGCGTATCTGCTACGTGAACAAGATGGACCGCTCGGGCGCCAACTTCGTGCGCTGCGTGGACATGATCAAGAAGCGCCTCGGCGCCCGCCCGCTGCCGATCCAGATTCCGATTGGGTCGGAAGACAATTTCAAGGGCATGGTCGACCTGGTCAACATGAAGGCCCTGGTGTGGGATTCGGACGACAAGGACGCCCAGTGGGAACTGCTCGAGGTCAATGACGGCCTGGCCGACAAGCTCGGCATCCAGGTCAAGGAAGACCGCGACGTTCTGGCCGCCTGGAAGGCCTATCGCGCCGATCTGGTCGACACCTGCCTGGAGCAGGACGAAGCCGCCATGGAGAAGTATCTGGAGACCGGTGAAGAGCCGGACGCCCAGACCCTCCTGAACTGCCTGCGCAAGGGCACCATCCACTCCGACTTCACCCCGGTCCTGTGCGGTTCGTCGTACAAGAACAAGGGCGTGCAGCAGGTTCTCGACGCCGTCGTCGACATTCTGCCGTCCCCGACCGACGTCGAAGCCATCAAGACCGTGGACGCCGACGGCGAGCCGATCGGCGAGCGTCTGAGCTCGGACGACGAGCCCTTCTCGGCCCTGGCCTTCAAGGTGATCAATGACGCCTATGGCGCGCTGACCTTCATCCGCGTTTATTCGGGCGTGCTGACCAAGGGCGCGTCGGTGATGAACTCGACCCGCGGCAAGCGCGAGAAGATCGGCCGCATGGTCGAGATGTTCGCCAAGGAAGCCAACCCGGTCGAAGAAGCCCGCGCCGGTGACATCATCGCCCTCGTCTCGCTGGCCGAGACCGAGACCGGTGACACCCTGTGCGACGCTTCGGCCCCGGTCGTTCTGGAGCGCATGCGCTTCCCCGAGCCGGTCATCAGCGTCTCGGTCGAGGCCAAGACCAAGAACGACCAGGAGAAGTTCTCCACCGCTCTCGGCAAGATGGTCCGCGCCGATCCCTCGCTGCGTCTGGAAACCGACCGCGAAACCGGTCAGACCATCCTGCGCGGCATGGGCGAGCTGCATCTCGAAGTGACGCTCGACCGTATGCGCACCGAGTTCGGCGTGGAAGGCAACATGGGCAAGCCGCAGGTCGCGTACCGCGAGGCTTTCACCTCTGAAGTCACCCACACCTACACCCACAAGAAGCAGACCGGCGGTTCGGGCCAGTTCGCGGAAGTGAAGATCGTCTTCGCTCCTCTGGAACGCGGCATGGGCTACAAGTTCGAGGACAAGACCGTCGGCGGTTCGGTGCCGAAGGAATATGTCCCGTCGGTCGATAAGGGTCTGCAGATGCAGAAGGAAGACGGCGTGATGGCCGGCTATCCGACGGTCGACTTCTCGGCGACGCTGGTGGACGGCAAGTTCCACGACGTCGACTCGAACGCTCTGACCTTCGAAATCGCCGCCAAGGCCTGCTTCCGCGAAGCCATCCGCAAGGCCAACCCGATCCTGCTGGAACCGATGATGAAGGTCGAAGTGGTGACCCCCGAGGACTATCTCGGCGACGTCATCGGCGACGTCAATCGTCGTCGCGGCACCATCCTGGGCCAGCTCGAGCGCGGCACCAACATCGCCATCGAGGCGCATGTTCCGCTGTCCGAAATGTTCGGCTATATCGGCCAGCTGCGCGGCATGACCTCGGGCCGTGCTTCGTACACGATGGAATTCTCGCACTACGACCCGGTCCCGCGCCAGGTCGCCGACGAGATCGTTGCTGCCGTCAGCAAGGCCTCGTAAGAAGCCAAGCAAAAGTAGCATAAAGGGCCCGGGTCTCTCGCAAGAGGACCCGGGCTTTTTATTTGCGCACCACACCCCATTTGTTGGTATATACACACACTCCAAACCCCATTATTGGTGTGGAATAATCCCACACCATGAGCGAAACCATTGCCCAGAGACTGAGACGCCTGCTGGACGAGGCCCGCGCTGCGGGCCTCAAGGTGTCGGCCAAAAGCCTGTCTCTGGCGGTCGGCGGCGGCGAGACCTATGTCGGCGACATCCTGCGGGGGCGCGTCCGCAACCCATCCATGGCCAAGCTGGGCCGCATCGCCAAACAGCTCAGGGTACCGATCGAGCGGCTGATGCCCGATGACGGCGCCGACTTCGCTCAATTGCGCGAGCCGGCCGTTTCTCTCGGCGAAACCGGCATGGACAGGCCCCTGCTCGACCCCGGCAGCCTGTCGGTCATCCTCGCGGCCCTGCCCCAGGCGCTTAAGCGGCTGCCTCACGCGCCGACTCCCGAGCGCACCTCCGAAGCGATCTACCGCGCCCAGGGATGGCTTCTCGACGAGACGACGGCGGGACGCCCGCCCAGCCCTGACGCGGTGGCGAACTTCCTCAGCCACATCCTTTGATAATGGGATATACCACTCTTTACTTGCAAAAATAGTGTGTATAACCCACTTTCTGCAGAGATAGCTTCGCGGAAAGAACCATCATGTCGGCGATCATCCATCCCTTCCCCTCCACGCCTGCGAAGCTGACCTGCATTCGCGGCCTGGCAGATCATGTCGCAGCCGCCATCGTCGCCCTCGGGGCGGAGGCCGATCTCGCCGTGCCGGCCCTGTGCTCGGTGATTTTCGAGATCGCGACCAACGCGGCGGACCCTGGGCTCGGACGGCAAACGGCGGAGTCGCTGCATATGGTCGCAGGCCTGCTCGAGAAACATTGCTCCTGACGCCGGCTTGCCGGATCGGGCTTTCTTTCTTACCATTTCCCGATGGGGACCTTACCGGACATATCGCGCCGCGCCCTCGCCCGTCTCGGGCTGGCCTTCGGCGCCGCCATAACCTTGAAACCCGCCATCGCCGCCGAGGAGGACATGATCCTCGAGTCCGGCGTGATGGTCCGGATGCGCGACGGGGTCCGCCTCGCCACCGACATCTACCGCCCAGCCAAGGGCGGCAAGGCCCTGCCCGGCGCCTTCCCGGTCATCCTCGAACGCACACCCTATGGCCGCAATGTGGTCAGCCGCTCGGAGCTCTCGGTGGCCGAGCCGACGCCGAAGAGCCGCGCCGACGTGGCGCGCTTCTTCGTCAAGCAAGGCTATGTGGTGGTCTATCAGGATTGCCGCGGCCGCTATGGCTCCGAGGGCGCCTTCGTCAAATATCTCAGCGACGGCGCCGACGGTTTCGATTGCTGTTCCTGGCTGGTCACGCAGCCCTGGTGCAACGGCAAGATCGGCACCATGGGCCTGTCCTACGCCGCCCACACCCAAGGCGCGCTGGGCTGCGCCAATCCGCCTGGCGTCGCCGCGATGTTCCTCGATTCCGGCGGTTTCTCGAACGCCTATCAGGGCGGCATCCGCCAAGGCGGCGCCTTCGAAATGAAGCAGGTCACCTGGGCCCTGCCCGCCGCGATCGAAGCGCCGGAAAGCAAGGCCGATCCGGTGCGCCTGGCGGCCCTGAAGACCATCGACATCAAAGGCTGGTTCGCCCGCATGCCGTGGAAGCGCGGCCATTCGCCGCTGACCCCGGCGCCGGAATATGAGGATTACGTCTACGACCAGTGGGAGCATGGCCGCTTCGACGATTACTGGAAGCAGATGGGCCTCTACGCCCAGGGATTCTACGACCAGTTCCCGGACGCGGCGATGGTGCATATGTCGTCCTGGTACGATCCCTATCCGCGCACCGCGACCGATAATTACATCGGGCTGTCCAAGCGCAAAAAGGGGCCGGTGCGCCTGATCCTCGGCCCCTGGACCCATGGCGACCGCTCGCGCAGCTGGGCCGGCGAAGTCGATTTCGGCAAGGAAGCGACCATCGACGGCAACCTCGCCCCCGACTTCTGGCAGCTGCGGCTGCGCTGGTTCGACCGCTGGCTGAAGGGCGAGAAGAACGGTGTCGACACCGAGCCCACCGTGAGACTCTTCGTCATGGGCGGCGGGTCCGGGCGACGTAATGCCGAAGGCCGCATGGAGCATGGCGGCCATTGGCGGGCCGAGGCCGATTGGCCGCTGCCCGGCACGCAGCTCACACCCTATTACCTGCATGAGCGCGGCAGGCTCTCGGCCGAAACGCCGAAAGCCGGCAGCGCCCCCCTCTCCTACGATTTCGATCCGCGCCATCCGGTGCCGTCGATCGGCGGCACCATCACCTCGGGCGAGCCGGTGATGCGCGGCGGGGCTTACGACCAGACCGAAAACGCGACCATCTTCGGCGCGCAGCCGCCCTATCTGCCGCTGGCGGCGCGGTCCGATGTGCTGGTGTTCGAGACCGAGCCGCTGGCCGAGGATGTCGAGGTGACCGGCACCATCAGCGCCACCTTGTGGATCGCCTCGGACTGCCTGGATACCGACTTCACCCTCAAGCTGATCGACGTCTATCCGCCCAATCCGGACTATCCGCAGGGTTTCGCGATGAATCTGACCGACGGCATCCTGCGCTGCCGTTACCGCGATTCGTGGGACAAGCCGGCGCCGTTGGTGCCGGGCCAGCCGACCAAGATCACCATCGACGCCTTCCCGACCTCCAACCTGTTCAAGAAGGGCCACAAGATCCGCCTCGACATCTCTTCGTCGAACTTCCCGCATTTCGACGTCAATCCCAATACCGGCGGTCCGGAAGGCGGCGGCGGCGGCGCCTGGAAGGTGGCGTTGAATCAGGTCTTCATCGACCAGGACCGGCCCTCGCACGTGATGCTGCCGATCATTCCGGCGCGGGGCTGAACCGGAAAAGTCACAAGGCGGGGACGGCCGGCGGCGTTAGTCTGCCCGGCATGAAGAAGCTCCTACCCGTCCCCCTTCTCGCCATCGCGCTGAGCGCCTGCTCCTCTACCAAGGAAACGGTTCCGTCGCGCAGCGCCTCCGAGGAAATGCTGATCTCCGCCGCCGCCGACCGCGCCGCCGATAAGCTGGCGGCGCAGCTGACGGCCGGCGGCAGCGTCTATCTCGACGCCACCTATTTCGACACGCCGGACGGCAAATATGCGCTGGGCGCCATCCGCGCCGCCATCGCGCGGCGCGGCACGAAGATCGCCGCCGACCGCGCCAAGGCCGATCGCGTCGTCGAAGTCCGCGCCGGCGCCCTGTCGGTCGACCAGAACACCTTCCTGATCGGCATTCCGGAAGTCACCCTGCCGATCCCGCTGGCGGGCGCGGCGACTCTGCCCGAAATCGCCCTCTACTCGTTCCATGACGATCAGGGCGTGGCCAAGTTCGCGGCAACCGAATTTAGCCAGGCCGACGGCGCCCTGGTAGTGGCGCCGGAGCCCGAATATGCCTATTCTCATAATGAGAAGCGGACGGTACTGATCTTTGTCCGCTGGTCGCGCCAAGACTTCCTCGACAAGAAGGACGATGATCCCGAAGACAGGAAGTAGGCGGGCGGCCTTATTTAGGACGAGTCCGATGGAAACCGCGATCTTCCTGCTGGAACGCTATGGCCTTCTGGTGGTCTTCATCAATCTGCTGCTGACCGAGGGCGGACTGCCCTTGCCGGCCTATCCGACGCTGGCCACCGCCGGCGCGATGATGGGCGCCGGCAGCGGTTATGACGCGCCGGCCCTTGTCGGCACCGCGGTGACCGCGTCGCTGGTGGCCGATATAGCCTGGTTCTGGAATGGCCGCCGCAATGGCCGCCGTATCCTGCGGATGCTCTGCAAGCTGTCGATGTCGCCGGATTCCTGTGTGCGCCAGACCGAAAGCCTGTTCGCCAAATTCGGCGTTTGGTCGCTGCTGTTCGCCAAATTCTTCCCGGGCATGACCAACATCACGGTCGCCCTGGCCGGCGTCACCAAGACCCCGACGGCCTTGTTCCTGCTGCTCGACATCCTCGGCGCGCTGTTCTTCGTCGGCGTTCCGATCGGGCTGGGCTGGCTGTTCCGCGACGCCATCGCCGACATCCTGGCGACCATCGCCGATCTCGGCCTGATCGGCATCGCCGCCATGACGGTGGCGCTGGGTCTCTATCTCGGCGTCAAATGGTGGCAGCGCCAGACCTTCATCAAGCAGCTGATGATGGACCGCATCACCATCGACCAGCTGATCGCGCTGATCGACGATGGCAAGGACCCGCTGATTCTCGATGTGCGTCACCCGGACGTGCGCCGCCAGGAAGGCATCATCCCCGGCGCCGTCCCCGCCCATCCGGCCGATGCCGGCTCGGCGCTGGAGGGCTTCTCGCGCGACCGCGAAGTGGTGGTCTATTGCTCCTGCCCCAACGAGGCCTCGGCGGCGGTCGCCTGCCTGCATCTGCGGCGGGCAGGCTTCACCAAGATCCGGCCGCTCGCGGGCGGTACCCAGGCCTGGGTGGAATCGGGCCGGCCCTTGCAGGTCGGGATGTTCGGGCTGGTCTGACGACCAGCCCGTTCCCTTTCTAGAACAGCTTCAACACACGCAGATTGTTGGTGCTGCCGGCCCGTCCGAACGGAATGCCGGCCACCACGACCACGCGGTCCTGCGACTTGGCGAATTCGGACGACACCGCATAGGCCTGGGCCTGGGCGATCATTTCCTCGTAGGAATGCAGTTCCTCGGTGGTCACCGTGTGCGCCCCCCACAGCAGGCACAGGCGGCGCGCCACATTTTCGTCCGGGGTCAGGGCCAGGATCGGGGTAACCGAACGCTTGCGGGCGATGCGGGCGGCGGTGGTGCCCGACGAGGTGAAGGCGACGATGGCGCTGGCACTGATCGTATCGGCCAGGTCGGCCGCGGCGGCGGCCACGGCGTGCGGCGCGGAATCCTCGACCTCGGGCTCGATGGCGGTGATGATCTGGCGATAGACCGCGTCGCGCTCGGTGGTGCGGATGATGCGGTCCATCATCGTTACCGCCTCGATCGGATATTGGCCGGACGCGGACTCGGCCGACAGCATCACCGCGTCGGCGCCATCGAAGATGGCGGTGGCGACGTCGGAGGCTTCGGCGCGGGTCGGAGTCGGCGAGGTGATCATCGATTCCAGCATCTGGGTGGCGACGATCACCGGCTTGACCGCATGGCGGCAGGCGCGCACCAGCTGCTTCTGGCGGCCGGGCACCTGCTCGGGCGGAATCTCGACGCCGAGATCGCCGCGCGCCACCATGATGGCGTCGGCCAGCTGCACGATCTCGTCGATCTTCTCCAGCGCCGCCGGCTTCTCGATCTTGGCCATCAGGCCGGCGCGGTCCTGGATCAGGCCGCGCGCTTCCAGCAAATCGCTGGGCTTCTGCACGAAGGACAGGGCCACCCAATCGACACCCAGCTTCAGGCCGAATTCCAGATCGGCGCGGTCCTTGGGGGTCAGCGGCGACAGGTCCAAAGTCGCGCTAGGCACGTTGACGCCCTTGCGGTTGCTGATGGTGCCGGCATTGATCACTTCGGCGTCGATGGTGGTCTTGTCGCAGGCGGTGACGCGCACCCGCACCTTGCCGTCATCGATCAGCAGATCATGGCCGGGCAGGGTGGCGGCGAAGATTTCCGGATGGGGCAGCGGAATGCTCTGCTTGTCGCCATCGGTCCCCTCGACCACAAAGCGCAGCTTCTCGCCCTTCTCGACGGCGAACTTGTCGTCCTTCAGGGTGCCGATGCGGATCTTCGGCCCCTGCAGATCCTGCAGGATCGAGATCGGCCGGCCGACTTCCTTCTCCAGCGCGCGCAGGGCGGCATAGACCTTGGCGTGGTCTTCATGGGTGCCGTGGCTGAAATTCAGACGGAACACGTCGGCGCCGGCCAGGAACAGCTGCTTCAGGCGCTCCGGCGTGTTGCTGGCGGGGCCGATGGTGGCGACGATCTTGGCGTGGCGATGGCGGCGCATGGGAAGACGGTTCCTCTAAATTGGTCAGGTGATCAGGATGGCGCGAAAGTCGTTCACATTGGTCAGGGTCGGTCCGGTGACAACGCTGTCGCCCAAGGCCGAGAAGAAACCATGACCATCATTATTTGCCAGACTTTCCAACGGATTGATACCCGATTTTCGGGCTCTCTCGAGGCTGTCGGGAGCCAGATAGGCACCGGCGATTTCCTCCATCCCGTCGACCCCGTCGGTATCGCCGGCCAGGGCATGGATGCGGGCGTCGCCGGCCAGCGCCAGGCCCAATGACAGCAGGAACTCGACATTGCGGCCGCCGCGCCCCGATCCCTTGACCGTGACCGTCGTCTCGCCGCCCGACAGCAGCACGCAGGGCGGCGTGAAAGGCTTGCCGCGCCGCGCGGTCAGGCGGGCGATGCCGGCCATCACCTTGCCGACCTCTTTCGCCTCGCCCTCGATGTCGTCGCCCAGGATGTGAGCCGCCAGGCCGAAGCCGCGCGCCCGCTCGGCCGCCGCCTCCAGCGCCATCAACGGTGCGGCCATCATGCGGATTTCGGTGTTGGCCAGGCGCGGATCGCCCGGCTTGACCGTCTCGCCCCGGCCGCTTTCCAGCAGCGCGCGCACATGGGCGGGGATGTCGATCTCATAGCGCTTGAGGATGGCCAGCGCATCGGCGCAGGTGGTCGGATCGCCGACCGTCGGCCCCGAGGCGATATCGACCGGATTGTCGCCCGGCACATCCGAGATCACCAAAGTCACCACCTTGGCCGGATGACAGGCCGCCGCCAGACGTCCGCCCTTGATGGCCGACAGGTGGCGGCGCACGCAATTGATCTCGCCGATGGTGGCGCCCGAGCGCAGCAACGCCTTGTTGAGGGTCTGCTTGTCCTCCAGCGATATCCCCTCGCCCGGCAGCGCCAGCAGCGCCGAACCGCCGCCCGAGATCAGGCATACCACCAGATCGTCGGCGGTCAGTCCCTGGGCGAGGTCTAGGATGCGCCGCGCCGCGTTCATCCCGGCCTCATCCGGCACCGGATGGCTGGCCTCGACGATCTCGATCGAGCGGGTCGGCACCGCATAGCCATAGCGGGTCACCACCAGCCCGGACAGATCGCCCTGCCACACCTGCTCGACCGCCCGCGCCATCTGCGCCGAAGCCTTGCCGGCGCCGAGAATCAGCGTGCGCCCCTTCGGCGGCGGCGGCAGCAAGGGCGGCAGGCAGATCATCGGATCGGCGGATTCGATGGCGGCCTGGAACAGGGATTGCAGGATTTCGCGGGGATTGTTCATTGCGGGGTGGTCTCCTTCACCCCGCATTGTACCGGCTTAGCGAATCTCCACCAGAGCCACCTTGTTGACGCCGCTGCAGGCCAAGGCCAGTTCCCCCGTTCCACGCGCCATCATGTTGCGCACCACCCCGCCGCCGGACGGGATCTTCCAGCTCTGGAAATGACCGGTCACGCTGTCGAACCGCACCAGCGTGTTGGGAGTGACATTCGATTCGCTGTACCACAGCACCTTGCCGATGGCGGTAATGCCGTAGGGATTGGAGGTCGGACCACCGGGCGAAGCGAACTCCTTGACCGAGCCATCCTTGGGATCGAGACGCCCCAGCCGGCCCTTGGCATAGTCGGTGTACCAGACCGCCCCGTCATCGGTGATGGCGATACGACGCGGCCGCGATTGGGGGTCGGGCAGCGTATAGTCGTGGACGGCCATGGTCTCGGGATCGATGCGTCCGACCTTGTTGCTGCCGAACTCGACGAAGAAGGGGATGCCCACCGGATCGATGGCGATGCCGTAAGGCAGGGAATGCGTCGGCAACTCGACCAGGCGAATCTCCCCGCTTTTCGGATCGAGACGGCCCAGCCGGTCGGCGTTCTGCACGGTGAACCATAGAATGCCCGAGGGATCGAATACCAGCGTGTGCGGATCGCGCGCCGCCGGATCGGGCATGGGATATTTCTTCACCGCGCCGGTCTTGGGATCGAGTTCGCCGATATAGCCCGCGAAATTGGCGGTGTACCAGATATTGCCCTGGCCGTCGGCGGTCAGGCCGTGCGGACCGGAATGCTCCGGCAGCTTATATTCCCGGATGACGCCGGTCTTGGGGTCGCGCCGGCCCAGCACATTGGCCATCTGCCCCGTATACCAGAGCGCGCCGTCGGACGTGGCCAGCGGATCGTGCGGCCGCGATCCCGGTGTCGGCACGTCCCATTCGTGGATATCGACCGTGGCCGGACCGGGCAGGATCACCGCCTGGGGGCGCGGCCTGGGCGGAAAGTGAGCCGCCAGATAATCGGCGACCGGCGCGACCTGATCGGGCTGCAGCGGCGCGCCGGCATTGCGCATCATCGACACCACATTGAGCCAGCCGGCACGGTCGTTCCCCGAATTGGTCACCCGCGACAGCTCATGGCAACTGGAACAGACCGTCGCGACGGTGTGCTTTTCCGGCCCGTCGGGCAGGCTGTCCTGGGCGAAGGCGGACAGCGAGAGCAAACCGGCGGCAAGAACGAGACGCTTGGGCATGGCGGCCTCCCATCATTGACGTTCTCCCCATTGTTAAACTGTTCATCGGCTTGACGGGGATCAATGTTGCACCCGCTCAGACTGCGAAAATTCCGGCAGTTTTTCTGAGGGAAACGGTCGGATGCGTAATCTCAAGGCATTGGCGGCGATCGCCGTCGCGGCGGCGCTCGGCCTCGCCGCCTGGCAGGCACAGGCCTCCCTGCGCAGCTGGCTGGGGCTGGGGAAGCCGCCGGCCGGAGTGTCGGTATCCGGCAACATCGAGGCTCATGAAAGCGTGGTCGGCTTCAAGACCGTCCAGGCCCGCATCGTCGAGCTGCCCTTCAATGAAGGCCAGACTCTCAAGGTGGGACAGCTGATCGCCAGGGTCGACGACGCCGATTATCGCCAGCAGGTCAACATCGCCGAGGCCTCGCTCGAGGTGCAGCGCCGCCAGCTCGCGACCTCGCAGGAGAATTTGATCGCGGCCGACAAGACCATCGCCAGCGATGAAGCCGACTTGGCCATGAAAAGACTCGACTACGACCGTTATCAGGCGCTTTGGCAGGACGGATTCTCGCCGACCCAGCAGCGCGACCTGGCGGCCACCGCGCTCAAGCAATCGACGGCGGCCCTGGCGCGCGACAAGGCGCTGGTGATGGTCGACCGGCGCTCGATCGAGCAGGCCGCCGCCAGCGTCAAGAGCGCCGAGGAGACTCTGGCCATGGCGCGCCTCAATCTGACCTATACCACGCTGGCGGCGCCGTTCGACGGCGTGATCCTGGTGCGGCAGGCCGAATTGGGCGAACTTGCCGTGCCGGGTGCGCCCATCGTCACCCTGGCCGACCTCGACCATGTCTGGCTGCGCGCCTATATCAACGAGACGGATATCGGCCGGGTCCGGCTCGGCGCCAAGGCCTCGGTCAGCATCGACAGCCGGCCGGGCAAGCATTATGGCGGCCGCATATCGTTCATTTCGTCGGCGGCGGAATTCACGCCCAAAAGCGTCGAGACCCATGCCGAGCGGGTGACGCTGGTCTATCGCATCAAGATCGACATCGACAATCCCGAGCATGAGCTCGTGCCGGGCCTGCCCGCCGACGCCGAAATCGAGACCGCGCAATGACCGTGGTGTCGGTCCACGGGCTCGGCAAATCCTTCGCAGGGATCGCCGCCGCCGACGGCATGGACTTCGATGTCGAAAACGGTGAAATCTTCGGCCTGGTCGGGCCCGACGGCGCCGGCAAGACGACCGTCATGCGCATGCTGGCCGGGGTGATGCGGCCCGACCGGGGCAGCATCGTCATCGACGGCATCGACGTATTGGCCGATCCCGAGGCCGCCAAACAGCATCTGAGCTACATGCCTCAGCGCTTCGGCCTTTATGAGGACCTGACCGTCGACGAGAACATCCGTTTCTATGCCGATCTGTTCGAGGTTTCGCGCAAACTCCGCGCCGAACGGACCGGGCCGCTGCTGGCCGCCTCGAACATGGAACCATTCCGCGCGCGGCTGGC
Source organism: Alphaproteobacteria bacterium (assembly GCA_021325215.1). Classification (GTDB taxonomy): domain Bacteria; phylum Pseudomonadota; class Alphaproteobacteria; order Rhodospirillales; family Magnetospirillaceae; genus JAJPHO01. Next base: position 12,914 of record JAJPHO010000166.1, read on the forward strand.
CGGCCAATTGTCGGGCGGCATGAAGCAGAAGCTCGGCCTGATCTGCGCCCTCATCCATACGCCGCGGATATTGCTGCTGGACGAACCCACCACCGGTGTCGATCCGGTCTCGCGCCGCGATTTCTGGCGCATCCTCTACGGCCTGCGGGAACAGGGGGTCACCATCCTGATCTCGACCGCCTATCTCGACGAGGCGGAGCGCTGCACCCGCCTGGCCCTGCTGCATCACGGACGGCAGCGTTATTGCGACACGCCGGAGCGCCTCAAGGCGATGATGCCGGGCACTCTGGTCAGCTTCACCTCGCGCCAGGCCCGAGCCGTGCGCGACGCGCTCGAAGGACAGCCCGGCGTGCTGGGGCTGCTGCTCTATGGCGACGGCGTGAGGGCGCTGCTCGACGATGCCGCGAAACGGGTGCCGGGCCTGATGGCGCGACTGGCCTCGGCCGGGCTCGACAGCGAGCCGCCGCGTCCGGCCGAGCCCGGCATCGAGGATCTGTTCGTCGCCCTGCTGAAGGACGAGGAATCATGACCTCCGTGGCGGTCGCGGCCGAGGGCCTGACCAAGCGGTTCGGCGATTTCGTCGCGGTCGACGGCATCGACTTCACCGTGGCGGCCGGCGAGATCGTCGGATTCCTCGGGCCCAACGGCGCCGGAAAATCCACCACGATCCGCATGCTGTGCGGCCTGCTGAGACCCAGCGCCGGGCGCGGCCTGGTGGCCGGCATCGATGTCGCCGCCGACCCCGAGGCCGTGCGCCAGCATATCGGCTACATGTCCCAGAAGTTCTCGCTCTATAACGATCTTACGGTAATCGAGAATCTGCGGTTTTTCGGCGGGATCTATCAGGTTCCCCGCGCCAGCCTGCCGGAACGGCTGGCTTTCGCCATCTCCATGGCCGGCCTCGAAGGCCGCGAAGAGCGTCTGGTCTCCACCCTCGCCGGCGGCTGGAAACAGCGTCTGGCGCTGGGCTGCGCGATCCTGCACCGGCCGCCGATTCTGTTCCTCGACGAACCTACTTCCGGCGTCGATCCGCAATCGCGCCGCCGTTTCTGGGACCTGATCCACAGCTTGGCGGCCGACGGCGTCGCCGTGCTGGTCTCGACCCATTACATGGACGAGGCGGAATATTGCGACCGGGTCGCCCTGATCAATCGCGGCAAGCTGATCGACATGGCCAGCCCCGCCGAATTCAAGCGCACGAATCTGGGCGGCGAACTGTTCCTGGTCGAATGCCGTCCGCTCGGCGCCGCCATCGCCCGGCTGCAGGACACTCCGCATCTGCTGGATGTCGCCGCCTTCGGCAATTCCCTGCATGTGCTGGTCGAGGATTCCGCCTATGATTCCGAAAGCCTGACCGCCCTGCTGCGCCAGGGCGGTGTCGAGGTATCGCTCGCCCACACCATCGCGCCATCGGTCGAGGATGTCTTCGTCCGCATGATCGGGCGGACGGGGGGACCGCACTGATGCGCCCGCTCCGTCTCAAGGCGATCGCCGTCAAGGAGGCGCTGCAGATCCTGCGCGATCCGATCAGCCTGGTGATCGCGCTGCTGATGCCCTTCATGCAGATGATCCTGCTCGGCTATGGCATCAATCTCGACGTCCGCAACCTGCCGACCTGCGTGTTCGACCGTGAAGCCAGCCAGGACAGCCAGGCCCTGCTCAAGCATTTCCAGGCCTCCCCCTATTTCCGGATCGTCGAAACGCCATCCACCTATCGCGACGTGATCCGGGCGCTGGACGGCGGCGCCTGCCGTCTCGCGATCGTCATTCCTCCCGACTTCTCGCAGCGCATCGCCGACAGCGGCGGCAGCGCGGTCCAGGCGCTGACCGACGCCAGCGACGACAATACCGCCAACATCGCCATCGGCTATGCTCAAGCCGTCGTCGGCGCCTATGCCGCGGAGGCGACCGCCGGCGCCGCGGCGCGGGCCGGCCTGTCCACCGGCCCCCTGCAGCCAGTGGCGGTGCAGTCGCGGGTCTGGTTCAACGAGGATCTGGAAAGCCGCAATTTCATCATTCCCGGCGTGGTCGCGCTGGTGATGGCGCTGGTCGGCGCCCAGCTCGCCTCGCTGACCGTGTCGCGCGAATGGGAGCGCGGCACGATGGAGCTGCTGGTCTCGACGCCGGTCACGCCGATGGAACTGATGCTGGGGAAACTCGCGCCCTATTTCCTGGTCGGCCTGCTCGACGCCGCCTTCTGCCTGTGCTTCGCGGTGTTCTGGTTCAAAGTTCCCTTCCGCGGCGACCTGCTCGTGCTGTTCCTGACCACGTCCCTGTTCCTGGTCGTGGTGCTGGGCATCGGCTATCTGATCTCGGTGGCGATCCGAAGCCAGCTCGGCGCCTCGCAGATCGGACTGCTGGTGACCATGCTGCCCACCGTCCTGCTGTCGGGCATGGCGTTTCCCATCGACCAGATGCCCAAGGCGGTGCAACTGGTCTGCACCTTCGTCCCGGCCCGTTATTACATCGCCATCCTCAAAGCGGTGTTCCTGAAGGGATCGGGCCTGCTGGAATTGTGGCGGCCGGTCGCGGCGCTGCTCGCCTATGCCGCGGTGATCGGCTTCTTCGCCGCCCGCGCCTTCAAGAAGCGGCTGGAGTAGACGCGATGTGGCAAAGGCTGATGCGCATGCTGGTCAAGGAACTGCTCCAATTGAAGCGGGACCGCTGGGCGCGTTTCCACCTCATCGTGCCGCCCTTGGTGCAGATGCTGATCTTCGGCTATGCCGCCACCTTCGAGGTCTATCACGTCGGCACCGTGGTGCTCGACCGCGACAACAGCCAGGAAAGCCGCGAATTGCTCTCGCGCTTCTCCTTCAGCGACCGCTTCCGGGTCGTGAGGATCGCCCATACCGATGCCGAAGTCGCGGAAGCGATCGATCATGACGATGCGGCGCTGGCGATCGTCATCGATGCCGGCTTCGCGCAGACCCTGCGCAAGGGCCAGCCGGCGCCGCTGCAGGTGATCGTCGACGGCACGAATTCCAATACCGCGCTGCTGGCTCTCGGCTATCTCAACCTGATCGTCGAGCGGTATTCGAGCGACTATCTCGCCGATTCCCTGGTCCGCGCCCAGGCCGCCGGCCCGGTGCAGCAGCCGGTGCGGGTCGAGATCCAGCAAAGGCCCTGGTACAACCCGGACTTCAACGGACGCTGGTTCTTCGTGCCGGGCGTGGTCGGCTCTCTCACCCTGGTGCTGGTGGTCAGCCTGACCGCCATCGCCATCGTGCGCGAACGCGAGGTCGGCACCCTCGAACAGCTGATGGTCACGCCGATCCGCAATTACGAATATATCCTCGGCAAGACGGTCCCCTTCTTCCTGATCGGGCTGGCCGAAGTCTGCCTGGTGGCGCTGTTCGGCTCGTTGTGGTTCGGCGTGCCCTTTGTCGGCAATCCGTTCATCCTCTTGCTGGGCACCGTGCTGTTCCTGTTCAGCACGCTGGGAATCGGCCTGCTGGTTTCGACCACGGCGCGAACGCAGCAACAGGCCTTCGCCACCAATTTCCTGGTGCTGAACCCGATGTTCACCCTGTCCGGCTTCAGCTTCCCCATCGCCAGCATGCCCCAGGCGCTGCAATGGCTGACCTATCTCGACCCGCTGCGCTATTACCTGGTGGTGATCCGCGCCACCTTCCTCAAGGGCGTCGGACTGGACCTGCTGTGGCCGGACATGCTGGGCATGGGCGTTCTCGGCCTGGTGCTGCTGACGGTCAGCGTATTGCGGTTCAAAAAGTCGCTCGACTGACTCTTTCGACGAACGGCGCCCCCGCCTCGACCGGTGTCCTGCACGGACAAGGCCGATGTGTTATGAAGAATGCATGACACTACCGATGCCCACGCCCGCCAACACCTCCGCCACCGCGCCGTCCGAAACGCCGCGCGTCGAGCTGCGCCTGGCGCTGCTCAGCATCGTCGGCTTCTGGATCTTCTATTTCGTCGTCAACACCCTGCGCGCCGCCGTGCTCGACGCCGAAGGCCAATGGTCGATGGTGCAGCATCGCTTCGTGGTGGTGGTGGCCGGCATCGGATTGCTGGGTCTTTTGTGGCTGGTGATGCGCCAGCTGGAAGGCAAGTCGCTGTCGGTCATGGTGACCACCGGCTTCCTGTCGGCGGTGCCGATCGCCGCAGCCTACGCCACCATCAATTACGTCATGTTCAACCTCTATCCGCCGATGGAGGAGGCCAGCCAGCAAGATCCGGCGATGCATCATTACAGCGTCGCCGAGATCGTGGCCGAGTCGGCCATCAACTGGTACCTGTTCTTCGGCGCTTGGGCGGTGCTCTATGTCGCCCTGTCGCATGCCGCCCGGGTCCGCCAGGCCGAGCGCACCGCGGCGCTCTATCGCGCGGCGGCCCAGTCGGCCCAGCTGCGCGCGCTGCGCTACCAGATCAATCCGCACTTTCTGTTCAATACGCTGAATTCGCTCTCGACCCTGATCCTGCGCCAGCGCAATGACGAGGCCGAGCGGATGATCATGAATCTGGCCACCTTCTTCCGCACCAGCCTGACCGGCGATCCGACCGAGGATGTCTCGCTGGCTGAGGAAATCCGCACCCAGCGCCTCTATCTCGACATCGAGCAGAACCGCTTCCCCGAGCGCCTGCTGACCATCATCGACGTGCCGGCCGAGCTGGAACAGGCGCTGGTGCCCGGCTTCATCCTGCAGCCGCTGGTCGAGAACGCCATCAAATACGGCGTGTCGCGCAGCGTCGATCCGGTGACCATCGTCATCCGGGCGCGCGCCGAGAACGGCAAGCTGCTGGTGTCCGTGCTCGATGACGGCCGCCCCAGCCTGGAGGCGCCGGCCGGTACCGGCGTCGGCCTGCGCAACGTCACCGACCGTTTGATCACCCGTTTCGACGGCAATGCCTCGCTGACCTACGGCGCCCGGCCCGAGGGCGGGTTCCGTGTCGACATCGCCCTGCCGCTGCGCCCCGAGCTGCTTGCCGCGCAATGACGGAGACCACCATGCGGACCATGATCGTCGACGATGAACCGCTGGCCATCGAACGCCTGCAGATCATGTGCGCCCAGATCCCCTGCCTCAATCTGGTCGGCACCGCCACCGACGGCGCCGCGGCGCTGCGCATGGTGCCGGCGCTGAAACCCGATCTGGTGCTGCTCGACATCGCCATGCCCGGCCTCGACGGCATGGAGGTGGCGCGCACCCTCGAACAGAGCGATCCCCGCCCCTCGGTGATCTTCGTGACCGCCTTCGACCAGTTCGCCGTGGCGGCGTTCGACGTCTCGGCGGTGGATTACCTGCTGAAGCCGGTGGCGCAGGATCGCCTGGAACGCGCCGTCGCCCGCGCCCGCGCCGAAACCACGGCGCCGCCTCCGCCGGCGCCCGACGCCGGCCAGACCCGCTGGGCCACGGAATTCTGGGTGCCGCACCGCGCCGAGATCGTCCGCATCGCCGCGTCCGAAATCGATCTGATCGAGGCCGAGCGCGACTATATGCGCCTGCATGTCGGCGCGCGGTCCTATCTGCTGCACCAGACCATCACCGAGCTGGAGCGCCGCCTCGACCCGGCGGAATTCGTCCGCCTGCACCGTTCCACCATCGCCCGGCGCGGTCATATCGCCGGCTTCCGCCACGAGACCGGCGGCGCCTGGCTGGCCCAGCTCAAGGACGGCAAGGAACTCCGCATCGGCCGCACTTACCTGGCTAACGCCCGCGCTATCGCCGGGCGCTGACACGATCAAGACCGGACAGATTTTGACGCCTCGACCGTAACGCGTTACAATGCGACGCGTCACGTGCGGAGCCCCCTGAATGGCCAGTTCAGCGGAAAGAATGAAAGCGATGAGAGCGCGTCGGCGGGCCGACGGGTTGCGCGAGGTCCGCCTCGTCGTGCCGGATGCGCGGTCCGAGATCACGCGGCGCCGCATAGCGGAGCAGGTGCGCCATCTGAACCCGACCGCCGAGCGGGACGCCCTGGATTGGATCGAAGACATATCCGAGTACGATGCGTCGCGGTGATGTCGTGATTGTCGCGGCTGCCGGCGATTATGGGAAACCACGCCCGGCCGTCATCGTGCAAACGGATGCCTTTCCGGAAGATCATGCCTCGGTGATCGTCTGCCAAATGACATCCGATCTGGCCGACGCCCCAGACTTCCGGGTAACCGTCGAACCTCGCGCCGGCAACGGATTAAGAGAAATATCCCAGGTCATGGCCGACAAGCCGGTGACGCTTCGACGGGAGAGGATAGGCCAGGTGATTGGCCGTCTCGCCGAGGACGAGATCGTCGCGCTCGATGCCGCCCTTGCATTCGTCATGGGTCTCGCCGGCTGAATAAAAACCCGGGAAGCCTCTCGGCTTCCCGGGTAATCGACCGCTCGGAGGAGCTAGGGGATCATCAGTCCACGGTCGATTGGGAATGGCTTGCGCGCACCATGGCGAATTGTTCGGGGTGCTCGGCCGCGGCGATCGCGGCGTGCAGCTGAGGCATCGCATTCGCGACGGTCTCCGAGCGGCAGGTCAGATAGGTCTGCTGGTCGCCCAGGCTGCGATGGGCTTCGTCGCCGCCGCAGACGGCGGCCGCCGCCTGGTGGACACGGCCCATCAGCATGGCGTGGCCGTCCGGCGTGGCGAGGTCGAGATCACTGATACGCACCTGGACACTGGCGGGCGAGGCCGCGAAGGCGGCGGGGCTGGCCGCCAGCACAGCCGTGGCAAGGGCGATCGTAGCGGCGGTTTGAGCGAACATCTTGGGTCTCCTGGGTTTGGTCAGCGGCGGGGGACATCCGCTGACCTGGAGACTAGGCGTCTGGCAGCCTTGCGTCTCGCCAGGTTCGACCGATGCTGCGGCGCACTCGCCCGGTGCGACTGGTCGGCGACGAACGCCGCATCTCCATCGACGAACGCCCCTGCTTCCGATAGAAAAACAGGATGAAATTCTTCTCCCGCGACGATGTCGCCCAGAAACTGACCTATCAGGTCTGCATCCCGGCGGTCCGCGCCGCGATGATCGCGCTCTCCAAGGGCGAGACCCGGCAATTGCCGCGCAGCTACCTGCCGCTCGAACAGGGCCGCATCTTCGGCACCATGACCGGCGCCTTGGGTGACGGCGGACCGTTCGGCGCCAAGCTGATCAGCGTCTTCCCCGATAATTTCGACAAGGGCCTGCCCTCGCATCAGGGCGTGGTGGTGCTGTTCGACCGCGACAGCGGCGCCCCGATCGCCATGGCCGATGGCGGCGAGATCACCGCCATCCGCACCGCCTGCGCCTCGGCCGTCGCCACCGACGCCCTGGCCCGCCCCGACGCCAGCCGCCTCGCTCTGTTCGGCTATGGCGAGCAGGCCGAGACACATCTGCGGGCGATCTCGCAGGTCCGCCAGCTGACCGACGTCACGGTGTGGGGCCGCTCGCTCGACCGCGCCAAGGCCTTCGCCGACAAGATGGCCGACCATACCGGCCTGCCCGTCACCGCCACCGCAAACGCAAAAGACGCCGCGGCAAGCGCGGACATCATCTGCACCCTGACCAACGCCCGCGACCCGATCCTGCTGGGCGAGTGGGTCCGGCCCGGCACGCATATCAATGCGGTGGGATCGAGCGTGCCCGGCCCGGTCGAAGTGGATAACGATCTGGTGGTCAAGTCGCGCTATGTCGCCGACAGCAAGGTCAACATCCTGCTGGCCGGCGCAGAATTCCTCAAAGCCAAGGAAGCCGGCCTGATCGGCGATGACCACATCATCGCCGAAATCGGCCAGGTGCTGGCGGGGGATGTGGCCGGACGCCGGAACGCCGAGGAGGTGACGTTCTACAAATCGGTCGGGCACATCCTGCAGGATCTGGCCAGCCTGGCGGCGATTCTCGATTAAAGTTTGCCAAACGGCAAACTATCCAATATAGTTTTCCACATGGAGAACTATTCGCACGACCTCGACACCGCCTTCCATGCCCTGTCCGATCCTACGCGACGGGCGGTGGTGAGCAGGCTCATGCGGGGTCCGGCACCGGTGAAGGAACTGGCGCAGCCTTTCGGCATGGGCCTCCCCTCCTTCCTGAAGCACCTCAAGATTCTCGAAGAGAGCGGCCTGATCATCTCCAGCAAGGAAGGACGCGTGCGCACCTGCGAGGTGCGTGCGGAACGGCTGACTGCGCTGGAACGCTGGTTCGACGAGCAGCGGGCGATCTGGGAAAGCCGGTACGAAAAGCTCGACGGGCTGCTGATGAATTTACGGGGAGAGAAAGATGAACTTTGACTCGAAACTCGTGTTCCTGGCGGACACGACAAATCACACGATAACGGTCAGGAAGAAATTCGCCGCCGGACGGCAATTGGTGTGGGACTGCCATACCAAGCAGGATTATCTCGACAGATGGTTCGCTCCGGAACCTTTGACGACGAAAACCAAGCATATGGATTTCCGCCCGGGTGGATATTGGCATTACGCGATGATCGAGCCGCAAGGCCAGGAATATTGGAGCCGGCTCGATTATCAGACCATCGACCCGATCGACCGCTATATCGCGCTCGACGGCTTCACCGACGAGACCGGAACGGTAAATCCGGACATGCCTCAAGCGAACTGGGAGGTCACCTTCAGCGACGCTTCCGGGCACACTCTGGTCCAGACCGTCATCACCTATCGATCGGCGGAGGACCTCGGTAAGGTCATCGCGATGGGAATGGAAGCAGGCCTGACCTCGACGCTGGAGCGCCTGGACAAGCTGCTTCTCACCCTGGAAAAATAGAAAACCCGAACAGTTGCGTCACGTCCGGGAGAGGCATCCGGAAACAAGGCCGTAGCACCGGGAGGTTCTGCGGCCCTTTTTATCGCACATGGGCACAGATTGCGCGCCTGTCTGATATGCGCCCACGTCGGTCTTTTGGCGGTCGGTGGCAGCGCCCTGATAACGGACATCGCTCGGGATAACCGCGATGACCGGGTCGGGCCATCAACAGATCTTCATGCCTAGGGGTAGGGGGCTCGGCGACCGGGTAACCTCGTGGCGGCGCGCCTCCCAGGATCCGCAGATCAGGAACCTCAGATTGCCCTATTGCTTTCGAAGCCTTCTGTCAGAAATCGCATCTCAGGAAGCGGATCATTGGCCGCAATGGATAGCCACGCTGACGTGGCTGCTGATGAAAGTCGATTTGGCGACCATTCTAGTGCTATTGCGAGCCGCGCGCAGTTGAATCGCAGGATCGGCACCTCCTCGTCCGCGATTGCGGTACCCCATGGTCGATCCCGATAAGACAGCTCGGCTTCCAATTTAACCAGACCAAGTTCGATCATTGAAAGTAGCTGGTCATCGATCCAATCGGCGCGGTGATGCACCATCTTTTCAAGGACATGCAGCACCCAAATAAGATTTGGCATTCTCCGCGCTGCGATGATACCGCCAAATACTTCGATTAGGATCTCCGGTTTATGCGAGTTCTCCAGTCTTATCCAGTCGGCCGATACGATCGCCGCATTATCCCCCATTTCTGATCGCGCCGTATCCAGGAGACATTCAGCAAGTTCCGTTTGAATAGCGACGAGCGTTGCGTCGTCGGCTTTATGCAGTGCATTGAGCAACCTATATCGCCAGAACGGCGCCCCTGCCTGTTTTCCTGCCGCCACTACTTCATCGACCCAAACGGCAAGATGCGGCTCAATTTCGGGATGCGTTCTCCAATTGCTCGGCAGCCCCTTGAAGAAAATACTGTCCAACTTGTCGAGGCGATCGATCAATGCGGCGTGTACCTCTTCAATCATAGGGGCGTCATGGGCTAAATCGGACCATTCCCCCTCCCACCAACGCCTCACGATCTCAAGCCCCGCGGCAACCTCTCCAACCGGCCACGGTTCCCTGACCAGAGAATTGATCCACGCACGTAGAAATGCGTCATTGACCGGAAAGCCCCAACTCCTTCGCGCTTTGGAATTGGTAGTTGTCATAGAAGCTGGTGACGACATATCCGCCAATGTTTTCTGCAATAGCATTTTGCGAAACAGCGCATCGGCCTCAATGACGGGAGGGGCCGGCCACCGCCACGTCGCCTCGGGAAAATGCCCTGGGATCGTCGGCCAAGGTTCTTGGCCCCGAGACCACAGAATTTTGCCGATCAGTATCCGCTCCTTTTCGGGCACAAGTCCAAGATGGTCGAGCCATAGCAACTTCTCCCAGGCTCTTACAATTTCCAAGTCATCGCCCCGGGCCGCCTTGTCATCGGCTTTGGCAATTCGCTGGCGGAGGCGTTCAACCTGGTTCTTGACCTCGGGCGACCTGAATTGCCGGTCATGCTTGCGATCGCGGCTGCCCCATAGGGATATCATGTTCAGCCAGTGGTAAGGTGACTGTGACTGCTGTCTCTCCATCGGAACCGATTCCGGTATTGCGACGACGGCCGGCGCTAGTCGCAGTCGCGCTTCAATCGACAACGCATCGCAGCAACGCTCTAGGAGCTGTGGACTCTTGGGGGATTCCCAAAGAGCGGGAAAAATGATTCAAGACTGCTTTTGGAGAGGCAGTCTTGGGCGTTTTGGATCGACTTGTGCTGA
>JAJPHO010000134.1 GCA_021325215.1 Alphaproteobacteria bacterium
CTGGCTTCGCCACCGCCCTCGATCCTCACGTAGCGCTGCTACGCTCCGGTTTTGCGCTGCTCGCGCCTGGCATCTACGGCACTGGTCCGAGTTTCGGGTCAGGCTCTCAGGCGATTTTGACTTTCGGTTCGCCCGCGGCGGCATGGCCGATGATGCGGGCCGAGGGATAACCGGCCTGCGTGATGCCGACCAGGATTTCCTCGGCGCGGTCGGCGGCGCAGGAAACCAGCAGGCCGCCCGAGGTCTGCGGATCGGTCAGCAAGGCCCGCTTCCAGTCGGCCAGGCCCTCCGGCAGCACCACGCCTTCGCCATAGCTGGCCCAATTGCGATGCGAGGCGCCGGTGATGCAGCCGGCCTGGGCCAGCGCTTCCGCCTGGGCCAGGAACGGCAGGCTTTCCAGCGAGATTTCCAGGGTCAGGCCCGACCCGCGCGCCATCTCCAGCCCATGGCCGAGCAGCCCGAAGCCGGTGACGTCGGTGATGGCATGGACGTCCGGGTCTTCCGCCAAAACCGCGCCGACCGAATTCAGCAGCGTGGTCGAGGCGATCATCTCGTCATAGCCGGCGCGGTCCAGCACCTGCTTCTTGAAGGCCGAGGAATAGACGCCCACGCCCAGGCCCTTGGTCAGGATCAGCGCATCGCCGGGCTGCGCCGTCGCATTGCGGCGCAGATGCCCGGGCGAAGCCAGGCCGATCACCGCCAGGCCGTAGATCGGCTCGGCGGAATCGATCGAATGGCCGCCGGCGACCGGAATGCCGGCATCGGCGCACACCGATGCGCCGCCATCGAGGATGCCGCGCACGGTTTCGAGCGGCAGTTTGCCGAGCGGCATGCCGAGAATGGCCAGGGCGAAGATGGGCCGCCCGCCCATGGCATAGATGTCGGACAAAGCGTTGGTGGCGGCGATGCGGCCGAAATCACGGGGATCGTCGACCACGGGCATGAAGAAATCGGTGGTGGCGACGATGCAATGGGTGTCATCGATCTGCCAGACGGCGGCGTCGTCGCCGGTTTCGGTGCCGACCAGCAGCTGGGCATAGGGCGCCATCTGCTTCTGCCCGGCCAGCAATTCCTGCAGCACCGACGGCGCCAGCTTGCAGCCGCAGCCGCCGCCATGGGCGAGGTCGGTCAGGCGGGTAATTTGATCGGTCATTCGAATAAGCCTTATTTGTTGTCAGCTCGCCGGTCTCGACCTACAGTCCGACCAGCTTAGCTTAACCAACCAAGTCGTCGCCCGGAGGGCGCATCTTCATGCAGAATACCAGCAAGATCAATCAGCTGATCGGGCCCGCAACGGTTGCCCTGATCGCCGTGGCCGGCCTTTACTACGTAAAGTGGTCGCCCTATTACGCGCGCGCCTTCGCCGCCGCCGCCAACCACGCCATCGGAAAATCGATCCTGATGGGCACCGAGGCGCAGGCCCCCGCCCCGTCCTGGGACGCGGCCCTCGCCTATGCCATGGCCTATGGCAAGGCGATCTGGCAGGCGATGGTTCTCGGTCTGCTGCTGGGCTCGGGCATCCAGGCGCTGCTGCCGCCCGGCCTGATCGCGCGCCTGCTGGGACGCCGCGGTATCGCCCCGGTCTTCGCGGCGGGATTATTGTCGCTGCCCGGCATGATGTGCACCTGCTGCGCCGCACCCGTCGTGCTGGGGCTGCGCAAGGAACGCGCGACGCCGGGCGCCGCCATGGCGTTCTGGCTCGGCAATACGGTGCTGAACCCCGCCACCCTGGTCTTCATCGGCTTCGTGCTGGGCTGGAACTGGGCGGCGCTGCGCCTCGTCCTCGGCGCGGTGCTGGTGTTCGGCCTGGGCTGGCTGGTCAACCGCGTCAGCCCGCCCGACGAAACGGTCGAGGCCTTCGTGCTGCCGGCCGAGGACCGCGGCAATCCCTTCCTGCGCTGGCTGGGCATCCTGGCCCGCATGGCGGTGCGCCTGATCCCCGAATATGTGGTGATCGTACTGCTGCTGGGTGCCGCGCGGGCCTGGCTGTTCCCCGTCATCGGCCCCGACATCGACGACAGCCTGATCTGGATCGTCGGCTTCGCCGTCGCCGGCACCCTGTTCGTGATCCCGACCGCCGGCGAAGTGCCGATCATCCAAGCCATGCTGAGCCTGGGCATGGGCGCCGGTCCGGCCGGCGCGCTGCTGATGACCCTGCCGCCGGTCAGCCTGCCGTCGGCGGCCATGCTGGCGCGCTCGTTCCATCCGCGCGCTTTGGGCGTGGCGATCGGCGGCGTGGTGCTGATGGGCGTCGTCGGCGGGCTGCTGGCGGTCGCGTTCGGGCTCTAACCCCGCGGCACGAAATGGAGTAATCTGGCGGCCTATCCGCGGAGAGGGGCCGCCGATTGACCAGACCGCCGAGCAGAGCAATCCGGACCTGGCTGGCCGCGCTCGCCGCCGCGGCCTTGCCGGCCCTGTCCGCCGCGCAGGAGCTGACCGGCTCCTTCGCCTCCGGCAAGGCGCCCTATCTCTGGACCGAAGGCACCGGCAACCGCGGCGCGGAACTCGACATCGTCAGCGCGGTCCTGCGGCACGCCGGCTATGGCCTGCGGATCGTCACCATGCCTAAAAGGCGGCTGATGGCCGAGTTCCCGGAGTCCAATCTCGATTTCACCACCGGCCTGCAGCTCTCGGACCTGCCCGGCTATTGCCATACCGCCATCTATATGAGCTATCACAATGTGGCGATAACCCTGCGGTCGCGCCACATCACGCTCGACAGCGTCACTCAATTGCTCAACTACAAGGTCGCGATCCGGCAATATCTCTACGAAGATCTCGATATCGGCAGGCCGGGCAGCGGCATGCCGGCCCTCCTTCCCGCCAATTTCACCGAATTTCACGCGCAGGATCAGCAAGTGCGCTTTTTCTATGCCGGACGCAGCGACGTGATCGTGCTCGACCACTCGATCTTCCAATGGTACGCGAAGCGGCTCGGCCTGCTGTCGGGAAGCAACAACGCCCTGGACGTCCATGACCTCTTCCCGGACCGGCACGGCGTGCGCGCCGCGTTCCGCGACAGCACGATGTGCGAGCGGTTCGACCGGAATCTGGCGGCCATCGTCGCCGACGGCACCTACCGGTCGATCTGGAAATCCTACGATATCGGGGGAGTCCCCGACCCGTCACCCTAGCAGGAACGGATTGGGCGCATGCCGCGCCCAGCCGGCTTCGGACACCAGCAGATCGAGGCCGAGGCTGGCCAGATCGTCGGCATAGGGATCGATCTCGGTATCCTTGGCCAGATAGAGCGACTTGGAATAAGTGTGGCAGTCATCGCAGGTCTCGGCCTTGATCGACGCCTCCTCTTCCTGCCCTTCGATGCCGCGCACCGCCAGCTTGCCCGATTGGCCGCAGGTGATGCAGACGGCCCGAACATGGTTCCAGGCGGTCGAGCACAGCGAGCAATTGAGATAGCGCACGCCGGGCGTCTTGCCCGAAGCGGTCACCAGCGACGATACCGAGGTCGAGCCGCAGCACGGGCACAGATTGCGCTCGGGCAGCAGGTGCAGATCGGCCACCGAAAGACTGGCGGCCAGACAGGTGAAATAGACCTGCAGCGCGGCGGCGATGAAGAGTGAATGCCCGGCCTGTTCCGGCGGCAGCGAACCGCCCAGGAAGGCATCGGCCAAGGCTTCGAGGTCGGCTTCGGAACGACCTTTGAGATCGGCCACGACGGCGGCCAGCGCCTCGGGAACCCCTTCGGCTCCGTCGAACCGCTCCAGCAGGCGGCGCAGCGCCTCGCGCCAGGCGGCGTCGCGACGATGCCCGTCGGCGGCCAGCGGCGGCATGCCGGCAGCGGCGGTCTTGGCGACGATCCCGGCATCGGGAAGCGGGGGCTGGATGGCCTGGGCGGCCTCGTGCTGGGCCTGCGACAGATTGCACAGGAACAGCAGCCAGTCGCTCATCGGATGGTCATTGGCCAGATCGGCCAGACGGGCCGCGGTGCGCTTGAACCGCACCGCGGGGTCCGGAAGCAGGATAGGATCGGGCGTGCTGACGCCGCCCTGGGGATTACCGACCCACGCCGCCTGGGGCGGCGTCTCGAACTGTCTCACGGCGCGCGGTTCCTCGGGTTTGGCTCGGGCCCGCGCGAGCCGGTATCGACCAGTTCGCGGAACCAGGCCCGGTGATGTTTCCAGGCCCAGCCGGGCGTCACCCAGCCGCGGATCATCGCCCGCATCGAATATTTCACCCACAGGGCCGCATAGACATGGACGATCCACACCAGGATCGCACCGATCGCCGCCGCGCTGTGGATCAGCAGAGCGACGCGCTGGGCCTCGATGCTGGTCGCATGGCCGAAATAATACTCCCAGATCACCAGGCCGCTCAGGAACAGCACCGGCACCAGCAGCGCCATGGCCCAGAAGACGCCCTTCTGGCCGGCATTGTTGCGGCCGACCTCCGGCACTTCGTCTTCCTTCTTGGCCAGCACCTTGTCGATGTTCTTCACCCACTCGGTATCCCGGCGTTCCCACACATTATGGTGCCAGAATTGTATGAACAGGCCGAGGAAGCTCGCGATCATCAGGCAGCCGATCCACGGATGGATCGCACGCATCCACTGGCCGCTGCCGAACAGGAAGGACAGCCACGAGAAATAGGGGTGGAACATGGCCAGCCCCGACAGCATCAGCAGCACGAAGCAAAGCCCGGTCAGCCAGTGATTGAGCCGGCTGACGGTCTTGTAGCGGGTAATGGCGTCTTTCGGGCGGCTCATGACTTGGCCCTCCGTTCCATTTCCTTGCGGGCCTCGGCCTCGTCCTCCTCCTCGACCTCCATCGGACCGGAGACGATCCCATGGACGAAGGCGCCGAGCGCGGCGAAGGCGATGCCGGCCAGGGCGACGGGCTTCAGCACATGCTTCCACAGGCCGATGACCGCGCTGATATGCGGCTTGTCCGGCAGGCCGGAATAAAGCGAGGGCTTGTCCCGGTGATGCAGCACATACATCACATGGGTGCCGCCGACTTCGGCCGGGTCGTAAAGACCGGCATTCTCGAAACCGCGTTCCTTCAGTTCCTCGATGCGCTCTTCGGCCCAATCCTTCATGTCGGCCTTGGTGCCGAACATGATGGCGCCCGTCGGGCAGGTCTTGACGCAGGCCGGCTCCAGCCCGACCGCGACGCGGTCCGAGCACAGGGTGCACTTATAGGATTTGTGATCCTTTTCGCTCACCCGCGGGATATTGAAGGGGCAGCCCTTGATGCAATAGCCGCAGCCGATGCAGGCGTCCGAGATGAAATCGACGATGCCGTTGGCGTACTGCACGATGGCGCCGGGCGCCGGGCAGGCCTTGAGGCAGCCCGGGTCCTCGCAATGCATGCAACCATCCTTGCGGATCAGCCATTCGAGGTCGCCATGGTCGTTCTCATACTCGGCGAACCGCATCAGGGTCCAGACGCCGGGATTGAGATCGTGCGGATTCTCGTAAGCCCCTTGGAATTCCTCCATCTCGGGCCGCAGATCGTTCCACTCCATGCAGGCCGACTGGCAGGCCTTGCAGCCGATGCAGCGGCTGACGTCGATCAGCTTGGCGACTTCTTCCACATTCGACCGGGTGGTCGGCGGCGTCATCGTCGTCGCCGACCGCCGGATATAATTCTGGGATTGGAGGTCGGCCATTTATGCACTCCTCCCGGCTTTGCGCGGCCCGTGCGCCAGATCGATGGCGGGCGGACGCGAAGTCGGTTCGATGTTCAGCAGGAACGCCTTGAATTCGGGCGTGTTGGTGTTCGCGTCGCCGACGAACGGGGTCAGGGTATTGGCCCCGTAGCCTTTGCGCGCCACCCCGGTGAACCCCCAGTGGATCGGGCAGCCGATGACATGGGTCGGCTTGCCGTCGACCATCATCGGCTTGATGCGCTTGGTGACATAAGCCTTGCAGATCACCTGGCCGCGCTTGGACCACACGCGCACCCAGCCGCCCTGCTCGATCTTCTTCTCCTTGGCCAGGACTTCGCCGATCTCGACGAATTCCTCCGGCTGGAGGATCGAGTTGATCTTGGCGTGCTTGGTCCAATAGTGGAAATGCTCGGTCAGGCGATAGGTGGTGCCGACATAGGGGAAGTCTTCGCCCTTGCCGAAATGCTCACGGTCGCTCGGGAACACGCGGGCCGCCGGGTTCGACTTGACCTTGGGATGCAGGACGTTGTCGACCGGGCTCTCGAACGGCTCGTAATGTTCCGGGAACGGACCTTCGGCCATGCCGCCGCGGGCGAACAGCTTGCCGACGCCTTCCTGGTTCATGATGAACGGGCCCATGGAATCCTCGGGCTTCACGGTCGGACCGTAGTCCGGCGTGTCGAACCCGACCCAGGAAGCGCCGTTCCACTTGATCACCGGCTTGTGCGGAGCCCAGGGCTTGCCCGAAGGATCGGCACTCGCGCGGTTGTAGAGGATGCGGCGGTTGGCCGGCCAGGCCCAGGCCCAGTTCGGCGCGATGCCCGCTTCGCGCGGGTCGGTCGCGTCGCGCCGGGCCATCTGGTTGCCCTTCTCGGTCCAAGAGCCCGAGAAGATCCAGCAGCCGGACATGGTGGTGCCGTCGTCCTTGAGCTGGGCGAACCCGTCGAGCTGCTGGCCCGCCTTGAGGATGACGTTGCCGTTGGCGTCCTTGAGGTCGGCCAAGGCGCGGCCGTTCATCTCCTTGGCCATCTCGCTCGGGTGCGGCTCGTCCGGATCGGCATATTGCCAGGTCAGGTTGAGCAGCGGATCGGGGAACGCCCCGCCCTCCTTCGCGTACATCGCCTTCATGCGCTGATAGAGGCCGGCGATGATGAAGATGTCGGTCTTGGCCTCGCCCGGCGCATCGGCCGCCTTCCAGTGCCATTGCAGCCAGCGCGCCGAACTGACCAGCGAGCCGTCCTCCTCGGCGAAGCAGGTGCAGGGCAGCTGGAACACTTCGGTCTGGATCGAGGCCGGGTCGGACGGGTTCTGCGGACCGAAATCCTGCCAGAAATTGGCCGTCTCGGTGTCGAGCGGATCGACCACCACCAGATATTTCAGCTTGGCGAGCGAACGGCGGATCTTGCCCCGGTCGGGGAAAGCCTGCATCGGGTTGAAGCCCTGGCAGATATAGCCGTTCATCTGGCCCTTATCCATCATCTCGAAGGCGCGCAGGATGTCGTAATCCGGCACGTCGAGCTTGGGCAGCCAGTCATAGGCCCAGCTGTTCTCGGCCGTCGCGGCATTGCCGTAGATGGCCTTCTGGAAACTGACGAAGAACTTCCTGTAGTTCTGCCAGTAACTCATCTGGCCCGGACGCAGCGGCTTGAACTGGCGGGTCTCCATATATTTGTCGAAGGTAGGCTCGCTATCCTTCGGCATGGTCATGTAGCCCGGCATCGCCGAGGACAGCAGGCCGACGTCGGTCAGGCCCTGGATGTTGGAGTGGCCGCGCAGCGCGTTCATGCCGCCGCCGGCGACGCCGATATTGCCCAGCAGCAGCTGGACCATCGCCATCGACCGGACGTTCTGCGCGCCCACCGAATGCTGCGTCCAGCCCAGCGCGAACAGGCTGGTCATCGAGCGCTCGGGGCTCGAGGTGCTGGCGATCATCTCGCACACCTTCAGGAACTTGTCCTGCGGCGTGCCGCAGATGCGCGACACCATCTCGGGCGTGTAGCGGTCGAGATGCTTCTTCAGCAGATTGATCACGCAGCGCGGATGCTTCCAGGTCTCGTCGATCTTGGCGAAACCCTGCTCGTCCAGCTCGTAATCCCAGCTCGACTTGTCGTAGGTGTGCTTCTCTTCGTTATAGCCCGAGAACAGGCCGTCCTCGAACGCGAAGCCCTCTTTGACGATCAGGCCGGCATTGGTGAAGGAGCGCACATATTCGTGCTGGATCTTGTCGTTTTCCAGCAGGTAACGCATCACGCCCGACAGGAACGCGATGTCGGTGCCCGGACGGATCGGCGCATAGTAATCGGCGACCGAGGCCGTACGGGTGAAGCGCGGATCGACGACGATCAGCTTCGCCTTGTTCTCGATCTTGGCTTCGATCACCCACTTGAAGCCGCACGGATGCGCCTCGGCGGCATTGCCGCCCATGACGATCACGAGGTCGGCATTCTTGATGTCCTGCCAGGAGTTCGTCATCGCACCGCGACCGAATGTTGGGGCCAAACTGGCCACCGTCGGTCCGTGTCAGACGCGCGCCTGGTTGTCGAACGCCACCATGCCCAGCGAGCGGGCCCATTTCCAGGTCAGGTACGACGTCTCCGAGGAGGACGCCGAGGCCGCTAGCATGCCGGTGCTGGTCCAGCGGTTGACCGTGGCGCCGTCCTTGTTCTTCGCGATGAAGTTGGCGTCGCGGTCTTCCTTCATCAGCCGGGCGATGCGGTCGAGGGCGAAGTCCCACGAGACTTCCTTCCACTCGGTGCCGCCGGCCGGCCGGTATTTCGGCTTGGTCAGGCGGCCCGGCGCATGGACGATGTCCAACAGGCCGGCGCCCTTGGGGCACAGTGTGCCGCGATTGACCGGATGGTCCGGATCACCCTCGATGTGGATCACCGCCTGCTTGACGTTCTTAGCCCGGTCGCCCTGGCTATAGATCAGAATACCGCAGGCCACCGAACAGTAAGTACAGGTGTTGCGTGTCTCTGTGGCGGCGCTCAACTTGAACTGACGTACCGCGGCTGCTTGCGCGCTGCCGGCGATACCGAAACCGAGCGCTCCGATGGATGAGGCCGCAAGGCCCGCGCCGGTCAGTTTGATGAAGCCGCGACGTGTCAATTGCATGGTCACGTTCGCTCCGAGGGAAGGCTGCCGCCGAAGGACCGGCGGAAGCGCTTGAAAGGATCAGAAACCCTAACGAAAGCCAGCCCTCCTTGTCAAGGTAAGCGCTCCCATAAACGCTTGCTGCGCTTGAGAAAATCTTGCTCGGGACACTCACCTTCCCGACAGCCCGGATGACAGGGGCGCATCCTGTTGCCGGACCTCGGGCGCATGACCGCGGCGGCGCGGCGCAGGCCGCGCCCGCGGCGGCGCCCCGCAACTGAGCTGACTGTACAGCCAGCGGTCGAACTGCCGATCCGAAAAATTGGTCAACCCCGCGCCCGGCGTAAAGGTGAATTCGCCGAAATAGATGTCGTCCACGCCGTCATAGAGGTCGATCCGCACGAAATCGAACGGCTCGGATAATCGTTCGGCGAAAAGAATGAAATCCCGCCAGCGTTTCGGTCTGCGCACCGGCCGATCGGGCCGTCTGGTTCCGTATTCGACGCCGGAATCGCGGAAGCCGGGCACCGAGACATTGATCAGCCGATGGTCGCCATAGCGGTCCAGATTGATCTGACACAGGAAAGCACGGCCGCGCGAGCAGAAGAATTTATAATCGTCCGGGGCTCTGCGGCCAGCGGAGTCGCCGATGCTGCGCTCGATCAGCACCTTCTTTTCCAGCTTGTGATACTGCCCCTCGCGGAACAGCGGGAAATAGGAACTCCGGCAATCCCGGTGGAATTTACGCAAGACCCCTTCTCCCGGCGCCTCTTCGAGAAACAGCACCGCCCCGGCGCCGTGCGTCGGCTTCGCCACGGCGGGGGCGCCGGTAAAGGCGCCGAGCCGTTCCTTGAGGGTGGAGAAGGACAGGCCGTCGGCCGGAAACACATCGAGCGGCTCGGCGATGGCGACGCCCGGACAAAGCCGGCGGGCGATCGCCTTGGACAATTCCTTGTCGACGCAGGACTTCTCGAAATCGCTCCAGGGGCCGACCGAGCGCCAGAAGATATAGTCCATCAACCTCGCCCGCTCGGAAGACAGCGCCCTGGGAAACTCCTTGTTGCGGAGCAGGTAATGCAGCCCGAGCAGCGCCACATTGGCGGCGTAGAGGTTCGGCGTACGCAACGAGATATGGCGGATGATCCGGTCGATCATGGGCGAGTCGTGCATGGGCGTCCTCCGCGGACCGATTGCACGACTCCAAACGCCGCCGGCCCCTGCCGCGATCCTGATCACATTAAGATCACGCACGTGAATTCAGGTTCACACCTACCGCGCCGCATGTAGAGTTGACGACGATTTCACATGATCCGGTCACAACGGAGGTCACATGGCCAGCACCCCGAGCGCCCGTTCTTCAGGTACGTTCAGAATCGGCGGAGAAATCGAGATCAACCGGCTGGGCTTCGGCGCCATGCGCATCACCGGCAAGGGGGTCTGGGGCCCTCCTCACGACCGGGCCGAAGCCATCCGCGTGCTGCGGCGCCTGCCCGAAATCGGCGTCAATTTCATCGACACCGCGGATTCCTACGGCCCCGACGTCTCCGAAGAGCTGATCCGCGAGGCCCTGCACCCCTATGGCGCGCTGACCATCGCCACCAAGGCCGGGCTGACCCGCCCCGGCCCGGACCATTGGCTGCCCAATGGCAGTCCCGAATATCTGATCGCGCAGACCAGAAAGAGCCTGCGCAAACTCGGCGTGGACCGGATCGATCTGTGGCAGCTGCACCGTATCGACAGCCGCGTGCCGCGCGACGAGCAATTCGGCGCGGTGCGCCAGCTGCTCGATGACGGCCTGATCGCCCAGGCCGGCCTGAGCGAGGTATCGGTGGACGACATTCAGGCAGCGTCGAGAGTGTTCAAGGTCGCCACCGTGCAGAACCGCTATAACCTCGGCGACCGCGCCAGCGAGGACGTGCTGAATTATTGCGAGGCGAACGGAATCGGCTTCATCCCCTGGTATCCGCTGGCGGCCGGCAGCCTGGCCCGAAGCGGTTCCAAACTGGACGGCATCGCCGGCAAGCTCGGTGTCACGCCCGGCCAGGTGGCGCTGGCCTGGGCGCTCAAGCGCAGCCCGGTCATGCTGCCCATTCCCGGAACCTGCAAACTCGCCCATCTCGAGGAAAATGTCGCCGCCGCCGGAATAACCCTGTCGGATGAGGACTTTATCGCCCTGTCGCAATGATGCAGATCAACGCGGACCGTCTTTTCTTCGTCTACAATCCGTCTCGGCCGGACCAGATCCCCACAGAGCGGATATACAATGGTATGGCCACGTCGTAGAGTATTCACAACTTCATGATTGAAGAGGAGGGACGGATGGTAAAATTCCATAACATCGCCATCATCTCCAAGATCGCCATTCCGGCCAGTATCGTAGCGTCCGTTGCCATCGTCATTGTTCTGTCGGCGTCGTTGGCCGTAACCCGCCTCTCCGATACCGCGGCCACTCTGGTCGACAAGAATGCCGCCCGCGTCCAATATTCCCTGCAGGCCGAAAGCTTCTTCAACAGCGCCGCGGTCAGCGAAAAGAACGTCATGCTGTCGGTGCACGACGAAAAAGCCGCGCGGGACAATATCGCCCTCTACGACAAGGCCTGCCAGGCCGCCCTCGACGCCATCGCGAAATTCGAAGCCGTCACCGATTCCGCCGATCAGCACGCCCTGATCGAGACTTTCCGCACCGCTGTCGAGAACCGGCGCCAGGCCAGCGCTCATGTCTTCGAGCTGGCCTTGGCCGGCAAGGCCGACGACGCCTTCAACTATTCGCGCGATGTCGCCGCCAAGTTCCGCAAGCAGGCGGCGGACGCCGTCGCCAAGCTGATCGAGATCAATGTCGACGGCATGCGCGAAGCCCGCGACGAAGGCATGGCCATGGCCGGCCGCACCCGCGCCGCCCTGGTGGCCGGCGCCGCCGCCGGCCTGATCCTGGCTTTTTCGATCCTGGCCTGGGTCGCCCTGCATCAGATCAGCAAGCCCCTCTCGCGCATGACCGAAGAGATGCGCAAGCTGGCCGAGGGCGATATCGACATCTCGGTCGAGGGCCGCGACCGCGCCGACGAGATCGGGGCGCTGGCCCGTTCGCTCGAAGTGTTCCGCGACAATGCCTGTACGGCGCGGCGGCTGGAGGCCGAACAGCGCGAGGAACAGCGGCTGAAGGAAGAGCGTCATGCCCGCATCGAGGCGCATATCAGCGAATTCGACGGACAGGTGCGCGAGGCGCTGAAGACCCTGGCCGGCGCCTCGACCGAGCTGCACGCCACCGCCCAAAGCATGTCGGCGACCGCGGAAGAAACCACCCGCCAGGCTTCGGCCGTCGCCGCCACCGCCGGCGAGACGTCGAACAATGTGCAGACCGTCGCCGCCGCCACCGAGGAGCTGCACAGCTCGATCAGCGAGATTTCCCGCCAGGTGTCGCAATCGGCCGGCATCGCCGGCCAGGCGGTGAGCGAGGCCGACCGCACCAACAGCACGATCGAGGGATTGGCCGATACCGCGCACCGGATCGGCGAGGTCGTGCAGATGATCCAGGATATCGCCAGCCAGACCAATCTGCTGGCGCTCAATGCCACGATCGAGGCGGCGCGCGCCGGCGAGGCCGGCAAGGGCTTCGCGGTGGTGGCCGGCGAGGTCAAGACCCTGGCCAGCCAGACCGCCAAGGCGACCGAGGAAATCTCGGCGCAGATCAGCGCGATCCAGACTGAAACCGGCTCCGCCGTTCTTGCGATCCGAGGCATCGGCGGCACCATCCGCCAGATCAATGAAATCGCCACGGTGATCGCCGCCGCGGTCGAAGAGCAGGGTGCCGCGACCCAGGACATCTCGGTCAATATTCAGCAGGTGGCGCGTGGTACGGCGGAAGTCTCGGCCAACATCGCCACCGTCAACGAGGCGGCCGACCAGACCGGTTCGGCGGCCAATCAGGTTCTGGAGGCGGCCGACGATCTGGGGCGCCAGGCCGAGAATTTGCGCCGTAACGTCAATCTGTTCTTCGACCGCATGCGGTCGAGCTGAGCCCTCGAAGACTCTAAACGTTACTCCGTTGATCCATGTCAAAATTTAAAACTGCGCTTTTTCTAAAGTAGCAGGGCGCCGGCGAAAAGCGGCGTCCTGCACCGGGAACGAGCGCGATGAATTTTCACTCGGCCGCCTTCAGACACGAACATCCGGCCCTGTTCGGCCACCCCTTGCCCCATCCCGGGCCCAAGGCCCTGGCCGCCGCCGCTCCGCTGGCAGTCGGCATCCTGCTGGCCCTCCTGCCCGCCCCGGCCGGCCTCGCCCAGCATGCCTGGTGGTTCCTCGCCCTCTTCGCGGCGGTCATCGTCGGACTTATCCTCGAGCCGGTGCCGGCCGCGGCGGTCGGTTTTCTCGGCGTGACCGGCGCGGCGGTGCTGGCGCGTTTCGTGCTGTTTTCTCCGGCGCAGCTGGCCGCGCCCGGCTTCAACGCGAATTCCGCGGCGATTTCCTGGGCGCTGTCGGGGTTCTCCAACTCGACCGTCTGGCTGATCTTCTCGGCCTTCGTCTTCTCGCTGGGCTATGAGCGGACCGGCCTCGGAAAGCGGATATCGCTGATCCTGATGTCCCGGCTGGGCGGGCGCAGCCTCACGCTGGGCTACGCGATCATGGCGGCGGATCTGCTGCTCGCCCCCTTCACCCCGTCCAACACGGCGCGCAGCGGGGGAACGATCTTTCCGGTCATCAAGAACATTCCCGCCTTCTACAACTCCCTGCCCAACGATCCGTCCTCGCGCCGGATCGGCGGCTATCTGATGTGGACCGCGATCGCCTCGACCTGCGTCACCAGCTCGATGTTCCTGACGGCGCTGGCCCCCAACCTGCTGGCGGTCGAACTGGCGCGCAAGACCGTCCAGGTAGACCTGACCTGGATGCGCTGGTTCCTCAGTTTCCTTCCGACCGGACTCGTTCTGCTGCTGGCCACGCCGCTGGTCGCCTATGTCGCCTATCCCCCCGAGATCAAGACCTGCCCCGAAGTTCCCGACTGGGCGCGCAAGGAACTCAAGGCGATGGGCCCCTTGTCCGCCTCCGAAGGCGTGCTGCTGGCGCTGGTCGCGCTCGCCCTCGGCCTGTGGATCTTCGGCGGATCGATTATGGACCCCGCCACCGCTGCCCTGCTGGTGGTCGGACTGCTGGTGGTCACGCGCACCGTCGGATGGAGCGACGTGCTGGCCGACAAGCCCGCCTTCAACACGCTGATCTGGTTCGGCACGCTGGTCCCGCTGGCGGCCGGCCTGGCCCAGACCGGCGTCGTCGCCTGGATGGCGGGACTGGCCGGCCCGCCCCTCGCCGCCCTGCCGCCCCTGGCCGGATTGGCCGGACTGACGGTGTTGTTCTTCCTGCTGCACTATCTGTTCGCCAGCACCACCGCCCATACCACGGCCCTGTTGCCGCTGATGCTCAGCGTCGCCGCCAAGATCCCCGGCCTGGCCATCGACAAGGCGGCCCTGGCGCTGGCTTTGAGCCTGGGGCTGATGGGCATCATCTCGCCCTACGGCACCGGCCCCAGCCCCGTCTATGCCGGCTCGGGCTATATCCCCGGACGCGATTTCTGGCGGCTCGGCGCGTTGTTCGGCGCGCTCTACCTGGCCGCCTTTCTTCTGATCGGACTTCCCACCCTCGTTTATTTCGGCTGAGGAGGCCGTGATGGACCATTTCGATACCGACATCCTGATACTCGGGGCCGGCGGCGCCGGCCTGCGCGCCGCCATCGCCGCCGCCGAAGCGGCTCCCGACCAGCGTGTCGCGCTGGTTTCCAAGGTCTATCCGATGAGAAGCCACACCGTGGCGGCCGAAGGCGGTTCGGCCGGCGTAGTTCAGGCGCACGACACGCTGGACGACCATTTCAACGACACCGTTTCGGGCGGCGACTGGCTGTGCGAACAGGATGTGGTCGAGTATTTCGTCTCGCACTGCACCCGCGAGATGATCCAGCTCGAACATTGGGGTTGCCCCTGGAGCCGCAAGCCGGACGGCCACGTCAATGTGCGGGCCTTCGGCGGCATGAAGATCGAGCGGACCTGGTTCGCCGCCGACCGCAGCGGCTTCCATATCCTGCACACGCTGTTCCAGACCTCGACCAAATACAAATCGATCGAGCGCTTCGACGAATATTTCTGCGTCGACCTGCTGGTCGAGAACGGCCGCGCCCAGGGCGCCGTGCTGCTGTGCCTGGCAACCGGCGAATTCTGCGCAATCACCGCCCGCGCGGTGGTTCTCGCCACCGGCGGGGCCGGCCGGGTGTTCCGCCAGAACACCAATGGCGGCATCGTCACCGGCGACGGCATGGCGCTGGCGTTCCGTCACGGCGTGCCGCTGCGCGACATGGAATTCGTGCAATATCACCCGACCTGCATGCCGGGCTCCGGGGTGCTGTTCACCGAAGGCTGCCGCGGCGAAGGCGCGTTCCTGCTCAACAAGGACGGCTATCGCTATCTGCAGGATTACGGCCTGGGTCCGGCCGAACCGCAGCCGCGCAACAAATATATGGAGCTGGGCCCGCGCGACCGCCTCAGCCAGGCCTTCTGGCAGGAGGAACGCAAGGGCCGCACCGTCACCACGCCGCAAGGCGAGGCCGCCGTGCTGCTCGACCTGCGTCATCTGGGGCGCAAGCGCATCGAGGAGAGGCTGCCGCTGATCTGCGAGCTGGCGCGGCATTTCATGGGTATCGATCCGGTCGACACGCCGATCCCGGTCCGTCCGGCGGTGCATTACACCATGGGCGGCATCCTGGTCGGCATCGACACCGCCTCGCCCCTGCCCGGCCTCTATGCGGCCGGGGAATGCTCCAGCATCGGCATCCACGGCGCCAATCGCCTGGGATCGAACTCGCTGGCCGAATTGTCGGTGTTCGGGCGGGTCGCGGGCGAGCAGGCCGCCGCGTTCGCGAAGGGAGCCGCCGCCGCCGAGATTCCGGCGCTGCTGGACCGGGCGCGGGCGGCGGAAGCGCGCGCCCTCGGATTGCTGAACGGCAAGGGCGGCGGCGAACGCCATTCCGTCCTCCGCAAGGAAATGGCCGACAGCCTGGAAAAAGGCTGCGGCATCTATCGGCTGGGCGACGAGATGCAGCAGGCCTGCGACAGGCTGGCGGACCTCCGGCATCGCTATGACGGCATCACCATCGACGATAAGAGCAGGGCCTGGAACACCGACTGGATATCGGCGCTGGAACTCGGCTATCAGCTCGACGTCGCCCAGGCCATGGCCCATTCCGCGATCGCCCGCAAGGAATCGCGCGGAGCCCACCAGCGGCTGGACGGCTATACCCAGCGCGACGACGCCAATTACCTGCGTCACAGCCTGGCCCATTACCGCAAGGGCGCCAGCCCCGAGATCAGCTATTCGCCGGTCACCATCACCCGCTCCCCGCCCGGCCAGCGCGCTTACGGCGCCCTTGGCGAACAGCTCGAACATGCCAGGAAGGAGGCTACCCATGGCTGACCGCGACCGCCTTACCATCGAGCTCTGGATATTGCGCTACCGGCCGGCGCAGGACGAAGAACCGCATTTCGTCAGCTACACGGTGACCTACACCGAGGAGATGTCGGTGCTGGAGGCGCTGCAAAGCATCAAGGACGAGCAGGATGGCAGCCTGTCGTTCCGCTGGTCGTGCCGCATGGCGATTTGCGGCAGCTGCGGCATGATGATCGACGGGACGCCCAAGCTGGCCTGCAGCACCTTTCTGCGCGACCTGGCGCCAGGACCGGTGAAGATCGCGCCGCTGGAGAACTTTCCGATCGAGCGCGATCTGGTCGTCACCGTGGCCGATTTCGTCAAGAAGATCGAGAGCATCTATCCCTTCATCATGCCGAAGGAAACCAAGCCGGTCGAAGCGGGCGAATATCTGCAGACGCCGGCGCAGATGGCGGCGTACGAGCCCTTCTCGGACTGCATCAATTGCATGCTCTGCTATGCGGCCTGCCCGCAGTTCGGCGCCAATCCGGATTTCATCGGACCCGGCGCGATGGCCCTGCTGCAACGCTATAACGGAGATTCCCGCGACGCCGGCTCGCGCGAGCGGCTCGACCTGATCCATGGCGAGGATGGCGTCTGGTCCTGCACCGCCGTCGGCCTCTGCTCGGAAGCCTGCCCCAAGCTGGTCGACCCCGCCAATGCGGTCAATCAGAACAAAACCAACAGCGCCTTCGACTTTTTCCTGCGCGGCCTGCGGAAGGAGAACCATTCATGAGCGAGCGTAGACCCTATGTCAGGCGGCAGAGCCGCCTCTGGTGGGCCAGCCGGACCTATCGCGGCTATACGCTGCGGGAATTGTCGGGCGTCGGCGTCGCGGTCTATGGCGCGGTCCTGCTGGCCGGGCTCGATTCCGTGCGGCGCGGCCCGGACGCCTACGCCGCCTTCGTCGGATGGCTGTCGACGCCGGTCGCCATCGTGCTGCATCTCGTTCTGCTGGCCGCCATGCTGCTGCATGGACTCACCTGGTTCCAGACCCTGCCGAAAACCATGCCGCGCCTGATCGTCGGCGGCCAGGCAGTGCCGCAGAAGACCATAACCAATGCCGCGATCGGCCTGGCCATGCTGTGCTCGCTCGCCCTGGTGATCGGAGCCCTGTCATGACCCGCCCCCCCAAACGGACGATCGCCCCGATCTTCTGGCTGCTGTTCGGCGCCGGCGGCATGCTGTCCGCCTTGTTCGGCACCGGACTGGTGATCGTCACCGGCTTCCTTCTGCCCGCATCCCCGCCCTCATACCAGGCCGCGGCCGCCATCCTGCACAATCCGCTGGCCGGGCTGGTCGCGCTGGCCACCATCCCTTTGTTCTTCTGGCATGGGGCGGAACGGCTGTTCCTGACCCTCAAGGACATGCGTGCCGGCCCCCGGCCTCTGCTGGCCTTGATCAGCTACGGAGCGGCGGCCGTCGGCACCCTCGTCACCATCCTTCTCATCTTCCTGATGGAGTTCGGTTCATGACACCCCCTTCAGACAGCGCCGCCGAGGTGCTCCCCGACTATCTGCGTTCGGTCTATAACTGGGCCTATCTCACCCCCTGGCTCGCGCCCCTGCTCGACCGCCAATTGGTGGTTCAGACCATCCTGTGGGGGAATGCGCAAAAGCTGATCGACGAGGTCCTGTCCGAGCTCGCGCCAGGTCAGACCGTGTTCCAGCCGGCCGCCGTCTACGGCGATTTCTCGCGCCAGGTGGCCGCGGCGATCGGGCCCGGGGGGCGTCTGGAGGTGCGCGACATCGCGCCCCTGCAGGTCAATTTGACCCGCCGCAAGCTGGCCGATCTGCCCCAGGCGCACGTGGCGTGGGGCGACGCGGCGGCACCGGCCGCAACCGGGCAGTTCGACAGAGTAGCCTGCTTCTTCCTGCTGCACGAGGTTCCCGACGACATGAAGGAGCGCATCGCCCCCGCCATGCTGTCGCTGGTGGCGCCGGGTGGAAAGGCCGTATTCGTCGATTATCACAAGCCGCGCGGCTGGCATCCGCTGAAGCCGCTGATGCGCAGGATCTTCGAACGGCTGGAACCGTTCGCTTTCGGATTGTGGGATCGGGAGATAGAAGCCTGGGCGGGTCCGCTCGCCCAGGAATTCACCTGGCGCAAGCGGACCCGCTTCGGCGGTCTGTATCAGGTCGTCGTCGCCGAGCGGCGATGACCTGTTACTGCTTCTCGCTTTCGCGGCGGGTATAGGATTCCGCGTAGGCCGAGGAACGGTATTGCAGGATCTGATCTTCCGACGAGGGCTCGATGCCCGCTGCTGCGACGTTCGGATCGTAGTTGATGTCTTCGCAGGTGCCCGTGGCGTCCTGGCCGCCCTTGGTCAGGGTCAGGGTGCCCAGCTTAACTTCCTTGCGGCCGGCCGGCCACGGCGCGGACGGGTCCTTGATCGAATCGCCCTTCGCGGGCTCGCCGATGATGGCGATCATCGTCCACTTGGCCGGCGCCTTGCGCAGGCCGTCGGTCAGGTCCTTGTCGAGGAAATCATGCGGCGTCGCGGCTTCGGCGTCGGTCAGGAACTTCTCGCCGCCGGCCGGCTCGAAGCGCCAGCGCACCCACGTCTCGGTCTTGCCGTTGATGAACTTGTAGGCAGAGAGGCTGCGGTAGGTCGCGTTGGTATAGGTCGCCGACGCATTGTGCGAGCCCATATATTCGAAGAACGGCTTGGCTTCCGGATGGGCGGCGGCGAAGGCCTGGGCCTTGGCCGGATCGGGCTTGCCGGTCGCCGGGTCGGGCAGATTGATCAGCAGGGAATCGTAGAAACCCTGGACGGTCGACACCGGGAAGATCGGCACATTCAGCATGGCGGTCTGCTGCAGCTCGTCCTTGGGCAGCTTGAACTGCAGGCCTAGGCCGTGCGGGGCGCGGGCGGTATCGGGAATCTGCGGAGCCGGACCAGCCACCGAGAAACGGGCGATCACCGGAACGTCCTTCCCCGAGAACAGGGTCGACGAGCTCAGCTTCTTGGCATCGGCGCTGGCGACGAAGCTGCCGACCGCGCAGGAGCCCTTGGCGTGATTGCGCCGCAGCCCCTTATTGACGCCGCCCAGCTTTTCGAAAGTATCGATCACCTTCGAAGGATCGGGCAAATCCTGGGCCGAAGCCGCGAGAGAGAGACTGAACCCGGCCAGAACGGCCAGGGAACCGATGGTACGCATCTTCATGATGTCCCCCTGAAAGGAAAGAATGCCCGTGAGATTGGAGCATTCTTCAAATAATTCAAGGCTCTTGCACCATGGGTTCGACTTTGCGCGCCGACGAGGTGCTGCCCAGCGAGGCGATCATCACGCAGCCGATGGCGAATTGCTGCCGCAAGGTCAGCCCCTCGCCCAGGATGATCAGGCCCGACATCGCCGCCACCGCCGGTTCGAGGCTCATCAGGATGCCGAAGGTGCGGGCCGGCACGCGCCGCAGCGCCACCATGTCCAGCGAATAGGGAATGGCCGACGAGAACAACGCCACGCCCAGCGCGACCCCCAGGGTCGACCAGTCGAACATCGCGCTGCCCGCCTGGACCAGCCCGACCGGCACGGTGATCAGCGAGCCGATCGTGATGCCGATCGAGGTGACATAGCCGCCCGGCAGCAGGCGGCTGGCCTTCTGCCCGAACACGATGTAGAGCGCCCACAAGGCGCCGGCGCCCAGGGCGAAGGCGACGCCCTTCGGATCGGCCGCCAAAGGCCCGTCGCCCCAGGGCAGCAGCAGGGCCAGTCCGGCCATCGCCAGCAGCAGCCAGACGAAATCGGTCAGCCGGCGCGAATTGATCAGCGCCAGGGTGAAGGGACCGATGAATTCGATGGCCACCGCGAGACCGAGCGGCAAGGTCTGCAGCGCGGTGTAGAACAGCAGGTTCATCATGCCGAGGCTGACGCCGTATGCGGCCACCAGGCGCCATTGCGCCAGGGTCAGATTGCCGCCGCGCCATGGCCGCCAGAAAGCCAGCAGCATCACCGCGCCATAGCCGTTGCGCAGCCCGGTGGTGCCGCCCGGTCCGATCGCATGGAACAGGCTCTTGGCCAGCGCGGCGCCGCTGGTGACCGACACCATCGAGAAAACGACCGCCGCCACCGCGATCACGAGCTGGCGCAGCGTGGGGTGATGATCCGCATGAGACACGACGCTTGCTTCCTCTGTATCCGACCGGCTTGACCGGCCCCCAGCGTTAAGACATTCTCCGCCCCGTGCTGGTTCCCCGGTTAGCGCCGGGGAGGCAAGAGGGAACGCGGCGAGATCCTCAAAAGATCGCATCCGCGGCTGCCCCCGCAACTGTAAGCGGCGAGCCCGCGTCCGACAAGGCCACTGGGAAACCGGGAAGGCCGGACGCAATGGGTGACGACCCGTAAGCCAGGAGACCTGCCAGCACAGTCACCCAACCAGCGGACGGAGGGTCCGATTGGTGCGGCCTCGCAGCGGTGACGCGTTTTGCCGATGCGGGGACTCCGAGTCCGCGCAGCGGTGTGTGCCATCGTTTGCAAAGGACCGTAGAGTGACCAAAAGAACTTCCGATTTGATGATTGCCGGCCTGATCACCGCTTTGGCGGGCACGCCGGCCCTGGCCGACGAAGCCAATCCGGACCAGGTGGTGGTGACCGCCAGCCGCCTCGGCGAGGGGATCGCCGGCGCCGCCACCACGGTGATCACCGCCGACGACATCGCCCGCGACCCGGGCGCCGACCTCCCCTCGGTGCTGGCCCGCCAGGCCGGCGTGCAGATGTTCAGCCTGTTCGGCGGCGTCGACGGCGCGCAGAGCACCATCGGCCTGCGCGGCTTCGGCGCCACCGCCACCGAGAACACCCTGGTGCTGGTCAATGGCCGCCGCATCAACGATCCGGACCAGTCCAACGTCGATTTCACCGCCATTCCCGGCTCCGCCATCGAGCGCATCGAGATCACCCGCGGCAATGCCGGCGCGGTGCTGTATGGCGACGGCGCGGTGGGCGGCGTGATCAACATCGTCACCAAGAACGGCGACAATGCCCCGACCGGCACCACCATCGGCGGCTCGCTGGGATCGAACCAATATCGCGAGGTCGATCTCTCGACCAATCAGCGCATCGGCGACACCACCATTTCCTTCTTCGGCACCGATCTGGTGTCGAACGGATATCGCGACGACAATTCCATCCGCGAGCGCAATTTCGATGCGGAAATCCGCCACGCGCTCGGAAATGGCGAGATCTATCTGAATGTGCGCGGCGACGATCAATATCTCGGCCTGCCCGGGGCCATTCCGCTGTCGATCTGGAAAGCCGCGCCCAAAACCGATTCGACTCCGGGGAATTTCGGCGGCCTGCAAAGCTTCAACGTCACGCTGGGCGGTACCCAGCGCCTGGCCGACGGCATCGATCTGGTGGTCGATGCCGGCCTGCGCCAGAAGCAGGAACCGACCGAATATGGCTTCTTCGGCGATTTCTATAAGATCGACCTGACCACCTGGTCGCTGACCCCGCGCCTGCTGATCGACCTGCCGCTGTTCGGACTGGAGCAGAAAATCACCACCGGCTTCGATCTCTATCAGACCTTCTACCGCTCGACCTATTCCCAGGCCGACGGCATCGCCGGCTACGACACCCATCGGCTGAACCAGCGCACCGTCGCGGTCTATGCCGAGGACACCGTCGCCTTGACCCCGGACACCAATCTTTCCGCCGGCATCCGCCTGGAACGCGCCGACGTCGCCGCCCGCGAAAGCGTCAACCCCGCGGCACCCGGCTACAGCATCTACACGGTGCCCGGCACGCCGCTGAACCAGACCGACGACGAATATGCCGTCAATCTGGGCGTCGACCACAAGCTGGACGGCCACTGGTCGGTGTTCGCCGGCCTGTCCCACGCCATGCGCCTGCCCAATCTCGACGATCGCAATTACGTGCTCGTCTCGCCGACCAATTTCCTGCTGAAGACCCAGACTTCATGGGAAGCGGATGCCGGCGTTTCCTTCAATTGGGAGCGTTTCGGCGGCCAGGTCAGCCTGTTCGGCATGAATCTGCACAATGAGATCGATTTCGATCCGGGCGCCAATTTCGGCACCGGCGCCAACGTCAATCTCGACCCGACCCGGCGCTATGGCGCCGAGACCGAGCTGCATTGGTCGGTCACCGACGCGGTGCGCCTGCACGGTGCCGTGACTCTGACCAAGGCCGAATTCCGCGACGGCCCCTATAAGGGCCACGAAGTACCGGAAGTCGCGCTGCTGAGCGGCGACATCGGCGCGACCTGGGACATCTGGCGGGACTGGCTGTCGCTGTCGGGCGATGTGCGCGAAACCGGCCCGCGCAATCTGGGCGACGATTATCTCGGCCAATATGCCGCGGCCCCCTCGATCACCCTGCTCGACGCCAAGCTCTACGGCAAGATCGACCGCGTGACCTGGTCGTTCTCGGGGCAGAACCTGCTGAACACCAAGACCTACGATCTCGGATATGTCAGCTCCTATAGCGGCGTCACCGTCTATCCCCTGTCCGGCCGCACCGTGGTCGGACGCCTGGCGGTGAGCTTCTGATGCGAGGCCTGGCCGCGGCATTCCTGTTTCTGCTGGGTGCTTCGGTCGGGCCATGCATGGCCGCCGAGGCTCAGGCCGGAGACGCTCCGCCGCAGCGGATCGTCTCCGCCAATCTCTGCGCCGACCGCCTGGTGGTCGCCTTGGCGGACCCAGGCAAGATCGTCTCGCTCAGCAAGTTCGCCACCGATCCGAACCTTTCGACGGTGGCGGACCAGGCGCGCGGTTTTCCGCTCAACCATGCCGACGCCGAAGAGATCGCGGCGTTGCATCCCGATCTGGTGATCTTCGGGCAATATACCCAGAAGGCCTCGTCGGACATGCTGAAGAGCCTGGGTTATCCGGTCTATATGCTGCCGCATCCGCGCGATCTCGCCGCCATGCGCAAGACCATCCGCGACCTCGCCGCCCGCCTCGGCGTGCCCGGGCGCGGCGAAGCGCTGGTCGCCGATATCGACGCCAGGCTGGACGCCCTGCCCGCCCACAAGCCCTCCCGCGCTGTGTTCTACGCCGCCGGCGGCTGGACGGCCGGCAAGCCCTCGCTGGCCGACGATCTGCTCAAGCATTTCGGCGCGGTCAACCTCGCCACCGAAGCCGGCATCGGCGCCAACGGCACCCTGCCGCTGGAGACGCTGGTCGCCGCCGGCCCCGATCTGATCGTGGTCGAGACCATGGGTGATAAGCGCCAGGTCTCGCTGGCCGAACAGCTTTTGGACCATCCCGCCCTGGCCGAGCGCAATATGCGCCGGCTCGACATGCCGATGAAACTCTGGGATTGCGCCGACTCCGCCCTGGTCGACGCCGCCCGCCTGATCGACGAGGCTTTGCCATGAAGATACTCGCCGCGATGCTGGCCCTGCTGATCGCCCTGGCGGCAGTCAGCAGCGGCATCGGCGCCAGCCATCTGTCGCCCTCGGCGCTGTGGTCGGACAATCACGCCTTGGCCGAACTGGCCCGCCAGGTGGTGGTCGATATCCGCCTGCCGCGCACCGTCCTCGCCATCCTGACCGGCGCCTCGCTCGGCCTGGCCGGCGCCGTGCTGCAGGGATTGCTGCGCAATCCGCTGGCCGATCCAGGCATCATGGGCATCTCCTCGACCGCCGCCCTGGGCTCGGTGATCGCCTTCTATTTCGGCTTCAATCTCGTCGTCGCCGGCGGCGTGCTGGGCAGCCTGGCCGCCGTGCTCATCCTGGTCACGCTGGCCGGCCGCCAGACCGGAACCCTGACCCTGCTGCTGGCCGGCATGGCGCTGTCGAACCTGGCCATCGCGCTGACCTCGCTGGCGCTCAATCTGGCGCCCAGTCCGATGGCGACTTACGAAATCCTGTTCTGGCTGCTCGGCTCGGTGGCCGACCGCTCGTGGCATCATGTCACCATCGCCTTGCCGCTGATGCTGGCCGGCTGGGCCGTGCTGGGCAGCACCGGCAAGGGCCTCGACGCCCTGGCGCTGGGCGAGGAAGTGGCCCATTCGCTGGGCATCAATCTGATCCGCCTGCGCTGGAGCGCGGTGGCCGGCACCGCCTTGGCGGTCGGCGCCGCGGTATCGGTGACCGGGTCGATCGGCTTCATCGGCCTGGTGGTGCCGCATCTGCTGCGCCCGCTGGTCGGGCACCGCTCGGCCCGCCTGCTGCCGGCTTGCGCCCTGGGCGGGGCGATTTTGCTGTTGGCCGCCGATATCGTCATCAGGCTACTATCCCTGACGGTAGAGCTGAAACTCGGCGTCGCCACCGCCTTGCTCGGAGCCCCGTTCCTGTTGGTGAAAGTCCTGCGCATGAGAGAACGCGAATGAGCCGGCTCGTCTGGAATGAAGTCAGCCTTCAACGCCAGGGGCGGACGATCCTGAACGGCGCATCGCTGGCGGTTTCCCCGGGTGAGATGATCGGGCTGGTCGGTCCCAATGGCGCAGGCAAGACCGCCTTGCTGCGCCTCGCCACCGGCTTCGAAAAACCCATCGGCGGCGAAATCCGCCTCGACGGCGCGCCGCTCTCCTCCCTGCCCGCCGCCGAGCGCGCCCGCCGCCTGGCCTATCTGCCGCAGCAGCCCGAGGCCGCCTGGCCGATCACCGTGGCGCAGGCTGTCAGCCTGGGACGGCTGCCGCATGGCGACCGCAACGAGGATGCGGTGCACCGCGCCCTCGAAGCCGTGGGGATGAGCGAATTCGCCGAGCGTCCGCTGACCCGCCTGTCGGGCGGCGAGCGTGCGCTGGTGCTGCTGGCCCGCGCTTTGGCGGTCGAGGCCGGCCTGATCATGCTCGACGAGCCGACCGCCAATCTCGACCCCGCCCATCAGCTGCGTGTGATGGAGGTGCTGCGCAAGCGCGCCGATCAGGGCGATGCGGTGGTGGCGGTGATGCATGATCTCAGCCTCGCCACCCGCAGCTGCGACAGGCTCGCGGTGTTGCATAAGGGTCGCATCGCCGCCGACGGCTTACCGGAGACGATCCTCGACGACCCGCTGCTGCGCGAGGTCTTCTCGATCACCGTCACGCGCGGCCAGATGGAAGGCCGCCCCTTCCTGGTGCCGTCGCGCTGGGTCGCCTGACATGCCCTTGATTTCGCCGCGTGTGACACTGGCGGAGCCTTGGCTGGAAATGGATCTGGGCTATCGCCACCAGATCGCGGGATGGCCGATCGTCGGGCCGAGCTGGGGCCTGGCGGCGACCATCGCCTGGCTGCAGGTGCGCGACGCCGACCTGCCCGCCGACATCTCGCCCGAGGCCTATTTCCAGGAGCGCGCCCGCGCCGACCGCGTCGAGGCCGAGATCGGGCTGATGACCGCCGCCGACATCTCGAACTATGCCTGCGAACGCGCCAGCAACGCGGCGATGGAAGTGACCGCCCTGGTCACCGCCGGCCTGACCAATGGCGAAAGCGTGCAACCGTCCGCCGCCAGCCCGCCCTCCGAGCAATGGCATGCCGGCACCGTCAACATCGTCCTGCACACCTCGGTGCCGCTGAACCAGGCCGCCATGTTCGAAGCGATCTCGATCGTCGCCCAGGCGCGCACCGCCGCCATCATCGATCTCGGCATCTCACTGATCGACGGCCGCAAGCTGACCGGCACCGGCACCGACTGTATCGTCGTCGCCGCCCCGCCCGGACCGCACGCGCTGAAACATTGCGGCCTGCACACCGCCCTGGGCCGGCTGATCGGCGAAACCACCTACAGCGCGGCCCGGCGGGCCATCGTCATGCGGGGCTGAGCGCCTCGCTGCGCTCCTCCAGCGCCATCACCACGGCGGCCATGTCGGCCTGGCCGTGCCCGAGTTCCAGGGTCTCGCGGTAAAGGTCGCGGCAGACCTCCATCAAGGGTGCGGCGACGCCGCTCTGCCGCGCCGCTTCGGCGATCAGGCTGGTATTCTTGAAGACGTCGGCGATGCCGGCCTGCATCGAGAAATCGCGCTCGACCAGCTTGGGCAGTTTGACGCGGGTGATGCCGCTGGCCATCTGCCCGCCATTCAGCACCGTCGCCAATTGATCGAGGTCGAGCCCGTTGCGGCGGGCGAAATTGACGGATTCGGCCAGGCCGGTCGCCGTCGCCAGCAGCAGGATGTTGACCGCCAGCTTCATGGTCAGGGCCTTCGGTACCTCGCCGCAGACGATGCTGTCGCGGCACATCGGCTTCAGCAGATCGCGGATGCCGCCGACCGCATGGGGCTCGCCGGCCAGCATGGCGACCAGCTGGCCGTCCTCGGCGGGCTTGCGCGAGCCGGATACCGGCGCTTCGACATAAGACCCGCCGGCGGCCCGGATGTCGGTTTCCAGAGCCTTGGAAAAGGCTGGAGCGAAGGTGCCCATCTGCACGACGATGCCGTCCCTCACCCGCGCGGCGAACTCCGGACCGCCTCGGTCCAGTACACCGTTTATCGCGTCTTCGGTGGTCAGCATCAGGATCACCGTACGCGCCCGGGCGAAGACCTCGCCCGGGTCGCCGGCAACCTGGGCCCCTTCCCTGACGAGAGGCTCGGCCTTGCCGGGCGAGCGGTTCCAGACGATGAGCGGCGTGCCGGCGCGGGCCAAATTGAGCGCCATGGCGCCGCCCATGGAACCGAGTCCGATGAAACCCACAGTCTCCGCCACGCCGCTCATGCCCGATCCTTTCGAACGCTCACCCGTGCCAGTGCGAGCCGCGGATGACGCTGCAGAAGTTGCCCCTGTGGAAGTGGGGCTCCTTGTCGGCGATTACATCGGCTTTGACATTCCCGAAGGTGGTATCAGGCTTGTGCTTTATGCCGTTGTAAAAGGCCTGGATGATGTCCTCCTTGAAATGCGGCGTACGGGGAAAAGCCGCCACCACCGCCTCGCGGACATCGTCCGGATATTGGTCATAGGTCAGGCCCAGCACATCCATCTCGACACCCGCCGTGGTCAGGGCGATGACCGGATGCATGAATTCGGGAACGCCGGGGGTGGTGTGCAGGGCGATGGCGGTCCACACGGTGTCCATATCCGCCTGCGAAATGCCGCGGCTCTTCAGGAACTCGCGGGACGCATTGGCGCCGTCGACCTCGAAGCGCAGATGGTCGCTGCTGTGCGAGTCCATCAGCCCGACATCGTGGAACATGGTGGCGGCGTAAAGCAGCTCGGGATCGTAGGTCAGGCCGCGCTGGAGGCCGGCCAAGGCGCCGAAGAAATAGACGCGGCTGGAATGGTTGAACAGCAGGTCGGTCTCGGTGTCGCGGACGAATTCGGCGATCTCGCGGGCGAGCTTGCTGTCGGGGATGGCGACGCCGCCGATGGAACGGGAAATGCCCATGAAAATCTCCTGTGGCCGGTTGCGCCGGACCATCAGGTGCCGGCCTCCATTGTATGCGCCTCGCCGCCTTTTCGCGGCAATGCGGGCCACGCCGCAGATCCTGCCAACCGCCCCCGAATTTCTGCCGGACCACCCTTGCGCCCCGTCTATCGAGTTGGAATAGTGAGGAAATGGAACGACGCTCTATCGCCATCGTGATCCATGACGGCGTACAGGCGCTCGACGTCGCGGGGCCCCTCGACGTCTTCGCCGAAGCCAATGGGTTCGTCGCGGAAGGTGACCGCTACAACATCACGGTGATCGGCCCGCGGGCACAGCCGCTGCGCTCGTCGAACGGCATGAGCCTGATGCCCGATCTCTCCTTCGACCAGGCCGCGACGATCTTTCACACCGCGCTGGTGGCCGGCGGCCCGGACCTGCCGACCCGGCCGGGCGATCCGGCGACCAGCGACTGGCTGTGCAACTGGGGCACCAAGGCGCAGCGCTATGGATCGATCTGTACAGGCGCTTTTTCACTGGGACATGCGGGATTGCTGGATGACCGCCATGTCACCACCCATTGGCAGAACGCCCATCAATTGGCGGCTTTGTTCCCCAAGGCGCTGGTCGAGCATGACCGCATCTATCTGCGCGACGGATCACTGGTGACGTCGGCCGGCGTGACGGCCGGCATCGATCTCGCCCTCGCCCTGGTCGCCGAGGATCACGGCGCGCCGATCGCCTTGTCCTGCGCCAAGCGGCTGGTGGTCGCCGCGCAGCGCCAGGGCGGGCAGTCGCAATTCAGCCCCTATCTGCTGCCGCCCGCCGAGCCGGACTCGCCGCTCGCCAAGGTGCAGGCTTATGTGATGGGCAATCCCGGCGAGGCCTATCCCGTCGAGCGGCTGGCGCAGATCGCCGGGACCAGCGCGCGCAGCATCGCCCGGCTGTTCACCGGCGAGCTGGGCGTGACCCCGCATGACTTTGTGGAAAGCGTCCGCATCGACCGGGCCCGCAACCTGCTGGAGGGCACGGACGGGCCGCTGAAAGCCATTGCCTATGAATGCGGGTTCGGCGGCGCGGAACAGATGCGTGTGGTGTTCCAGCGCCGCCTGGGTGTCAGCCCGGCTCAGTACCGGGCCAGTTTCAAGCGGCTTTGATTCCGAGCAGGAAGGCATCGACTTCCTGACGCAGGGTCTCGGCGTCGGCGCTCAGGCTGGTCGAGGCGCCCAGCACCTCGGTCGAGGCCAGCTTGACCTTGGCGCCGCCCTCGGCGACTTCGACGATGCTGGAGGTGACCTCGGCGGTACCCTGCGCCGCCTGCTGGACATTGCGGGCGATCTCGCCGGTGGCGGCATTCTGCTCGTCGACGGCGGCGGCGATGCCGGTCGAGATCTCGGCGATGCGGGAAATGGTCTTGCCGATCGCCTTGACCGCCTCGACCGACTGCGAGGTCGCGGCCTGCATCTCGACCACCTTGCTGCTGATCTCTTCGGTGGCCCGCGCCGTCTGGTTGGCCAGGGTCTTGACCTCCGAGGCGACGACCGCGAAGCCCTTGCCCGCTTCGCCGGCGCGCGCCGCTTCGATGGTGGCGTTCAAGGCCAGGAGATTGGTCTGGCTGGCGATGTCGTTGATCAGCTGCACCACGTCGCCGATCCTGGCCGCGGCTTCGCTGAGGCTGGCGATCTGCGCGTCGGTGGCTTCGGCCTGGCGGGTGGCCTGGTCGGCGAAGCTGGCGGATTCGGACACCTGGCGGCCGATCTCATTGATCGAGGCGGCCAGTTCCTCGGCGGCCGACGCGACGGTCTGCACATTGGTCGAGGCCTGCTCGGCGGCGGCGGCGACCACGGTGACCTGCGCGTTGGTGGTCTCGGCGGTTTCCGACATCGAGCGGGCGGTGACGTCGAGGGTCGAGGTCGAGCTGGTGACGGTCTGGATCACCGACGAAATGGTCTGGTCGAACCTGCCGACCAGCGCATCGACGGCGCGGCCGCGGGCCAGGCGGGCTTCCTGTTCGGCGGCTTGTTCGGCGCGCAGGCGCTCGGCTTCCGCCATATTGTCCTTGAACACCTGCAGCGCGGCGGCCATGGCGCCGATCTCGTCGCGGCGGCCGGCCTCGGCGATGGTCACCGACAGCTCATGCTCGGCCAGGCGGCGCATGGTGGCGGTAATCGAACCGATCGGCGCGACCACGGTGCGCGCCATGACCAGGAAGGACACGAGTGCCGCGATCAGCGCCACGGCGGAACAGACGATGATGGTGATGACCGCCATGCGGTAATTGCCGTGCGCGACCTCCATGCTGGCGTCGGCGCCCTTCTGGTTGACGGCGATCAGATTGTCGGCGGCCTTCATCAACGGCAGATAGATAGTCTGGTTGGCCAGATAGCTCTTCTCCGAGGCGTTCTTGTCCAGGGTCTTGGCCAGATTGATGGTGTTGACCACCGCCGCGCGGTAGCGGTTGACCTCGTCGGCCATGGTCTGGATGGCGGCGCGGTCCTCGTCATTGTCGACCAGATCGCGCTGGTAATGGGCGATGTTGTCGAGCGTCTGCTTCTCGAGGCCCGCATAGATCTTCATGCCCTCTTCGAAGGCTTCCTGGCTGTCGGTCATGCCGATGCGGGCCTCGGAGGCGCGCATGCGCACCACATAGGTCTGGATCGACGCGGCGACACGGACGCTGGGCAGCCAGTTATGGCCGATATTCTCGGTCTCGCGATTGGTGGAGGACAGCAGGAAGAAGCTCAGCACGCCCAGTATCAGAACCAGGCTGGCCAAGCCCCCCAAAATGACCGCGGACTTGCTGCGGATCGTCCAATCACTGAGAACCGACATAATGCCTCCACACGGAAAGAGCGTGGGTGAAGAAACCCGAAAACGTTTTCTCGTCAAGATCTTAGGCCATCATGGCAGCCATCCGGATTGTATTATCAAGTTGTTTTAATATTCGATAAAAAGCGATCGACCTGAGAGCGCAGGGATTCGGCGTTTCGGCTGAGCTGTCCGGCCGCCCCGAGCACCTCGCCCGAAGCCCCGCCGACCTCGGCCGCGCCCCGCGCGACATCGATGATTCCGCTGGAAACTTCGGCGGTGCCGTGGGCCGCCTGCTGGACATTGCGGGCGATCTCGCCGGTGGCGGCATTCTGCTCGTCGACGGCGGCGGCAATGCCGGTCGAGATCTCGGCGATGCGCGAGATGGTCGCGCCGATCGCCTTGACCGCCTCGACCGATTGGGCGGTCTTGGCCTGCATCTCGACCACCTTGCTGCTGATCTCTTCTGTCGCGCGCGCGGTCTGATTGGCCAGGGTCTTCACCTCGCCCGCCACCACGGCGAAACCTTTGCCCGCTTCACCAGCGCGGGCCGCTTCGATGGTGGCGTTCAGCGCCAGCAGATTGGTCTGGCTGGCGATGTCGTTGATCATCTGCACCACATCGCCGATCCGCGCCGCCGACTCGCTGAGGCTGGCGATCTGCGCGTCGGTGTCTTCGGCCTGGCGGGTCGCCTCCTCGGCGAAGCTCGCGGATTCCGCGACCTGCCGGCCGATCTCGTTGATCGAGCTGGAGAGCTCTTCGGCAGCGGCGGCGACCGTCTGGACATTGGTCGAAGCCTCTTCGGCGGCGGAGGACACCATGGTGACGCGGCTGCTTGTATTGTCGGCGGTGGCCGACATCGAGCGCGCCGTGCTTTCCAGCGAGCTGCTCGACTGGGTCACCGTGCTGATCACCTCGGAGATCGAGCTATCGAATTCCGCCACCAGCTCGTCGACCAGGCGGGCGCGCTCCAGCCGTCCGGCCTGCTCGGCGGACTGTTCGGCGCGCAGGCGCTCGGCCTCGGCCATATTGTCCTTGAACACCTGAAGCGCCGCGGCCATCTGCCCGATCTCGTCGCCGCGCCCGGCTTCGGCGATCACCGCATCCAGGTGCTGCCGGGCCAGCAGCCGCATGGTGGCGGTAATCGAACCGAGCGGCGCCACCACGGTGCGCGCCATGACCAGATAAGACAGCAGCGCCAGGACCAGCGAAACGCCGGCGCAAACGATGATGACGGTGACGGCCTCGCGGTAATTTTTCCGCGCCCGTTCCACCGAGACGTCGGCGCCGCGCTGATTGACCTCGATCACCTTCTCCGCCGCCGTCATCACCGGCTGATAGATCTTCTGATTACCGAGATAGCTTTTCTCCGCGGCGTTCTTATCCAGGGTCTTGGCCAGGGCGGCGGTGGCGGCCGCCGCCTCGCGATATTTGGCCAGTTCGGCTTCGACGGCGAGAATGGCCTGGCGGTCTTCCTCATTGGCGATCAGCTCGCGCTTATAGCGGTCGATCTGTTCCTGCACCGACGTCTCGAAGGGAGTGAAGACCTTGAGGCCCTGTTGGTAGCTCTCCGCCGAATCGCTCATCGAGACCCGCGCCTCGGCGGCGCGCATGCGGACCACGGTGGTGCGGATCTCGCCGGCCACCCGAAGGCTGGGCATCCAGTTCACGGCCAGTTCCTCGGTCTGCCGATTGGTCGAGGACAGCAGGAAAAAGCTGATCAGACCCAGCAGCAGCACAAGGCCGGACAGAAGCCCGAGAGTGACTGCGGATTTGCTCTTGATGGACCAGTCGCTGAGAGTGCTCATCGTCAATCCCCCCGTTTGACGTTAACAATTTTCCCGGCTTGTAAATGGTCGATAAACATCCGCTCGACCAAGCATATCCGCTGCGATAGTCTCCCGCGATGTCCGATCCCCGTTTCGACCGTTTCATCGATTACATCCTGCTCACGCCGGACGAATTGCTGCTGGCCCGCAAGGCCGCGCAGAACGTTGCCGGCGTGCTGCGCGCCGCGCTGCAGCCGGGTGTCGATGAACGCGCCGACAATATGGTGATCGGCAGCGTCGGCAAGCGCACGGCGATCCGCCCCCTCTCGGCGGTCGACCTGGTCTATCTGCTGCGCGACCAGCGGCTGGTGGCCGACGGGCTCGGCCGCATCGAGCGCATCATCCGCCAGGGCATGCCCGGCATCGTTCCGATCCCGGTGAGCTATGGACTGGCGGTCCCGCTCGAGGATTTTACCGTGATGGTGCAAATCGGCAAAGAGAGACCGGGCGGATTCGCCTTCTGGTCCGATTGCGGTTTCGTCGACAGCCATCCCGCCGCCGAGATCACGGCGCTGCGCTTATCGGACAGCATGACCGGCGGCCGCACCACCCGCCTGCTGATTTTGCTCAAAGCCTGGCGCCAGGCCGAGGGGGTGCCGCTGCCCTCTTTCGCCATCGAGATCCTGGCCCGCGAATTCATGGCCGATCACGGCGGCGAGGAATGGCAGGACATCCTGACCGATTTCTTCGCCTGGATACGCCAGGCCGACTTCACCGCCATCCCGCGCCCGGGCAGCGGCGCTCCGCTGGAACTGAGCGATTCCTCCTGGCGCAAATATGCCGAAACCGCCTATTGGCGATGTGTGCTGGCCAAGCGCCTTGCCAATGAAGGCGACGCGCTGGCGGAATTATTGGAATGGCAACGCCTGCTGGGGCCGGCTTTCGGCCATGGCGAGGAATAGCGCCGATCTTGCATCTGGTTGCTCTGCAACGACGCAAACCTAGAGTCCTATTGACGCATCGCCTCCGGCTCAGCGGTTTCGCCGGACGACCGGCGCGGCGCCAGTCGGCGCCGTGAGCAGTCTGCGATTCTGATGGATCGCAAACCGCTCTAGGAGCTGTGGACTCTTGGGGGATTCCCAAAGAGCGGGAAAAATGATTCAAGACTGCTTTTGGAGAGGCAGTCTTGGGCGTTTTGGATCGACTTGTGCTGA
>JAJPHO010000108.1 GCA_021325215.1 Alphaproteobacteria bacterium
CTGGCCGGCGGCACCAAGGCGCTGGTGTTCCAGCTCGCCTCGCTGACCGACGTGCATTGGCATACCTCGGGCGAGGTGGTGCTGATGACCCTGCTGGGCGGCATGGGCACCGTGCTGGGGCCGATCGCCGGCGCCTTCGTCGTGGTTTTCATCGAGAATAAATTCGCCGATGCCGGCGATTGGGTGACCATCCTGCAGGGTCTGATCTTCGTGATCGTCGTGCTGCTGTTCCGCAAGGG
Organism: Alphaproteobacteria bacterium; assembly: GCA_021325215.1. Classification (GTDB taxonomy): domain Bacteria; phylum Pseudomonadota; class Alphaproteobacteria; order Rhodospirillales; family Magnetospirillaceae; genus JAJPHO01. The sequence goes on from JAJPHO010000108.1 coordinate 240, forward strand.
ATTGGTCGGCGAAGTGCTCGATTGGTGGCAGCGGAAGAAAGTTACAGCTTCTTGACCATTCTTGCTGCGGCCATTGACCTGGCGTCTGTCAGACCCACATAGACCCGAGGGAAGAGCGCATATCAGTAAGAGAGTAATCATGACCCAGCCCGATTTGCCGCCCCTCCATCCCGGAGAACAGCTCAGGGAGGAATTCATGCGGCCGCTCGGACTTTCCGCCCTCCGCCTCGCCCAGGACATCTTTGTTCCGGTCGCGCAGGTGCAGGCCATCATCGATGAGATACGGCCGGTTACCGGCGAAATCGCCCTGCGTCTGGCCCGCTATTTCGGCACGTCTCCTGAGTTCTGGCTGAACCTTCAGCGCGACTACGATCTGCAATGCGCGGTGATCGAGTCCGGCGACAAGATCGTCAACACGGTCAATCCGCACGCCGCCTGAGCAGCAGGCGCGCAAGCGCCGCCGCCAGGAGCACGATGGAGAGCCAGGCGAACCAATCGCCCAGGCGCAGATAGAGCGTCGTCTCATGCCTGCTCGGCACCGTCGCCACCAATGAGGCATAGGGCGCCGACCAGCTCGTCGCCTCGGCGATGACGCGGCCCCGGTCGTCCGCGACGGTCAGAAAGCCTCCGCGCGCCGTCCGCACCAGCGAGAAACCGCTCTCCACGGCGCGCATGATGGCGATATGGCCATGCTGCCAGGCATCCGAGGTGAAGTCCCAGGCCGGCACCAGCAGCAAGCCGGCTCCGGCCGCGCCATACAGGCTGGCCGGCGCGGTGAAATCCATATCCTTGCAGATCGCCACGCCCCACAGGCCGACGCTCTTCTTCAGCAGGGTCAATTGCGCGCCCGGCGTGAAGGGCGATTCGAACGGCGGCAGCAGATGCTGCTTGTCGTAGGCGAGAGCCGGCTCGTGCGGCCGGTAGAGGCGCGCCTCGTTATATTTCCGCCCGGTCCCGGTATCGACATGCAGCATGCCGGCGACCAGCTCCACGCCGGTATTGTCGGCGAAATCCTGGAACGCCTGATCGTCTCCCGGCTTGAGAACCACCGCCATGTTCTCGGGCAGCACGATCACCTGAACGCCCTGCTGCGCGAGCGCCGTCGCCTCGCGGGCATAATCGGTGAACAGCCGCGCGGCGGGCTCGCCCGGGTCCTGCACGCCCATATTCTCCTTGAGATCGGAGGAGATCAGCCCGACCTTGACCATTTCGCCGCCCTGCGGCCGGGACAGGCGCACCGTGCCGAAAGCCAGGGCCAGCGCGACGACGGCAAGACCTGCCACCGCCACCCGCCGGGTCCGGCTGGAGACGCAAAGCACCAGCGCGGCCGATGTCAGGGTCAGCAGGAAGGTGATGCCCCACGGCCCGGTCAGCGACGCCATCTGCAGCGCCGGCAGGAAATCGAGCTGGCTGTAAGACAGCGATCCGTTGGTCCCATGCGGCGAGAGCAGGCTGTAGACGTACTCCACCGTCACCCAGACCGCCGGCACGACGAGCATCGCCAGGCCCGCGGCACCCCGGCGCAGCAGGGCGCCGAACAAAACGGCGGCCAGTGTCGGCGCCAAGGCCGAAAAGGCGAAGATCCCGCACGCCACCGGAATGGGCATGTGAATCGTGCCGACGAAGTACCCCCACAAAGTGAATGATCCGGCGAACCAGGCCAGGAAGGCGACGCCTGCCGACAGCCAGGCCGGCGCCTGGGCCGCGAACCAGAGAACCGGCAGCGCCGCTATCCAGGCCAGCGGCCACAAAGGATGCATCCCATCGCTGAACCAGTGCAGCAGCAATGTGGTCAGCAAGGCCGGAACGGCTTTCTTAAGCATCGATGCCATGGATGTATCTCCGCAGAGAGCGACGGAAAAACAGACGGAACTCATCGGGGCCGTCTTCGATGCGGCCACCGAGATAGAGCATGATCAGGCCTTGCAGCAGCGCCCCCATCTCGAAGGTGATCTCCCACGGATCATCCTCGCGGATCTCGCCCACCCGCATGCCCTCGGTCACCAGCGCGGCGAACGAGCTGGCGGTCGGAGACAGGCCGGCTTTGAAGTCTCGGGGAAACTGGCGCGCGCCCTGGCGGCGATGCAGGAACATCAGCTCGAACAGGCGCGGATTGACCAACGCATGGTCGAGATAGGCCTCGGACGCCGCGATCAACCGATCTTCGGCGGACCCGGACAAATCGAGGGTTTGCAGGGTCGCTCCCAATTCCGCGAAGCCATGATCGGCGATCGCGTTCAGCAGCGCTTCGCGGTCGGGGAAATGGCGGTAGATCGCCATCGCGGTAATGCCGACCTTTTCCCCCACCTTGCGCATGGAAACGGCAGACGCGCCGCCCTCGTCGAGAAGGCGGCGCGCTTCGGTCAGGATCTGTTGGCGGGTGTCGATCGCGCTCATGTATACAGTGTATACTAGAGCGGATAGGCGAATGCCAGATCCTTTTCGCGGTCAGTTGGCGACGGCGGCCTTGATCTGCTCGGCGGCCTGATGGATCGCCGCTTCCGGCCCGGCGGCGGTCAAGATGCCGTTGAGCAGGACGAAGTCATGGATCATCCCGTTATAGCGGGTAGCCACCACCGGAACGCCGGCTTCCTTCAGCTTGCGGGCATAGGCTTCGCCTTCGTCGCGCAGAGGATCGTTCTCCGCGGTGATCACCAGGGCCGGCGGCAGGCCGCGCAACTGCTCGACGCTGGCGCGCAGCGGCGACACGTAAGGCAGATTGCGGGTCTTCTCGTCGGGAGCGTAGATGTCCCAGCCGAACTTCATGAAGTCGCGGGCCAGGAAGCGGCCGCTGCCGAATTCATGGTAGGACTCGGTGTCGACGCCGGCGTCGACCGCCGGGATCAGCAGCACCTGCAAGCGGAATTGCGGGCCGTTGCGATCCTTGGCCATCAGGCTGAGCGCGGCGGACATGTCGCCGCCCACCGAATTGCCGGCCACCACCATACGGGTGCCGTCGAGGCCTTCATCGGCGCCATGGGCTGCCACCCACTGGGCGGCGGCATAGCTCTGCTCCAGCTGAGTCGGGAACACCGCGTCGGGGATCGGCGTGTAATCGACGAACACGGCGGCGGCGCGGCTCTGCACCACCAGATCGCGCACCAGGCGCTTATGGTTCTCGAAATCGCCGGCGATCCACACGCCGCCATGGATGAACAGGATGACCGGAAGCTTGGCCTGGGCACGGAACGGCGCCTCGATATTGTCCGGCTTCACGATGTGGATCTTCACGCTGCGGCCATTGGCCGAGACCGTCTTCTCGCTGATCGAGACGCCGGACAGATCGACCTGGGTCTTGTTCTGCAGGCCGGTCAGGACGGCGCGGACCTGGTCGCCGGGCAGCGTCCAGAACGGGCTGCTGTCCTTGTTGATCTCCGCCAGGAAGGAGCGGACCTGCGGATCGATCCGCGGATCGGCGGCGGCGTCGGGAGTGGCGGCGGAAACGGCGTGGGTCATGGTGGCGGCTCCAATCATCAGGGCGGCGAGAGTGTTGATGGTCTTCATTTTCGGTCTCCGTGAGGAAGTGGGGTAGACAGGTCTGTATGGCGATGTTTGTCTCAGATACAGACAGGTCTGTCTACTATAAATTTTGCGAAGATTCCATGACACCGGACAAGGTGTTGATATCACTTGATAATCAGACTGATGTGCGATCAACCAGGGCTACGATGTCGGCCATGATCGCCGTCAGATCGTAATCCTTGGGGGTGTAGATGCGGGCACAGCCGGCCTCGAGCAGCGCCTGGGCGTCCTCGGGCGGGATGATGCCGCCGGCCACCACCGGCACGTCGCCAAGGCCGGTCTTCCGCATGCGCTCGATCACATCGGTGACCAGCGGTACATGGCTGCCCGACAGAATCGACAGCCCGACCACATGCACCCCCTCCTCCAGCGCGGCGTTGACGATCTGGGCCGGGGTCAGGCGTATGCCTTCATAGACCACTTCCATGCCGGCATCGCGCGCCCGCACGGCGATCTGCTCGGCGCCGTTGGAATGCCCGTCGAGGCCGGGCTTGCCGACCAGCATCTTGATCCGGCGGCCAAGCCTGCCGCTGACCCGCTCGACCTCTTCGCGAAGCTTTGTCAGCGGCTCGGCCGCGCTGTTGGACATGGCGCGGCCGACACCGGTAGGGGCGCGATATTCGCCGTACATGCCGCGCAAGGCTCCGGCCCACTCGCCGCCCGTCACGCCGGCATGGGCGCAGGCGATCGACGGCTCCATGATGTTGCGGCCCTCCTTGGCCGCGGCCTTCAGCGCGGCCAGGGACCGCTGGACCGCGGCATCGTCGCGCTGCTCGCGCCAGGCCTGCAAACGCCCGATCTGCTCGGCCTCGGCCTTGGGGTCGACGGTCATGATCGCCCCCTCGCCCGCCGCCAGCGGACTCTCAGCGGTCTCCTGCCAGCGATTGACGCCGACCACCACCTGCTCGCCCGATTCGATGGCGGCCAGACGGCGGCTGTTCGATTCGACCAGCTTCTGCTTCATGTAGCTGGAGTCGATCGCCGCCACCGCGCCGCCCATCTGGTCGATGCGCTCCAGCTCCTCCCGCGCCTGCTCCTTCAATTGGCCGACGAAGCCGGCGATCTCGGAGGAACCATCGAAGATGTCGCCGAATTCCAGCAGGTCGGTCTCATAGGCCAGGATCTGCTGCAGCCGCAGCGACCATTGCTGGTCCCACGGACGCGGCAGCCCGAGCGCCTCGTTCCAGGCCGGCAGCTGCACGGCCCGCGCCCGGGCATTCTTCGACAGCACCACCGCCAGCATCTCGATCAGGATGCGATAGACATTGTTCTCGGGCTGCTGCTCGGTCAGGCCCAGCGAATTGACCTGCACCCCATAGCGGAAGCGGCGCAGCTTCTCGTCCTCGACGCCATAGCGCGACTGGCAGATTTCGTCCCACAGCTCGGCGAAGGCCCGCATCTTCGACAATTCGGTGATGAAGCGGATGCCGGCATTGACGAAGAAGCTGATGCGCCCGACCACCTGGGGAAAATCGGCATCCGGCACCTGGCCCGAGGCTTTCACCCGATCGAGGATCGCCAAAGCCGTGGCCAGGGCGAAGGCCAGTTCCTGCTGCGGCGTCGCCCCCGCCTCCTGCAGATGGTAGGAGCAGACATTGACCGGATTCCATTTCGGCATTTCGCGGTACGTGAAGGCGACCATGTCGGTGGTCAACCGCAGCGACGGCTCGGGCGGGAAGATGTAGGTGCCGCGCGACAGATATTCCTTGATGACGTCGTTCTGCGTGGTGCCGGCCAGATCGGCACGCGCCGCACCCTGGGTCTCGGCAGCAGCGACATAGAGCGACAGCAGCCAGGCGGCGGGAGCGTTTATGGTCATCGAGGTGTTCATCTGGGCAAGGGGGATGCCCTCGAACAAGGTGCGCATGTCGCCGAGATGGCAGATCGGCACGCCGACCTTGCCGACTTCGCCCCGGGCCAGGGGATGGTCGGAATCGTAGCCGGTCTGGGTCGGCAGGTCGAACGCCACCGACAGGCCGGTTTGCCCGCGCGCGAGGTTGGTGCGGTAGAGCGCATTGCTCTCGGCGGCCGAGGAATGGCCCGAATAGGTGCGAAAAAGCCACGGTTTGTCCCGCATGACGACCTCATCTTCCGGCCCGAATAATCACCGAGTATCAACGATTTGCTGGTTGATTTTTTGTTATTAAATTACCAATCAGAAAATTGTCACGCAACAAAGCATCATTTTGTGCATTGCGAAAGAAAACGCAAGGCGTTAGCGTAAATCGCAGGATTTCCCGGAGTCACCGCCATGACCGAGTCCGCGAACATCATACCCTTGCGCCCCGAGCAACCGGCAAAGGACCTTTATGAGGTCGGCGAGATACCGCCGCTGGGCCATGTGCCGAAACGCATGTATGCCTGGGCGATCCGCCGCGAGCGGCATGGCCCGCCGGACAGCGCGATGCAGTGCGAGGTGGTCGACACGCCGGAGATCGACAGCGGCGAAGTGCTGGTGATGGTGATGGCCGCCGGCGTCAATTACAACGGCATCTGGGCCGCGCTGGGCAAGCCGATCTCGCCCTTCGACAGCCACAAGGCCCCCTTTCATATCGCCGGGTCCGATGCCTCGGGCATCGTGTGGGCGGTCGGCGCCAAGGTGAAGCGCTGGAAGGTCGGCGACCAGGTGGTGATCCACTGCAATCAGGTCGATGGCGACGACGAGGAATGCAACGGCGGCGACCCCATGTTCTCGCCCAGCCAGCGCATCTGGGGCTATGAGACGCCCGACGGTTCCTTCGCCCAATTCACCCGCGTCCAGTCGCAGCAGCTGATGGAACGGCCGCGTCACCTGACCTGGGAGGAAAGCGGCTGTTACGTCCTGACCCTGGCCACCGCGTACCGCATGCTGTTCGGCCATCGCCCGCATATCCTGCGTCCCGGCCAGACCGTGCTGGTATGGGGCGCCTCGGGCGGCCTGGGCTCGATGGCGATCCAGCTGATTTCGGTTTCCGGCGCGCACGCCATCGGCGTCATCTCGGAAGAGGATAAGCGCCAATTCGTGATGGAGCTGGGCGCCAAGGGCATCATCAACCGCAAGCGGTTCGATTGCTGGGGCCAATTGCCCGATGTCGATGGCGACCAGGAGGTATTCGCCGATTACATGAAGCGCGTGCGCGCCTTCGGCAAGGCGATCTGGGAATTCACCGGCAAGGGCAACGATGTCGATTTCGTCTTCGAGCATCCCGGCGAGGCGACCTTCCCGGTCTCCTGCTTCGTGGTCAAGCGCGGCGGCATGGTGGTGTTCTGCGCCGGCACCACCGGCTTCAACATCACCTTCGACGCCCGCTTCGTCTGGATGCGCCAGAAACGAATCCAGGGCAGCCATTTCGCCAATCTGCTGCAGGCCTCCCAGGCCAACCAGCTGGTGGTCGAGCGGCGCATCGATCCCTGCATGTCCGAAGTCTTCCCGTGGGAGGATATTCCCACCGCCCACATGAAGATGATGAAGAACACCCACAAACCCGGAAACATGGCGGTGCTGGTCCAGGCCAAAAAGCCCGGCCGCCGCACCCTGGAAGATTGTATCGAGGGATGACAATCCTGAACGAGACCCTGCTGTCCGATTGCCAGGAGGCGCTGAAGGCCGCCCGCGCCCTGTTGGACGAGGCGAAGAGCGCGGTCGGCGCCAGGATCGAGGCGAATGGGCTGGAAGCCGAGCAGATCGCCGCCCATGGCCTGGCCTGGTACGCCACCACCATCGAGGGCCTGACGCAGATGCTGCGCTGGGCCAAGGGCCTGCAGGAAAGCGGCAAACTGGGCGAGCTGGAGCAGCTGATGCTGGGCGCCGCCTTCGGCGAATATCTCAATCAGCTGGCCGGCGGCGTGCCGATGAGCCAGGTCGAACTGGTCCGTCCGGCCGATCTCGGCCTCGACGAGCTGCCGCATGCCTTCTCCGCCCCCGCCGTCAGCCGGCTGCGCCGCGACGGACGCGGACCGGCGGCGCTGAAACGTATCGGCGAATTGATCGAGACCGGCGAACATTTCGGCCACGACCGTCTCGACGACGACATGCTGCCGCTGATCCGCGACCAGTTCCGCCGGTTCGCCGACGAACAGGTGACGCCCTACGCCCATGAATGGCATCTGACCGACAGCCTTATCCCGCTGGCGGTGGTTCAGCAGATGGCCGAGCTCGGCGTGTTCGGCCTGACCATTCCCGAGGCCTATGGCGGGCTCGGCCTGTCGAAGATGGCCATGTGCGTGGTGACCGAGGAATTGTCGCGCGCCTATATCGGCGTGGGCTCGCTCGGCACGCGCTCCGAGATCGCCGCGGAGCTGATCCGCCTGGGCGGCACCGAGGCGCAGAAGAAGAAATATCTGCCCAAGCTGGCGAGCGGCGAGATCCTGCCCACCGCCGTCTTCACCGAGCCGGACACCGGCTCGGACCTGGGCTCGCTGCGCACCCGCGCGGCGCTCAAAGGCGAGGATTATGTGGTGACCGGCGCCAAGACCTGGATCACCCACGCCGCCCGCACCGATCTGATGACCCTGCTGGTCCGCACCGACCCCGACACCAAGGACTGGAAAGGCCTGTCGATGCTGCTGGCCGAGAAGCCGCGCGGCAGCGAGGACGATCCCTTCCCCGCCGCGGGCATGACCGGCGGCGAGATCAAGGTGCTGGGCTATCGCGGCATGAAGGAATATGAGCTCGGCTTCGACGGCTTCATCGTACCGCGGGAACAGCTTCTCGGCGGCACCGAGGGCCAGGGTTTCAAGCAGCTGATGGCCACCTTCGAGTCGGCCCGCATCCAGACCGCGGCACGCGCCGTCGGGGTGGCGCAGTCGGCCCTCGAGCACGGCCTGGCCTATGCCCGCGAGCGCAAGCAGTTCGGCAAGGCCCTGGCCGCCTTCCCCCGCGTTCACGGCAAGCTGGCCTGGATGGCGGTGGAAACCATGGTCGCCCGCCAGCTGACCTATTTCGCCGCTCGCGAAAAGGATGGCGACCGCCGCTGCGACATCGAGGCCGGAATGGCCAAGCTGCTGACCGCCCGCATCGCCTGGTCGAACGCCGACAATGCCCTGCAGATCCACGGCGGTAACGGCTATGCCGAGGAATATCCGATCAGCCGCATCCTGTGCGATGCCCGCATCCTCAACATCTTCGAGGGTGCGGCGGAAATCCAGGCGCAGGTGATCGCCCGGGGATTGTTAACTCCCCGTAACCAGCTCTGATACGACCAGCCGCGCGATATCGGCCATCATCTTGTTGCGCTCGGCCAGCGGCGCCGGGCTGTCGGCCAGATAGGCGGCGATCAGCAGCGGCTTGCGTCCCGGCGGCCAGGCAATGGCGACATCGCAGGTAGCCCCGCGCTCGCCCATGCCGGTCTTGTCACCGATCTTCCAGTCGTTCGGCATGCCGGCGCGCAGTTTGTTGGTGCCGGTGCGGCATTTCACCATCGCATCGGCCAGGAAGGCGCGTGACGATTCGCTCAGCGCATTCTCCAGCAGCAGCACGCCGAGATCGTTGAGCATGGCCGAAGGGCTGGTGGTATCGCGCGCATCACCTGGCGCGGCCTCGTTGAGGAAGGGCTCGATGCGGTCGAGATGGGTAGTCCTGTCGCCCAGCGTGCGGGCGAACAGGGTCAGGGCGCCGGGTCCGCCGATCGAGGACAGCAGCAGATTGGCCGCGGTGTTGTCGCTGTCGACCAGGGCGCCGGTCACAGCCTCGGACACCGTCATCTGGCCTTTCGGCAGCAATGTCTTGGCCGAAGGCGCGTATTCCAGGATATCGGCCTTGGTCAGCGGAATGGCGCGGTCGAGCTGCTCCTTGCCGTGATCGACCTTGCTCAGCACGGCGCCGGCCAGCAGCAGCTTGAAGGTGCTGCACATCGGAAACAGGCTGGCCGAGCGGTAATCGATGCGGCGGTCGCTTTCCATGTCGAGGGCGGCGACGCCGATCCGTCCCCCGAGGACTCCCTCCATCTCCCGCAATCTGTCCTGCGCGCTGCCTTCAGCCGCCGGCAGCCGCGCGCTGGCCAACGCCAGCGACGCGCCGATCAGCAGACTACGGCGCGACGGGGAAAACGGCATTGAACTCTCCGAGACGATCATCCCTGATATCTGAGGGAACGCTCAGCCGTCTTCAAGGTGGAACAGGGCGGCCGAGCCGAACAGGCTGGCCACCGCGGTGGGGGCCCAGGCGGCCAGGCTGGCCGGCAGAGTCGCCGACAATCCGAGCGCATAGATCACCTTCGAGAAGAAATAGAACACGAAGCCGGCGACCACGCCGCCGACCACGCGCACCAGGATGCCGCCCGAGCGCAGATTGGGCTTCAGCGAGAAGACCGCCGCCACCAGCACCATGGCCAGCAGCAGCAGCGGCGACGCCAGCAGCGACTGATAATAGAGCTTCTGGCGTCCGGCCGAGAAGCCGGTGCTTTCGAAGAAATGGATGAAACCGGGCAATTGCCAGAAGGACATGGTTTCCGGCGTGGCGAAATTGTCCTGCACGCGGGCCATGGTCAGCTGGGTGGTGAATTCATAATGGTCGAAATGCTCGACCGGCACGCCCGGCTTGAACAGATTGGCGTCCTGCAGGCGGAACTGGCCGTCCTTCAGCGCCCCGACCTTGGCCTCGATGCCGTAGAGGAAATGGGTATCGGCGTCCGAGATATAGATGCTGACCTGGCGCAGCAGCAGGTCGTATCCCTCCTGCCGGACCGCCGCGGCATGCAGCACCATCTGGTCGTTGGAATGGGTCTCGCGCAGCCACAGCCCGGTTTCGCCGACCAGCAGCGAATTGCCGCTATTGCGCATCAACATGGTGTCTTCGAGCTTCTGGTAGCGCTTGTACAAAGTCGCCGCCAGCGGATTGAAGGCGGTGACGTTGAAGACGCCGATCACCAGCGCCACCAGCAGCACCGGGGTGAGAAACTGCCAAGCCGAGATGCCGGCCGAGCGAGCGACCACCAGTTCGCGGGACCGCGTCATGTTCCAGAAGGTGATCATCGCCCCGATCATCACCGCGAAGGGCAGGATGACCTGCACCGTGGTCGGCAGCTTGAACAGGGCCATTTCGAGGATCACCGACAGGCCGGCGTCGCCATGGGTGGCGGCGCGGCGCAGCAGCTCGACCGCGTCGAACAGATAGATCAGCCCCATGATCACGCCGAGCGCGCCGAAAAAGGCCCCGGCGAAACGGCGGCTGATATACAGGCTGAGCGAAAGGGAGAAACGCATGCAGCCGGTTTACCGGAGAGCGGCCGGAACGGCAAGATTCACGTAGGTCGCACCGCCTTCAGCAAGGCCCTGGCGAAAGGACGCCCTGCCACGTTAGTCTCGGCGGACCGACAAGAATACGGGACGGGACATGGTTCAGCTGACACGGATCTACACACGCGGCGGTGACAAGGGCGACACCAGCCTGGGCGACGGCTCTCGCGTGCCCAAGGACGATCTGCGGGTCGATGCCTATGGCACCGTGGATGAAGCCAACGGCACGATCGGGCTGGTGCGGCTTTATTGCACCGAGCTGCCCGACCTCGATGCCATGCTGAACCGCATCCAGAACGATCTGTTCGACCTCGGCGCCGATCTGTGCGTGCCGGGCGGCTCGCACAAGGATGAAGGCGCGCTGCGTATCGTGCAAAGCCAGATCGACCGGCTGGAAGCCGAAATCGATGCCATGAACGACCGGCTGTCGCCGCTGCAGAGCTTCGTCCTGCCGGGCGGCGAGCCGGCGGCGGCGCATCTGCACCTGGCCCGCACCGTGGTGCGCCGGGCCGAGCGTCTGCTGTGCGCCCTCGCCCGCGAAGAGACGGTCAATCCGCTGGCCATCGCCTATCTCAACCGGCTGTCCGACCATCTGTTCGTGGCCGCCAGGCATGCCAACAAGGACGGCACACGGGATGTTCTGTGGGTGCCTGGGGGCAATCGCTGAAACCGATTGTTTCTGCCGCTACAGGAAAATAATTCAACACTGTTGAGCAATTGACAGCCGCACGGGCCGCTCCTAAGGTGCGGTGCAACACGTGCGTAAAGCCGTCGTTCTGGGAGGAAAGATGAAGGTTCTCGTCGCAGTCAAACGGGTGGTCGATTACAACGTCAAGGTCCGGGTCAAGGCCGATGGATCGGGCGTGGAAACCGCCAATGTGAAATTCTCGATGAACCCGTTCGACGAGATCGCCGTCGAAGAGGCCGTGCGCCTCAAGGAAGCCGGCAAGGCCGCCGAAGTGGTCGCCGTCTCGATGGGCCCGGCCCAGTGCCAGGAGACCCTGCGCACCGCCCTGGCGATCGGCGCCGACCGCGCCATCCATGTGGTGACCGATGCCGAGCTGCAGCCGCTGGCCGTCGCCAAGATGCTGAAGGCCCTGGTCGCCAAGGAAAACCCCGACCTCGTCATCCTCGGCAAGCAGGCGATCGACGATGATTGCAACCAGACCGGCCAGATGCTGGCGGCGCTGCTGGGCTGGCCCCAGGGCACCAACGCCTCGAAGGTCGTCCCGGAAGGCGGCTCGGTCGAAGTGACCCGCGAAATCGATGGCGGCCTGGAAAGGCTGAGCCTGACCCTGCCGGCCATCATCACCACCGACCTTCGCCTGAACGAGCCGCGCTATGCGTCGCTGCCCAACATCATGAAGGCCAAGAAGAAGCCGCTCGACAGCACCACCCCCGCCGATCTCGGCGTCGACCCTGCCCCCCGCCTGACCACCATCAAGGTCGAAGAGCCCGCGGGCCGCAAGGCCGGCGTGAAGGTCGGCAGCGTGGCCGAACTGGTGAGCAAGCTGAAGAACGAAGCGAAGGTGATCTGAGATGAGCGTCCTGGTTGTTGCCGAACACGATAATTCGCACCTGAAGCCCGCCACGCTCTCCACCATCGCCGCCGCCGCCCAGCTGGGCGAGGTCACCGTGCTGGTCACCGGGCATAATTGCCAGGCCGTCGCCGACGCCGCCGCCAAGACCGAGAAGGTCGCCAAGGTGCTGCTGGCCGAAGACGCAGCCTACGAGCATGGCCTGGCCGAGCCGGTGTCGCTGCTGGTGGCCGCCCAAGCCAAGACCTTCGCCGCCGTGCTGGCTCCCGCCACCACCTTCGGCAAGAACGTGATGCCGCGTGTCGCCGCTTTGCTCGACGTGGCGCAGATCTCCGAGATCGTTGCCGTCCAGGGCGCCGACACCTTCGTCCGCCCGATCTATGCCGGCAACGCCATGGCCACCGTCAAAAGCAGCGATGCCATCAAGGTGATCACCGTGCGCGCCACCGCCTTCGACGCGGTCAAGACCGAGGGCGGTTCCGCCTCGGTCGAGAAGATCGCGGCCGCCGAGAACCCCGGCAAGTCGAAGTTCCTCGACCAGCAGCTGTCGAAGTCCGAGCGCCCCGAACTGACCTCGGCCAAAATCGTCGTGTCGGGCGGCCGCGGCATGGCGTCCTCCGATAATTTCAAGCTGATCGAAGCGGTCGCCGACAAGCTGGGCGCCGCCGTCGGTGCTTCCCGCGCCGCGGTCGACAGCGGTTATGCCCCCAACGATTTCCAGGTCGGTCAGACCGGCAAGATCGTCGCCCCCGAACTCTATGTCGCGGTGGGCATCTCGGGCGCCATCCAGCATCTGGCCGGCATGAAGGACAGCAAGGTCATCGTCGCCATCAACAAGGACGAAGAGGCGCCGATCTTCCAGGTCGCCGATTACGGCCTGGTGGCCGACCTGTTCCAGGCTCTGCCGGAACTGGCCAACGAACTGGGTAAATAAAGCGCTCCTGAGGAGTCCATAATGATCGAGACTGTGGGGGTTATCGGGGCCGGGCAGATGGGCAGTGGTATTGCCCAGGTCCTGGCCCAGGCGGGCTGTACCGTCCGCCTGCTGGATGTAAACGATGCTCAGCTGAAGAAGGGCATCGCCAATGTCGGCAAGAACCTCGACCGGCTGGTGTCCAAGGGCAAGCTCGACGATGTCGGCAAGGCAGAGGCGCTGAAGCGCATCACCACCGTCACCGAATACGCCAAGCTGGCCGACTGCCAGCTGGTGATCGAAGCGGCCACCGAGAACGAGCAGATCAAGAAGCAGATCTTCGCCCAGCTCTGCCCGGTGCTGCCGCCCGACGCGCTGATCGCCACCAACACCTCCTCGATCTCGATCACCCGCCTGGGCGCCTCGACCGACCGCCCCGGCAAGTTCATGGGCATGCATTTCATGAACCCGGTGCCGGTGATGCAGCTGGTCGAGCTGATCCGCGGCATCGCCACCGCCGAGGACACCTTCGCCTCGGTCAAGGAACTGGTCGGCCGCCTCGGCAAGAGCGCGGTCGCCGCCGAGGATTTTCCCGCCTTCATCGTCAACCGCGTGCTGCTGCCGATGATCAACGAAGCCGTCTATACCCTCTATGAGGGCGTCGGCTCGGTGGACGCCATCGACACCGCCCTGCGCCTGGGCGCCAACCATCCGATGGGCCCGCTGGAGCTGGCCGATTTCATCGGCCTCGACACCGCCCTGGCGATCATGCAGGTGCTGTATGACGGGCTGGCGGATTCCAAATACCGCCCCTGCCCGCTGCTGGTGAAATATGTCGAAGCCGGCTGGCTCGGCCGCAAGACCGGCCGCGGCTTCTACGATTACAGCGGCGAGAAGCCGGTGCCGACGCGCTGAGCGGGATGACCTTAGTTAACGTGAAAAGCTTCATCCCACTCGGAGGAGCATTGCGACGGGCCGTAGGGAACGCGAAGCAGACACCCCGAGGGTGCGGGGGCCGGCCCCCGCGGTTTAAATAAATGCCGCTCACCGAAGGGCGGCAGCCCTATTTCCTGCTGATCCTGTTGTGCCTGGCGCTTTATGTGCCGGGCCTGACCGGCTTGCCGCCGATCGACCGCGACGAATCGCGCTTCGCCCAGGCCTCGAAACAGATGATCGAGACCGGCGATTATGTCCGCATCCAATTCCAGGGCGAATCGCGCGCCAAGAAACCGGCCGGCATCTATTGGATGCAGGTGGCTGCCGCCGATCTGACCCAGCATCCGGAAGCCATCTGGTCCTATCGCCTGCCCTCGGTGCTGGGCGCGATCCTGGCGGTGCTGATGACCTTCGCTTTCGGCCAGCACTTGGTCGGACGGATCGGCGCCCTGCTCGGCGCCGGATTGCTGGCCGCCTGTTTCCTGCTGGTCTCCGAGGCGCACCAGGCCAAGACCGACGCCATGCAATTGGCCGCAATCGTGCTGGCCCAGGGCGCGCTGGCGCTGTTCTATCTGCGGCGCGAGAAGCGGCCCGGCTGGGGTCCGGCCATGGCGTTCTGGCTGGCCCAGGCGATCGGCATCCTGATCAAGGGCCCGGTGGTGCCGATGATCAGCATCCTGACCATCCTGACCCTTTCGATCTCCGACCGTTCCTGGGGCTGGCTCAAGGGACTGCGCCCGCTGCCCGGCATCGCGCTGGTCGCCGCCATCGTCGCGCCCTGGGCCTGGGCGATCAGCCACGCGACGCAAGGCGCCTTCATCGGCACCGCCGTCAAGACCGACCTGCTGCCCAAGCTGCTGGGCGCCCAGGAAAGCCATGGCGCGGCGCCGGGCACCTATCTCGCCTTGATGCTGGCGACCCTGTGGCCGGCCTCGCTGCTGGTAGTGCCCGCCTTGCCGATGGCGTGGAAACGGCGCGGCGAACCGGCCGTGCGCTTCCTGCTGGCCTGGATCGTGCCCAACTGGCTGATGTTCGAGGCCATTCCGACCAAGCTGCCGCACTATATCCTGCCGGTCTATCCGGCCCTGGCGCTGCTGGCCGGGATGTGGCTGGCCGGCGGCTACAAGGTGCGCGCCTGGCACAAGGCGCTGGCGGTCGTATGGGGCGTGATCGGCACCGTCCTGGCCGCCGCTCCGGTCGTGGCGCCCAAGCTGCTCAAGCTGGATTACATCCCGGCCTTCTATCCTTTCGCCGCCATCATGCTGGTCGCCGCCTGGATGCCGGTGGTGACCTTCTGGCGCGGCCAGGCGCAAAGAGCCGCGATGCAGGCGATGGTCACCGCGGTGATCGCTTTCTCCAGCCTGTTCGCCATCGTCGCGCCGCGCCTGTTCCCGATGTGGGTCGGGGTGCGCATCGCCGCCGCGGTTCCCGCCGGGGCACCGCTGGCCTCCGCCGGCTATCACGAACCCAGCCTGGTGTTCCTGCATGGCACCGCCACCCTGCTGACCGATGGCGGCGGCGCCGCGCAGTTCCTGCTCGACACGCCGGACGCCTGGGCCGCCATCGAGGCCTCGGCGCAGGATGCGTTCCTGGCCAAGCTGGCCGAAGCCGGACAAAGCGCCGAAACGGCCGGCGAGATCGACGGCTTCAATTATTCGCGCGGCCGCCCGGCCCATGTCACGCTGTGGCGCCTCAAAAAAGGGGGATGACCATGTTCCGCAGGATGCTTCTCGCTTTGACCGCCGTGACGGCCTGCGGCGCTTTTGCTGCGGAACCGCCAGTCCTGCCGCTGAACGACGCCGAACAGGCCGAGCCGGTCCTGCTGCCGATCCTTCCCCTGCGTGACCGAGCCAAGGTCGAGAACGACATCCTCGCCGACCGGCTGGACACCATCATCCCCGCGCTGATGCGCAGCCAGGGCATCGACATGTGGGTGCTGGTCGCCCGCGAATATTTCGAGGACCCGGTGGTCGCCACCATGCTGAACGCCGAGAGCCTGCATGCGCGGCGCCGCACCATCCTGGTCTTCTTCGATCCCGGCGCCGGCAAACCGATCGAGCGCCTGACCGTCAGCCGCTACGGCCTGGGCGGCCTGTTCCAGCCGTCCTGGAACCCGGACAAGCAGCCCGATCAGTGGAAGGCGCTGGCCGATCTGATCCAGGCGCGCGATCCCAGACATATCGCCGTGGACACATCGCAGGTCTCGGCCTTCGCCGATGGAATGACGGTCAGCCAGTATGACGATATGCGCGCCGCCCTGCCGCAGACCTACCGCGACCGGCTGGTCTCGGGCGAAGGGCTGGCGGTCGGCTGGCTGGAAACCCGCACGCCGAAGGAAATGGCGATCTATCCCGGCATCGAGCGCATCGCCCATGCCCTGATCGCCGAAGCCTTCTCGCGCAGGGTGATCACCCCGGGCAAGACCACCACCGACGACGTCGAATGGTGGTATCGCCAGCGCATGTCCGATCTCGGCCTCGACACCTGGTTCCACCCCTCGGTCGCCGTGCTGCGCCAGGGCGAGAAGGACATGCTGGAAGGCGACACCGTGATCCAGCCCGGTGACCTGCTGTGGACCGATTTCGGCATCACCTATCTGCGTCTCAACACCGACACCCAGCACCTGGCCTATGTGCTGAAGCCGGGCGAGACAGACGCGCCGGCCGGACTGCGCGCCGGCCTGAAGGCGGCCAATGGCGTGCAGGACGCGCTGCTGGCCTCGTTCAAGCTCGATTCCACCGGCAACGAGGTGCTGGCCGCCGCCCGCGCCAAGGCGATCGCCGCCGGCCTGACCCCGTCGATCTATTCCCATCCGCTGGGCTATCATGGCCATGCCGCCGGCCCGGCCATCGGCTTCTGGGACAATCAGAAGGGCGAGGAACACGGGCTGTTCCGCGTGCACGCCAACACGGCCTGGTCGATCGAGCTGGCGGCAACCAAAGCGGTGCCGGAATGGGGCGGGCAGGAAGTTACCTTCCGGGCCGAAGAGAACGCCTTCTTCGACGGAAAAACCGTGCACTTTATTGATGGCCGCGAGACGGAATTGCGGCTGATAAAGTAAGTTCCGTTTTTCTAGTACGATACTGCGCTTCTTTGACTAAAAGCCGCCCGTCTTGTGGGTTGAGCGAAAAGACCGGAATGCTATGGTCTCGGTGACCTGACAGTCATCGGAGACTAGCCATGCGCCGCACATCCGGTTTCTTCGCTTTGACAGTGGGACTCCTTGCCGCCGCCACCTCCAGCAGCGCTTTCGCTGCCGGAGATCCGGTCGCCGGCAAGGCGTCCTTCGCCGACCAGTGCTCCAGCTGCCATACCATCGATCCCAACGCCAACGGCTTCGGCCCGTCGCTGAGCGGCGTGGTCGGACGTCATGCCGGTTCGGTGGCCAATTTCGCCTATTCGGCGGCGTTGGCCAGCTCGAAGCTGGTCTGGACCCCCGCCGACATCGACGCCTTCCTGACTTCGACCACCAACAAGGTGCCCGGCACCTCGATGCCGGTGGCGATCCCCGATGCGGCCCTGCGCGCCAACATCATCGCCTATCTGGAAACGCTGAAGACGCTGCCGCCGCTGAAGGCCGCCGACGCGGCGCCGGCGGCGCTGAAGCATGGCCCGACCGACGAGGAACTGGCCAACGCGGCCAAGGACACCAAGAGCTGGCTCTATGCCAGCAAGGATTACAGCGGCCAGCGCTATGTCGAGCTGAAGCAGATCACCCCCGCCAACGCCGCGCAGCTGCGCCCGGTCTGCCTGTACCGCTCGGCCGCCGCCGGGTCCACCCAGACCAATCTGCTGGTCTATGAAGGCGTCATGTATTTCACCATCGACGAGACGACGATCGCGATGGATGCCGCGACCTGCCGCGAAAAATGGACCTATAGCTGGGCGATCAAGGACCGCGCCTTGTCCAAGGCCAATCGCGGCGTGGCGATCAAGGAGGGCCGCGTCGTGCGCGGCACGCCGGACGGCTATCTGATCGCCCTGAACATGACCGACGGCTCGCTGCTATGGTCGCAGAAGATCGCCGACGCCGGGTCGAGCCAATATCTCTCGATGCCGCCGCTGATCTACAAGGATCTGGTGATCTACGGTCCGGCCGGCGCCGATTGGGGCGCCAAGAACTGGATCGCCGCCTACAAGCTCGATACCGGCGAGCAGGTCTGGCGCTTCAACGAGATCCCCGACGCCAATGAGGGCGGCGCCAACAGCTGGAAGGACGAGCAGTCCCGCGAGCATGGCGGCGGCAGCCTGTGGACGCCGCTCTCCTTCGACGACAAGGCCGGCATCGTCTATGTGCCGGTCGGTAATCCGGCGCCCGACTTCGACAAGGATGTGCGTGGCGGCGGCGGTGACCTCTACACCGACTCGGCGGTGGCGCTCGACGTCAAGACCGGACGCCTGCTGTGGTTCCACCAGTTCGTGCCCGATGACGATCATGACCGCGATCTCAGCCAGGTCAGCCCGCTGTTCGACGCCACCATCGGCGGCAAGAAGCGCAAGCTGATCTCGGTGGCGGGCAAGGACGGCCTGCTGCGCGTGCTGGACCGCGACACCCACGACCAGCTCTACGAGGTCGAAATCACCTCGCGCACCGACTGGGACAAGTCGCCGACCGTCGAAGGCGTGCATTCCTGCCCCGGCCTGCTGGGCGGGCTGGAATGGAACGGCCCGACCTATGACCGCGCCACCAACACGCTCTATGTCGCCACCGTCGATTGGTGCGGCACCTTCCGCAAGGGAGCCGGACCGGCCACCTTCACCCAGTTCTCGCATTATTATAACGGGTCGGTGACCCCCGATCCGCGCGAGCAGTCGCGGGGCTGGCTGCAGGCGCTCGACGCCTCGACCGGCAAGCCGCGCTGGAAGCAGCAATGGCCGACGCCGCTGGTGGCCGGCATTACCGCCACCGAAGGCGGCGTGCTGTTCACCGGCGACCTCAACGATAATTTCCTCGCCATCGACGAGAAGACCGGCAAGACGCTGTACAGCTTCAATACCGGCGGCTCGATCGGCGGCGGGGTGATCTCGTACGAGGTCGGCAACAAGCAATATGTCGCCACCACCTCGGGCGTGGTGTCCGGCTTCTTCGGCGGCAACGGGCCGTCGGCGATCGTGGTGTTCGCGCTGCCCTAAGGCAGCAGGTCGATCGCCTTCTCGGCAGGCCGGGCGAGGGCGACTCCCTTGGGAGTCGCCACCACCGGCCTCTCGACGAGGATAGGGTTCTTCACCATGGCGTCGAGGATCGCCTCGTCGCCGACGCTCTCATCGAGCAGGCCGAGCTCTCCGGCCAGCGCGCCCTTGGTGCGCATCATCTGGCGCGGCCGCACGCCCATCCGGGCGAACAGATCCTTTAGCTGGTCCTTGGTCCAGCCCACTTTCACATATTCGATTACCTGCGGCTCGTAGCCGCGCTCGCGAATCAGAGCCAGCGCGTTGCGCGAGGTGCCGCATTGGGGATTGTGGAAGATGGTGATCGGGAAATCGGACATAGCGACCTTCGTTATTGCGGGGTTTGCTGCAAAAGGAAATTCATGCGCTTTTCGTAATCGCCGCCATTCCAGTTCTGCGGCCCTTCGAGCTGCATGACGATACGGCCCGAGCGATCGACCACGAAGCTGGTCGGCACGCCGCGCAGATTGAGCACCTGCGCCGCGGCGCCGTTGGGATCGGCATAGGGCTTGAGAAAGGTGAGCTTCTGGCGGGCCAAGGCGGCCTTGACCTGCAGAATGGCGATCGGGTCCTCATTGACCGGAATGACGATCAGCGGCTTGCCGGGAAAATCGCCCTGCAGATGGTTCAGCGAATCGAGATCGCGGACGCAGGGCCCGCAGCTGGTCGACCAGAATTCCAGCACGATCACCGCACCCTTATAGCGCGACAGGTTGAAAGCGATGCCGCTGCCGTCACTCAGACGGATATCGGGCATGTAGGGAAAGCTGGTCCCGGTAGAGTCCTGAGCGCTTCCCGATCCGGCGGGAACCATGTAGCTTAGGCCCAGACTTGCGGCGGCCAGCGCCGCCTTGAGAAACCACCCCTTCATGACACCCTTTCCACCGAGAGTTCGCTTATGACCAGCCCCAGCCGACCGAGCAGCCAGATCTGGGGAGGCCGCTTCGCCGCCGGACCGTCGGCGATCATGCAGCGCATCAATGCCTCGATCGACTTCGACAAGCGCCTCTACGCCCAGGACATCGCGGGCTCGAAGGCCCATTGCGCCATGCTGGTCAAGACCGGAATCCTGTCGCAGGCCGACGGCGACGCCATTCTGGCCGGACTGGAACAGATCCGGCAAGAGATCGCCGACGGCAAATTCGAATTCAAGCAGTCGCTGGAAGACATCCATATGAATGTCGAGGGGCGCCTGGCCGAACTGATCGGCGACGCCGCCGGCCGGCTGCATACCGCCCGCTCGCGCAACGACCAGGTGGCGACCGATTTCAAGCTGTGGGTCCGCGACACGCTGGACGGCATGGACAAGGCGCTGCGGGACCTGCAAGCCGCTTTGCTCGGCCAGGCCGAGACGCACGCCGCCACCATCCTGCCCGGCTTCACCCATCTGCAGGCGGCCCAGCCGATCAGCTTCGGCCACCATCTGCTGGCCTATGTCGAGATGTTCGGCCGCGACCGCGGCCGGGTGCAAGATGCCAGGAAGCGCCTGAACGAATCCCCGCTCGGCTCTGCCGCGCTGGCCGGCACCTCCTATCCGATCGACCGCCACATGACCGCTTCGGCGCTCGGTTTCGACCGTCCCTGCGCCAATTCGCTGGATGGCGTGTCCGACCGCGATTTCGCCCTGGAATTCCTCTCCGCCGCCGCCATCGCCTCGGTGCATCTGTCGCGCCTGGCCGAAGAGCTGGTGATCTGGACCACGGCGCAGTTCGGTTTCGTGCGCCTGTCCGACGCCTATTCGACCGGCTCGTCGATCATGCCGCAGAAGCGCAACCCGGACGCCGCCGAGCTGATCCGCGCCAAGGCCGGCCGCGTCATCGGCGACCTCAATTCGCTGCTGATCGTCATGAAGGGCCTGCCGCTGGCCTATTCCAAGGATATGCAGGACGACAAGGAACCGGTGTTCGAGGCCGCCGACACGCTGGAGCTGTGTCTGGCCGCGATGACCGGCATGATCGCCGATTTGACCGTCGACAAGGAGCGCATGGCGGGTGCCGCCGGCGCCGGCTTCACCACCGCCACCGACATCGCCGACTGGCTGGTGCAGAAGGCCGACGTGCCGTTCCGCCAGGCCCACCACATCACCGGCCGCGTGGTCAAGCTGGCCGA
>JAJPHO010000005.1 GCA_021325215.1 Alphaproteobacteria bacterium
ATCGACGAGGTCGACAAGATCAGCCGCAAGTCCGACAACCCCTCGATCACCCGCGACGTGTCGGGCGAGGGCGTGCAGCAGGCCTTGCTGAAGATCATGGAAGGCACCGTCGCCTCGGTCCCGCCCCAGGGCGGCCGCAAGCATCCGCAGCAGGAATTTCTGCAGGTCGACACCACGAACATCCTCTTCATCTGCGGCGGCGCGTTCGCCGGGCTGGAGAAGATCATCGCGGCGCGCGGCAAGGGCACCTCGATCGGCTTCGGCGCCGACGTGCGCGGCCCGGATGAGCGCACCACCGGCGAAGTCCTGCGCGAGGTCGAGCCCGAGGATCTGCTGAAGTTCGGCCTGATCCCGGAATTCGTCGGCCGCCTGCCGGTGCTGGCCACCCTGAACGATCTGGACGAGAGCGCCCTGGTCGACATCCTGTCCAAGCCGAAGAACGCGCTGGTGAAGCAGTATCAGCGCCTGTTCGAGATGGAGGATGTGCGTCTCGGATTTACCGACGACGCCTTGAAGGCCATAGCTCAGAAAGCCATATTACGTAAGACCGGCGCGCGCGGCCTCCGCTCCATCATGGAGACCATCCTGCTCGAAACCATGTTCGACCTCCCCGGCCTCGACTCTGTTGACGAGGTGGTCATCAATGGTGAAGTGGCGGAAGGACGGGCCAAGCCGCTGTACATTTATTCCGAGCGTCGCGAGGACATCGGATCGAGTGCGTGACCCCTGAACGGGGTCACGTTCCCACAGATCCTCCGGTGCGCATCTTGAAGTAAACGAGGCAACATGGCGGATCAAACTATCGACGAAGTCTTCCCGGTTCTGCCGCTCCGCGACATCGTCGTATTCCCCCACATGATCGTCCCGCTTTTCGTCGGCCGCGAAAAATCCGTTCGCGCCCTCGAAGATGTGATGAAGGACGACAAGAAGATCCTGCTGGTCGCGCAGAAGAATGCCGCCCAGGACGATCCCACCCCCGAAGACATCTATCGCGTCGGCACCCTGTCGACCGTCCTGCAGCTGCTGAAGCTGCCCGATGGCACGGTCAAGGTGCTGGTCGAGGGCGGCAGCCGCGCCCGCATCACCGGCTTCACCGAGAACCCGACCTTCTTCGAGGCCACCGCCGAGGCGGTGAGCGAGGATGACGGCGAGCCGCGCGAGCTGGAAGCCCTGTCGCGTTCGGTGATCACCCAGTTCGAGCAGTACATCAAGCTCAACAAGAAGATCCCGCCCGAGGTTCTGGTCTCGATCAACCAGATCGACGATCCGGCCAAGCTGGCCGACACCGTGGCGTCGCACCTGCAGCTGAAGATCTCCGAGAAGCAGGAGCTTCTGGAAATCGAGACCACCTCCGAGCGTTTGGAGAAGGTCTATGCCTGCATGGAAGCCGAGATCGGCGTGCTGCAGGTGGAAAAGAAGATCCGTAACCGCGTCAAGCGGCAGATGGAGAAGACCCAGCGCGAGTACTATCTGAACGAGCAGCTGAAGGCGATCCAGAAGGAGCTCGGCGAGGGCGAGGACGGCCGCGACGAGGCCGCCGAACTCGAAGAGCGGATCAACAAGACCCGCCTGTCGAAGGAAGCCCACGAAAAGGCCATGGGCGAGCTGAAGAAGCTGCGCTCGATGAGCCCGATGTCGGCCGAAGCCACCGTGGTGCGCAATTACCTCGACTGGATTTTGACCATTCCGTGGAAGAAGCGGAGCAAGGTCAAGAAGGACATCCGCCTGGCCGAACAGGTGCTCGACACCGATCACTACGGCCTCGACAAGGTCAAGGAACGCATCGTCGAGTATCTGGCCGTGCAGCAGCGCACCCAGAAGGTGCGCGGCCCGATCCTGTGCCTGGTCGGCCCGCCCGGCGTCGGTAAGACCTCGCTCGGCCGGTCGATTGCGAAAGCGACGGGCCGCAATTTCGTCCGCATGTCGCTGGGCGGCGTGCGTGACGAATCGGAAGTGCGCGGCCATCGCCGCACCTATATCGGCTCGATGCCCGGCAAGATCATCCAGGGCATGAAGAAGGCGAAGACCTCGAACCCGCTGTTCCTGCTCGACGAGATCGACAAGCTGGGCGCCGACTGGCGCGGCGATCCGGCCTCGGCGCTGCTCGAAGTGCTGGACCCCGAGCAGAACGTCAACTTCAACGACCATTACCTCGAGGTCGATTACGACCTGTCCGACGTGATGTTCGTGACGACCGCCAATTCCCTGCGCATGCCCCAGCCGCTGCTGGATCGCATGGAGATCATCCGCCTGTCCGGTTACACCGAGGACGAAAAGGTCGAGATCGCCAAGCGCCATCTGCTGGACAAGCAGGTCAAGGCGGCCGGCCTGAAGCGGGGCGAGTTCTCGGTCTCCGACGACGCGCTGCGCGACCTGATCCGCTATTACACCCGCGAGTCGGGCGTCCGCTCGCTGGAACGCGAGCTGGCCAACCTGACCCGCAAGGCGATCAAGGAAATCCTCTCGAAGGAAGCCCGCGCCCGCACGCCGGGTGCCGTCAACAAGGTGACGATCACCCGCAAGAACCTCGAAAAGTTCGCCGGTGTGCATCGCTTCCGCTATGGCGAGGCCGAGCTCGAGGATATGGTCGGCGTGGTCACCGGCCTGGCCTGGACCGAAGTCGGCGGCGAGCTGCTGTCGATCGAGGCGGTGTCGATGCCCGGCAAGGGCACGTTCTCGCACACAGGCAAGCTGGGCGATGTGATGCAGGAATCGATCTCGGCGGCGCGCTCCTATGTGCGCTCGCGCTCGGTCAATTTCGGCATCAAGCCGAGCGTGTTCGAGAAGCGCGACATCCACGTCCACGTGCCGGAAGGCGCCACGCCCAAGGACGGTCCGTCCGCCGGCGTCGCCATGTGCACGGCGATCGTTTCGGTGCTGACCGGCATTCCGGTCCGCAAGGATGTCGCCATGACCGGCGAGATCACCCTGCGCGGCCGCGTGCTGCCGATCGGCGGCCTCAAGGAGAAGCTGCTGGCGGCCCTGCGCGGCGGCATCAAGACGGTGCTGATCCCGAAGGACAATGAAAAGGACCTGGCCGATATCCCGGATAACGTCAAGCGCGGCTTGCAGATCATCCCGGTGTCGTCGGCCGACGAGGTTCTCGCCAACGCCCTGACCGGCCCGCTCACCCCCATCGAATGGGAACCCGAGCAGGAGGCTTCCAAGGCCGCTCCGCGGGCCGAGGGCGCGGAAGGCGAGGTGGGAGTAGTCACGCACTGACCTTTGCTGCTACTGCGAAGAGAGCGGAATCCATGGATTTCGAATCGAAATCTGTGGATATCCGCGCTTTTCAGCGCATCTCGGGTTGACGGGCTTCCAAAACCCGTTTTACAGTGTCGCAGACTTGTTTCAGTTGTCATTGTTAAACAAGAATTCTTTTGAGTGTTGTTAGCAGAGAAGGGGGCTCCCAAGGTGAATAAGAATGATCTCGTGACCGTGGTGGCGAGCGCCGCCGGGCTTTCCAAGGCTGACGCGGCCAAGGCTGTCGATGGCGTTTTCGCCGCCGTTACCGAAGCCCTGAAGAAGGGCGACGAAGTGCGTCTGGTCGGTTTCGGCACGTTCGCCGTTGCCGAGCGCGCCAAGTCGGAAGGCCGCAACCCGCGCACTGGCCAGAAGATTACGATCCCTGCTTCCAAGCAGCCGAAGTTCAAGGCCGGTAAGGGCCTGAAGGACGCCGTCAACTAAGACGGTTCCTCAGGTCTCCGTTCGGGGGAACTGCAATACAAAACGCCGGTCGCGCAAGCGGCCGGCGTTTTTGTTTGCCTGCCCCATTCGTACGGCGGGCTTGAGCCCTGCGCTCCAAGGCCCCACACTGAGAGAGCGCTCACTCATCGCGAGAGAGGTTCATGGCGGCGTTCCCGCGGTTCCGGTTCCTGTCGATCGCTCCCTGGGCGGTAGGGATTGCCGGCCTGCTGGCCACGCTGTTCGCGGTCCGGTTGCTGACCGTCCATGACCAGGCCGTTACCGCGGACGCAGTCGAGCGGGCGGCGGGGACGCTGCAGCGCGACGTGGTCAAGCGCGTGGGGCTTTATCAATACGGGTTGCTGGGCGCGCGTGGAGCCATCGTGGTGATGGGCGAAAATGGCCTCAACCGCCAGACTTTCGCCCGCTATGTCACCAGCCGCAACCACGCCGCCGAATTTCCCGGCGCGCACGGTTTCGGGGTGATCCGCCGCGTGCCGGCGGGAGGCGAGGCCGCTTTCGTTGCCAAGGCTCGGGAAGAGGGCCTTGCAGACTTTTCGATCCGCCAATATGCGGCCTATGACGGCGAACATTACGTCGTCCAATATATCGAGCCGGAGAAGGATAATGTGTCGGCGCTGGGCCGGGACATCGCTTCCGAAGCCGTGCGCCGCGAGGCCGCGGTCGAGGCGATGCGTAGCGGCAAGGCGCGGCTGACAGGTCCCTATGCCACCGTCGATTTCGGCGGTTCCGCTCCGCGGACCGCTCTGCTCCTGCTGCTGCCGCTCTATCGCGGCAGCCAACATCTCGATCTGCCCTCCTTGCGTGAAGACAGCGCCTATGGCTGGGTGTTCGCTCGGCTGCTGGCCGACGAAGTGTTCGAGGGCGTGTCGGCCGACATTCCCAATGTCCGTCTCAGCGTCACCGATCTCGACGCTCTTGGCTATGACGGCGGGCGTGTCTATTCCGATTTGACTGCTCAGGCCGACGGGGCGGTCCGGGCAACGCGCGATTTCGAGATGTTCGGGCGGCGCTGGCGGCTGGCCATCTCGCCGATGCCGGCCTTCATCGACGGGCTGGGCCTGGTTCCGCCGCAAGTGGCGGCGGCGGCCGGCCTGGTGCTGATGGTGCTCGCGGTGTTCGGCACCTTGTTCTGGCGCGATGGACGCCTGCGCGACCTCGCCGCCATCGAGCAGCGCATGCGTCTGGCCTCGATCATCGACAGCGCCAATGACGGCATCGTCGGCAAGGATCTCGATGGGACCGTGACGAGTTGGAACCGCGCCGCCGAGGCGATTTTCGGCTATAGCGCGGAGGAGGCGGTCGGGCGCACGCTGATGGATCTGGTCATTCCCGAGGATCGCCGGGACGAGGAGCTGCGCCTGCTGGCGCGCATTCGCGATGGCTTGCCGACGGCACATTTCGAGACTGTGCGCCGGCGCAAGGACGACACCCTGCTGAATGTCTCGGTCACCGTGTCGCCGGTGTGGGACAGCTCCGGCCGCGTGGTCGGCGCTTCCAAGACGGTGCGCGACATTACCGGGCGCAAGGCCAACGAGGCCAAGATCCTCGAACTGAACGCCACTCTGGAACGTCAGGTTTCCGACCGGACCCGCGAAATCGTCCGCATGTCCGCCGTGCAGTCGGCGATCCTCAACAGCGCGGGCTACGCCATCATCGCGGTCGACACGGAATGGGGAATCACGGTCTACAACCCCGCGGCGGAAGAATTGCTGGGCTACAGTTTCGACGAGGTGCGGGGACGGACGCCGGCCATTTTCCACGATCACGACGAAGTGGCGGCCTATGCGGCGAAACTGAGCCGCGAGGTGGGGCGGCCGATCGAGCCGGGGCCCGAGCTGTTCTCCGGCGCTTATGACAATCCGCCCGGCCAGGCGCGGGAATGGACCTTCCTGCGCAAGGATGGCAGCCGCTTTCCGGCTCTGCTGCGGGTGAGCCCGATGCGGGATCAATATGGCGAGCTGTTCGGCTGGATCGGCATCGCCATCGACTTGACCGAGCGCAAGCGCGCCGAGGAGACCCTGCGCACCGCCGAGGAGACCCTGCGCGCCAGCGAGGTCCGCTTCCGCGGCGCCTTCGAGACGGCCGGACAGGGCATGGCGCTGGTGTCGCTCGACGGACGTTTCCTGCGGGTCAACGGCGCGCTATGCCAGATGGTCGGCTATAGCGAAGCCGAATTGCTGGCGACCGATTTCCAGACCATCACCCATCCCGACGATCTGGCGACGGATGTCGAGCTCGTCGGCAATCTGGTTCGGGGCCTGGCGGACAGCTATCAGCTGGAAAAGCGCTATATCCATAAGGATGGGCGGATCATCTGGGTTCTGCTCAGCGTTTCGATCGTCCGGACCGCCGCCGGCGAGCCGGTCGAATATGTCGCGCAGATCCTCGACATCACCGCCAAGCACGAGGCCGAAGCGGTGCTGATCGAAGCCCGGGCGCAGGCCGAGGCGGCCGATCGCGCCAAGAGCGAGTTCCTGGCCAATATGAGCCACGAGATCCGCACGCCGATGAATGCGATTCTCGGCCTGTCGCATATCGTCGGCCAGACCGAGCTGTCGTCCGAGCAGCGCGATTATGTCGCCAAGATCGAGACGGCGGGCCGCTCGCTGCTCGGCATCCTCAACGACATCCTCGATTATTCCAAGATCGAGGCCAATCGGCTTGATCTCGAAACGATCGATTTCGATCTGGCCGCGGTGATCGAGGATCTGTCGGTGATCATGTCCGTCAATGGCCGCGACAAGGGGATCGAACTGGCCATCACCCTGGATGGCGACATTCCCCGACTGCTGCGCGGCGACCCGTCGCGCCTGCAGCAGGTCCTGATCAACCTGACCGGCAATGCCATCAAATTCACCCAGCATGGCAGCGTCGCCTTGTCCGCCAAGATCGTCGAAAAACGCGATGGGCAGGTAATGGTGCGCTTCACCGTCGAAGACACCGGCATCGGCATGGCGCCGGAGATCCTATCCCGGCTGTTCCAGCCTTTCTCTCAGGCCGATGCCACCACGACCCGGCGCTTCGGCGGCACCGGGCTGGGGCTGGCCATCTCGAAGCGGCTGGTCGAGCTGATGGGCGGCGAGATCGGCGTCGAGAGCGAGCTCGGCAAGGGCAGTACTTTCTGGTTCACCATTCCCTTCGCGGGCGGCGGCGAGCTCCGGCCATCCGAGGCGCCGCGCGATCTCAAGGTGCTGATCGTCGACGATTCCGAGCTGGCCCGGCATTCATTGTCGGTCGCCGCCGCCTATCTGGGCTGGCGGGCCGAGACACTGCCGTCGGGTCGGGCCGCCCTCGATTTCATGGCTCGGCCCGATGTCGATCAGTTCGACGTGGTTTTGATCGATTGGCAGATGCCGGGGATAAACGGCCTGGAAACAGCCCATCGTCTTAAGGCAGCGCCGATCTCGCTGCAGGCGCCGGTGGTGGTGATGGTAACCGGCTTCGGGCGCGAAGAACTGCACAATGCACCGCGTGCCGTCGCTGCCGACGCCACCCTGATCAAGCCGGTCAGCGAGATCGCATTGGCTCATGTGGTGGGCGATCTGCTCGCCGGCGGCATCAGGAAGACGCGCCGCACTGCGCGGTCAGGGGCGCGCCGGCTGGCCGGCATCCGCGTTCTGGTGGTCGAGGACAATTCCCTCAATCAGGAAGTGGCGCGCAAGATCCTGCAGAATGAGGGCGCGCTGGTCGAGGTGCTGGGCGACGGCCAGTATGCGGTGGATTATATCCGCGATGGGCGCGACCGCGTCGACATCGTGCTGATGGATGCGCAGATGCCGGTGATGGGCGGCTTCGAGGCCAGCACCATCATCCGCGAGGAGCTGGGTGTTCGCGATTTACCGATCATCGCCGTCACCGCCGGCGTGCGGGCCTCGGACAAGGAGAAATGCCTGGCGGCGGGCATGACCGACTTCGTCGCCAAGCCGCTCGACGTCGAAAAGCTGATATCAGCCATCCTGCTCTATGTGCAGCCCAATCCAGCCACTCTGCCCGCCGCGGGCCAACAGACGGCGCCGCCTTCCGGCCACGGACCCGCATTGGCAGCCGTCGCCGGCGCGCTGGGACTGGAACTGGCGCGATTGGAGGCGATGTCCGAGGATGGTGATGAGACCCTGCTGCCGCTGCTGCGCAGCCTGGCCTCGTCCGCCTTGTCGCAGTCCGCCGGCATCCGCGCGGCGCTGGCTGACGGAGACGGGGAGGGCGCGGCCCGCCAGGCTCATTCGCTGCGCGGCAGCTCGGCCAATTTCGGCGCCCGCTCGATCGCCGAGCCGGCCGGCCGCATCGAGGAGGGGCTGCGCCACGGCGGCGATCCGGCGGACGTGGCCGGCGAGGCGGGTGAATTGTCGGCGGCGGTGGAGGCCTACGCCGCGGCAGTCGCCGCGCATTTTCCGGCCAGGCCGGCGGAGGCCGGTGGGGATGTCGAACTGGACGGGCGTCAGCTCGACGCGCTGATCACCCTGTTGCGCCAGCGCAATTTCGCGGCGATGGATCTGTTCGCCGAACTCTCGCCCGCGCTGCGCGCCTCCTGGTCAGACGAACGCTTCCGCGCCGTAGAAGCAGCGGTCGAGGAATTGGCCTTCGAGAAGGCGGTCGATCTGATCAGGCTTGCCAAAGAGGAGGCGAGCCCTTAGAACTCAGCGCCTCGGGCGATTAGCTCAGTTGGTAGAGCGCGTGCTTTACACGCATGATGTCGGCGGTTCGAGCCCGTCATCGCCCACCATTTTCCCGTCAGGCCGACAGCCGGCGCGGTTCGTCGTGATGACGTTCCTCGATTTCCTCTTCCTCGCTTTCTTCGAGCAAGTCTTCATCGCGGTCGCGAGACGAGAACTCGGAAACGAGATAGCTGAAATTCGATAAGCCCTGACACAAATTCAACGTAACAAACAGATTCATTTGCCATGCATCATGTATCATGCTGTGTTTCGTGAGCATGTGAAGTCTCCCTGCGCCATCTAGTTCAAGCTAAAATGTAACTCACCAAATGTTTTGTGACATTCCGGTGGTCTTATGCTTGGGAGTCGCGGGGACTATACGCCAATTCTCTTGCGGATGGAATCAGGTTGCAGCGCGCTCGTTGAGCGCGATGCTCGCGCGCCGAGCCATATTAGGCGGGGCCGGGCTGGAACCTGAGACCCCAGGGTTGCCCTAACCGGGCGGTGTAGACCAGATCGCCGCGGAGCCGGATCAGGGTGAGCACCTGCGACAGCACGTCGGTCCGCGCCGCCGACATGCCAAAATCCGCCGTCAAGCCGGCCGCCGGTCAGATCGGGGCGGGGAAGCGCCAGCCGGCGCTGCCCTGCCAATGAGCGATCCAGTCGTCCAGCAGGTCGGCCGGCATCGGGCGGGCGATGCCGTAGCCCTGGCCGAGATGGCAGCCCAGCTTGACCAGCAGTTCGCCATGCTGCTCGGTCTCGACGCCTTCGGCGATGATCTGGCGGTTGAAGGCCTGGGCCAGATGTACGACCGATGCGACCAGCCCGAGATCGTCGGGATGGTTCAGCATGTCGCGCACGAAGCTCTGATCGACCTTCAGTTCGTCGATCGGCAGCTTGCGGAAATAGGTCAGCGAAGAATAGCCGGTGCCGAAATCGTCCAGCGCGAAGCTGATGCCCATCTTGCGGCAGGCCTCCAGCGTCGCCGTGGCGCGCTTGATGTCGCCGATGGCGGTGCTTTCGATGATTTCCAGCTTGAGGTCGCCCGGCTGCACCAGCGGATGCCGGGCCAGGATCGCCTTGAGCCGTTCGGCGAATTGCGGCACCTGCAGATGGTTGGGGCTGACATTGACGCTGACCGGGAGGGTGATGCCGCGCGCCTTCCAGCGCCCCAGCTGGGTCAGCGCCGCCTCGAACACATAATCGCCCAGGGCGATTTCCAGCTCGGTCCCTTCGACCGTCGGCAAGAAAGAGCCCGGCGAGACGATGCCGCGCACCGGATCGAGCCAGCGGATCAGCGCCTCGGTGCCGATCACCTCGCCGGTGACCATGTTGACCTTGGGCTGGTAATGCAGCACGAACTCCTCGCGCTCCAGCGCCAGATTCAGGCGCTGCAGGGCCTCGTGGCTGGCGCGCACCTGGCGGTCATGTTCGGGGTCGAACTTGTGATAGCGGTTCTTGCCGCTTTCCTTGGCGCGGTACATCGCCTGGTCGGCGTGGCGCAGCAGCGTGTCGGCGTCGACATCGTCCTTGGGGAACAGGGTGACGCCGATCGAGCCGGACAGCACGATGCCGTTATGGGTGTCCTCGGCGGCTTGGGAAATGGCGATCAGCACGCGGTCGAGCACCTGGAAGCATTTCTTGTCGCTGCCGGTATCGTTCAGCAGGATGACGAATTCGTCGCCGCCCAGGCGGGCCAGCGTATCGTCGGCGCGCAGCACGCCCTGGATGCGGGTCGAGACGGCGATCAGCAGACGGTCGCCGACCTCGTGGCCGAGCTGGTCGTTGACCTCCTTGAAGCCGTCGAGATCGACGAAGCAGACCGCCAGCGTATTGTCGTTGCGCTTGGCGCGGGCGATCGCCTGGTGCATGCGGTCGGCGAGCAGGCGGCGGTTGGGCAGGGCGGTCAAGGGATCGAAATGCGCCACCTTGTGCAGCTCGGCCTCATGTTCCTTGAGCTGGCTGATATCCGAGAAGACGCCGATATAGCGCTGGATCTCGCCGGCATCGTCGCGGATGGCGGCGATCGACATCAGGGTCGGGTAGATGTCGCCCGATTTGCGCTTGTTCCAGATCTCGCCGCGCCAGCCGCCGGTGGTGGCCAGGCTGTCCCACACTTCATTGAAGAAGGTTTCGTCCTGCTTGCCCGAGCCGAGGAAGATCGGGTCGCGGCCCACCACTTCGTCGCGCTCGAAGCCGGTGATGCGGGTGAAGGCCGGATTGATCTCGAGGATCTTGTTGTCCTTGTCGGTCACCATGATGCCGTCATGGCTGAAATCGAACACCGAGGCGGCCAGGCGCAGACCCACTTCGGTCTTCTTGCGTTCGGTGACGTCTTCCACCGCCCAGATGAACAGGCGGCGGCTGGCCAGCGGAATCAGGCGTCCGGTCACCGCGCAGAGGATGATCCGGCCGTCGCCGCGGCGGAATTCGGCTTCGTAGGGCAGGGGGGCGTTGCCGCTCTCCTTGACCGCCTCGAACAGGCGGTAGCGGTCGGAGGGATCGACCCACATGCCGAAATCCAGGCTGGTGCGCCCGACCACCACGTCGCGCGAATAGCCCGACACTTCTTCCCAGGCAGGATTGACGTCGAGATAGATGCCGCTGCCGAAATCCATCATGCAGAGCGGCACCGGATTGTTCTGGAAGATCGCCTCGAAACGCTGCAGCGCGGCATCGATTTCGGCGCGCATGCGGTTGCGCTCGGTGATGTCGCGCGACGAGGCGTAAAGATAATGTTCGCGCCGGGTCCGCACCACGGCGACATGAACCTCGACCGACAGCACGCTGCCATCCTTGCGGCGATGCAGGGTCTCGAAGGTGGAGGGCGAGGTGGCGGCCAATTGCTCGGGGATGATCTTGTCGGCCAGTTCGACGCGCGACCAGCGCGCTTCCCAGGTCGAGACGTGCTTGCCGATGATCTCGGAGCGGTTATAGCCCAGCATCGCGCAGAAGGAATCGCTGGCCTCGACCAGCAGGCCCTGGCTGTCCAGCACATGCACGCCGTCCGAGGCGCGTTCCAGGAACATGCGGTTGCGCCGGCTCTGGCGCCCGGCGATGTCGAACAGGCGATAGATGAAACCTGCCGAGATCGAGGTGACCAGCAGCAGGGCCAGCAGGAACACCACGGTCTTGCGGACCTCGGAGCGCCATTCCTCGAGATATTCCTCCTGAGGCGAGCCGGCCACCACATACATCGGCGCCGAATCGAGGCGGCGTGTGGTGAAGGTGCGCGCGATGCCGTCGCCGGTCTTGTCGGAGTGGAAGGTGGCTTCCTCCTGGCCCGACAGGATCGCCTGGCGCAGTTCCTCCGACGAGGCGGTGCTGCCGATCGCGCCGGGCTGGCCCGGGCTGACCACCGGATAGCGGACGATGATCGAATTGTCCAAGGCGCGCAGGGCGATGGCGTCCTGGCGGCCGGCATTGAAATGGGCCAGCAGCTGGACGAAGAAGTCCAGCGGCAGGGCGGCGGTGACGATGCCGGCCAGGCTGCCGTTGGGATGTTCGTAGCGGCGCGCGAAGACCAGCATCTTCTTCGACCCGACCAGCCCGTCGACCGGCTTGGAGACGAACAGGCCCTTTTCCGGATGATCGCGCAATTCGGTGAAGAAAGGCTGGTCGTGCACGTCGGGCGCGGTCACCCGGGTGCCGCCGGTCGACAGCACGAGGCGGCCGGTTTCGTCGGTGACGCCGACGGCGGCCAGTTCCGGCATGTGCGAGGCGTGGCTGTCGACGAAACGCGACAGGCCGGTGGTGTCGAGCTTGCCGGCGGTCGAGCGGCGTTCCAGCTCTTCCGTCGTGGTCTGCAGGATCAGGTCGATCTTGTCGATCGTGAAGGTGATGCTCTGATCGACGGAATAAGCGAGGTTCTGCGTCAGGGATTCCGCGCGCCGCTCATATTGCTGGCGGCTCTCGTAAAGCCAATAGACGCCGAGCGAGCTGGCCAGCAGGTTGGTAACCACGACAGTTCCGACCAATATCGCCTTGGTGGCGAAGTCCCGCATCCGCACTGCTGCCCTTCTTATGGAAGCCCCCACCGGCCATTATCATTGTGTCCGGTCTTTAATTCCAGCCCGTTTTAAACGGAAAAATTAATGTGCCGCATGAAGATCCGACCTTTTCCTTAAACCCGTGCTGAATTGCGGAAAAAGGCGGGGAAGGGTGGTTGACAGCGTTACCACCGGTAAGATACACCACCAACCACCGCGGGGGTGTAGCTCAGTTGGTTAGAGCGTCGGCCTGTCACGCCGAAGGTCGCGGGTTCGA
>JAJPHO010000187.1 GCA_021325215.1 Alphaproteobacteria bacterium
ATCGACATCATGATGATGATGACGTTCTTGCGGTTCAGGAAGATGCCGAACACGCCCAGCGTGAACAGGATGCCGGCGACGGTCAGGTAGTGCGAAAGGCCGATGGTCAGCATTTAGATGCCTCCCCCGCTCGTCACTTTGACGATTTCCACGGACGACTCCTTGGTGCGCGCGTTCTGCTTGGCGATCACCTGCTTGCGCACGCCGGTACGGGTGCGGTGCGTCAGCATGATCGTGCCAACCATCGCCACCAGCAGGACAAGGCCGGCAGCCTGGAACAGGAACGCGTAATCAGTATAGAGCAGACGGCCCAGCGCGTCGGTGTTGCTGATCGCGGTCGGGTCCGGCGTGCGGCTGGCGACCGAGAGCGGCGCGTCGTCGGCGAACTTCCAGCCGCCATAGACCATCAGCAGCTCGACCACCAGGATCAGGCCGATCAGGGCGCCGACCGGCAGATACTGCATGAAGCCTTCACGCAGGCGCAGATAGTTGATGTCGAGCAGCATGACGACGAACAGGAACAGCACCGCCACCGCGCCGACATAGACGATCACCAGCACCATGGCCAGGAATTCGGCGCCCAGCAGCAGGAACAGGCCCGCGGCGTTGAAGAAAGCGAGAATCAGCCACAACACCGAATAAACCGGGTTGCGCGAAGAAACCACCATCACGCCGGATGCGACGGTGATGGCGGCGAAGAGGTAGAAGACCAACCCCTCGATCATTTCCTGGTCCCCTTACCGGTACGGCGCATCGGCTTCGATGCGGGCGGCCAGTTCGACCTCCCAACGATCGCCGTTGGCCAGCAGTTTGTCCTTGTCGTACATCAGCTCGGCACGGGTCTCCGTGGCGAACTCGAAATTCGGGCCCTCGACGATGGCATCCACCGGGCAGGCTTCCTGGCAGAAGCCGCAATAGATGCACTTGGTCATGTCGATGTCGTAGCGCGTGGTGCGGCGCGAACCGTCATCGCGCGGCTCGGCCTCGATGGTGATGGCCTGAGCCGGGCAGATCGCTTCGCACAGCTTGCAGGCGATGCAGCGCTCTTCGCCGTTGGGATAACGGCGCAGCGCATGCTCGCCGCGGAAGCGCGGGCTGAGCGGACCCTTTTCATAGGGATAATTGATGGTCACACGCGGCTTGAACATGTAGCGGAAGGTCAGCGCCATGCCCGAGAACAGCTCGGTCAGCAGCCAATCGCGCGCCGTGCGGTCGAAGAAGGACATGACTTAACTCCTCATCCAGCCGGTGTATTCGAGCACACCGGCAGTCAAAACCAGCCAGAACAGCGAGAACGGCAGGAACACTTTCCAGCCCAGGCGCATCAGCTGGTCATAGCGGTAACGCGGGAAGGTCGCGCGGACCCACAGGAAGCCGAACAGCATGACGGCGATCTTGGCCAGGAACCAGAACAGGCCCCACAGCTTGACCAGGCCAAAGGGAGCAGCCAGGCCGAACGGCGCCAGCCAGCCACCCAGGAACAGGGTGGTGATCATGCCGCTCATCAGGATCATGTTGGCGTATTCGCCCAGAAAGAACAGGGCGAAGGTCATCGCCGAATATTCGACCATGTAACCGGCCACCAGTTCCGACTCGCCTTCCGGCAGATCGAACGGCAGGCGGTTGGTTTCAGCCAGGCCGGACACGTAGAAAATGATGAACAGCGGCAGGTGCGGAACGATGAACCACACGCTCTTTTCCTGGGCGTGGACGACGTCCGACAGGTTCAGCGAGCCGACGCACAGCAGAATCGCCACCAGCACGAAGCCGATCGACACTTCATAGGACACCATCTGCGCGGCGGAGCGCAAGCTGCCGAGGAAGGCGTATTTCGAGTTCGACGCCCAGCCGGCCATGATGATGCCGTACACGCCGAGCGACGAAATGGCGAACAGATAGAGGATGCCGACATTGACGTTGGCCAGCGCGCCACCCTCGAAGAACGGGATCACCGCCCAGGCCACCAGCGCCAGGATGAAGGTCAGCGCCGGCGCCAGCACGAAGACGAACTTGTTGGCGTCCGTCGGGATGATGGTTTCCTTGAAGAACAGCTTGATGCCGTCGGCCAGGGGCTGCGTCAGGCCGAAGGGACCGACGACGTTCGGGCCCTTGCGGAGCTGCATCGCGCCCAGGACCTTGCGCTCGGCATAGGTCAGATAGGCGACGCCCAGCAGAAGCGGCGCGACGATGACCAGGATGCGCAGGACGATCCAGACCAGCGTGCCGAGATCCTGTCCCAGCAGATTGGTGAAGAACTCAGCCATGGGTGCCAGTCCTCTCGGCGGCGGTGTTGACGAAGGCCGCCGTGCATTCCGCCATGGTGGTGGAGGCGCGGCTGATCGGGTCCGTCATGTAATAATTGGCGATGGTGGCGGCGAAGGCGTCGCCGGAGACTTTGCCCTCGGCGCCGAAGGCTTCCCACGCCGCCGGGCTCAGCTCGTCGAGACGGCCGAACACCGGGTTGACCTGGGCCAGACGGGCGCGGACCTGCTCGATGGTATCGTAGCCGGGCGCATGGCCGGCCACTTCGGCCAAAGCGCGCAGGATCTTCCAATCCTCCTTCGCCTCGCCCGGCGGGAACACGGCCAGGCGGGTAACCTGGACACGGCCCTCGGTGTTGACGTAGGTGCCGCCCTTCTCGGTGTAGGCGGCGCCCGGCAGAACCACGTCGGCGCGGTGCGCGCCGGCGTCGCCATGGTGACCTTGATAGATCACGAAGGCCTTGCCCAGGCGGTTCATGTCGATCTCGTCGGCGCCCAGCAGATAGACCACCTCGATCTCGCCCTTCTCGGCGCCGTCGAGGATGCCGGCCACGTCATGACCGCCCTTGCCCGGCACGAAGCCGAGATCGAGGCCGCCGACGCGGGCCGCGGCCTGATGCAGCATGTTGAAGCCGTTCCAGCCATCGGTGACCATGCCGGTCGCTTCGGCGATCTTACGGGCCAGGCCGAGGATCACGTCGCCATCGGCGCGGGCGACAGCCCCCTGCCCGATGATCAGCATCGGACGCTTGGCATCCTTCAGCACCTTGGCGAAGTCATGCTTGCCCGAGGCGATCGCTTCGAGAATTTTGGCTTCGTCGCCGAAATTCTCGTGCTTGTAGGTCAGGTTGGCGGCCGGACCGACCGCACCCACCTTGAAGCCGCCCTTGAGGTAGCGCTTGCGGATGCGGGCGTTCAGAACCGGCGCTTCGACGCGCGGATTGGTGCCGATCAGCAGCAGGGCGTCGGCTTCTTCGATGCCGGCGATGCCGCTGTTGAAGATGTACGAGCCGCGCGGGCCGCCGATCTTGGCGCCGTCCTGGCGGCAATCGATGTTGGCGGAACCCAGGGCGGTGAACAGATCCTTCAGCGCCACCATGGCTTCGGCATCGGCCAGGTCGCCGGCAATGGCGGCGATCTTGGAGCCGCCGGCCTTGGTCAGCTTGGCGGCGACGGCCTTGAGCGCGTCACCCCAGCTGGCGGCCTCGAGCTTGCCCTTCTTGTTGCGCACATAGGGGCGGTCGAGACGCTGGCGCAGCAGGCCGTCATAGGAGTTGCGGCTCTTGTCGCCCAGCCACTCCTCATTGATGTCGTCATTGATGGCCGGCAGGATGCGCATGACCTGGTTGCTGCGCGTATCCACGCGGATCGCCGAACCCAGGGCGTCCAGCACGTCGACGCTTTCGGTCTTTTTCAGCTCCCACGAACGGGCGGTGAAGGCGTAGGGACGGCTGGTCAGCGCGCCGACCGGGCACAGATCGACGATGTTGCCCGACAGCTCGGACGACAGCGCCTTTTCGACGTAAGTGCCGACTTCCATATGCTCGCCGCGGCCCGTCGCACCGAGTTCCGGCACGCCGGCGACGTCGGTGATGAAGCGGATGCAGCGCGTGCAATGGATGCAGCGGGTCATCGTGCCCTTGACGTTCGGGCCGAAATCCTTGTCCTCGACGGCGCGCTTGTTCTCTTCGAAGCGCGACTTGCCGCGGCCGTAAGCCACGGTCTCGTCCTGCAGGTCGCACTCGCCGCCCTGATCGCAGATCGGGCAGTCGAGCGGATGATTGATCAGCAGGAATTCCAGCACGCCTTCGCGGGCCTTCTTGACCATCGGCGTATCGGTCTTGACGACCATGCCTTCGGCCACCGGCATGGCGCAGCTGGCCACCGGCTTGGGCGACTTCTCGACCTCGACCAGGCACATGCGGCAATTGCCGGCGATGGCCAGGCGCTCGTGATAGCAGAAGCGCGGGATTTCGATGCCCATATAGTCGGCGGTCTGCAGGATCGTGGACCCAGCCTCGACCTCTACTTCCTGGCCGTCGATGGTCAGTTTAACCGGCATGTCCAAACTCCTCAGGCGGCGCTCAAATTGGCGCGCGCTTCCTTGATGCGGCGTTCCATTTCGGGGCGGAAGCTGCGGATCAGACCCTGGATCGGCCAGGCGGCCGCGTCGCCGAGGGCGCAGAAGGTGTGCCCTTCGACCTGACGGGTGACCTCTTCCAGCATGTCGATCTCTTCCAGATCGGCATTGCCCTTGACCATCCGGTTCATCACGCGGCTCATCCAGCCGGTGCCTTCGCGGCACGGCGTGCACTGGCCGCAGCTCTCATGCTTGTAGAAGCTGGAGAGGCGGGCGATCGTCGCGACGATGTCGGTCGACTTGTCCATCACCATGACGGCGGCGGTGCCGAGGCCCGAGCGGACCTCACGCAGGCTGTCGAAATCCATCAGGACGGTGTCGCAGATATCCTTGGTCAGGACCGGCACCGAGGCGCCGCCCGGAATGACCGCCAGCAAATTGTCCCATCCGCCGCGCACGCCGCCGGCATGCTTCTCGATCAGTTCCTTGAGCGGAATGCCCATCTCTTCTTCGACATTGCAGGGGCGTTCGACATGGCCCGAGATGCAGAAGATCTTGGTGCCCGAATTCTTCGGACGGCCCAGCCCGGCGAACCAGGCGCCGGTGCGGCGCAGGATGGTCGGGGCGACGGCGATCGATTCGACGTTGTTGACGGTGGTCGGGCAGCCATACAGGCCCATGCCGGCCGGGAACGGCGGCTTGAGGCGCGGCTGGCCCTTCTTGCCTTCCAGCGACTGAATCAGGGCGGTTTCCTCGCCGCAGATATAGGCGCCGCCGCCGCGATGCACATAGACGTCGAACGGCCAGCCGGAACCGGCGGCGTCCTTGCCCAGCAGGCCGGCGTCATAGCACTCGTCGATGGCGGTCTGCAGGTTCTCCGCCTCGCGGATGAACTCGCCGCGGATATAGATGTAGGCAGCCTTGGCGCCCATGGCGAAACCGGCGATGACGCAGCCTTCGATCAGCTTATGCGGATCATGGCGCAGAATGTCGCGGTCCTTGCAGGTGCCGGGCTCGCCCTCGTCGGCGTTGACGACCAGGTAATGCGGGCGGGCGCCCACTTCCTTGGGCATGAACGACCATTTCAGGCCGGTGGGAAACCCTGCGCCGCCGCGGCCGCGCAGGCCGGAGGTCTTCATCTCTTCGATGATCCAGTCGCGGCCCTTGGCGATGATGTCCTTGGTGCCGTCCCAATCGCCGCGGGCCTTCGCGCCCTTCAGGCGGAAATCGTGGATGCCGTAGAGATTGGTAAAGATGCGATCCTTATCGCTCAGCATCTCAGGCGTCTCCCTTCAAAGTGGTGGGACCAGCGTCCTTCAAGGTGGTGGGACCACCCGCCGGAGCCGAGGTCTGACGTCCGGTCTGCGAGCCCGCCTTGGGGGTCTCGCCGCGCTTGAACGCTTCGATCATCTTCACGGTGCTGCCGGCGTCGAGATCTTCGTAGAAATCGTCGCCGATCCAGATCACCGGCGCATTGACGCAGGCGCCGAGGCATTCGACCTCGGCCAGCGAGAATTTGCCGTCGGCGGTGGTTTCGCCGATGCCGATGCCCAGTTCCTTCTTGCAGGCGTGGACGACGTCGTCCGAGCCGCGCAGCTGGCAGGGAACATTGGTGCAGACCTGCACGTGAACCTTACCGACCGGCTTGAGGTGGAACATGGTGTAGAAGGTCGCGACCTCGTAGACGCGCATCGGCGCCATGTCGAGCATCTCGCCCACCAGATTCATGGCGGCCAGCGACACCCAGCCTTCCTGGCGCTGGACGATGTCGAGGATCGGCATCACCGCGCTCTGCTGCCGGCCTTCCGGATAGCGCTTGATGATCTTGTGAGCCTGGGCCAGGTTCGCCTCGGTGAAGGCGAAGCTCTTGGGCTGCCAGGGCTGGTCTTCGGGATGCAAAGTCATAATTCCTCACTCCGCCGTCGTTGGCATCGCGTTGCGGGGAGGCGATCCGGCAAGTCGCGATCCGACGGCAAGGCTAACCGCCTTGCCTAGGATCGCGACGCAGGCGGTCGTCCGCCGCGACGCGACCCCTTCGGGGCGGGAAAAAATTGGCGACAGGCCGCGTTGCCGCCGTTGCCAAGCCATCCAGGCTTGGCTGCCCGCGGCGCCTAGCCTGTCGCTAATTTTTTCTCCGTGCCGACGGCGGCGGAGTGAGAAATTATGACTTGTCATCGGTCGATCTCGCCAAACACGATGTCGATGGAGCCGATATTGGCAACGGCGTCGGCCAGCATGTGGCCCTTCGACATGAAATCGGTTGCTTGAAGGTGGGCGAAGGCCGGCGCGCGGATCTTGCAGCGATAGGCCTTGTTGGTGCCGTCGGACACGAGATAGACGCCGAATTCGCCCTTCGGGGTCTCCACCACGCTGTAGGTTTCGCCGGCGGGAACATGGAACCCTTCGGTGAACAGCTTGAAGTGGTGGATCAGCGCTTCCATCGAACGCTTCATCTCGCCGCGCGACGGGGCGGCGACCTTGCGGTCCTCAGTGCGCACCGGGCCTTTCGGCATCTTTTCAATGGCTTGGCGCATGATCTTCAGCGATTCATACATCTCGAGGATGCGAACCATATAGCGATCATAGCAATCGCCGTTCTTGCCGATCGGGATGTCGAAATCCATCTCGTCATAGACGGCATAGGGCTGCGCCTTGCGCAGATCCCAGGCGATGCCCGAGGCGCGCAGGTTCGGACCGGTAAAGGCCCAGTCCAGCGCCTGCTCGGCGGTCACCACACCGATATCGACGGTACGCTGCTTGAAGATGCGGTTGTTGTTCAGCAGCTTCTCGATGTCGCCGAGCCAGCCCGGGAACGCATCGATCCAGGTCAGGATGTCTTCGACCAGACCGGCGGGCAGGTCGGCCGCGACACCGCCGACGCGGTAATAGTTCGCATGCAGACGGGCGCCGCAGACGCGTTCGTAGAACTCCATCAGCTTCTCGCGCTCCTCGAAGCCCCACAGCATCGGGGTGAGAGCGCCGACGTCACCGGCGAAGGCGGTGATGTTCAGCAGATGGTTGAGGATGCGGCCGATCTCGTCGAACAGCACGCGGATATATTGGGCGCGCGGCGGCGCCTCGATGCCCAGCAGCTTTTCGACCGCGCGGACGAAAGCATGCTCCTGGTTCATCGGGCAGACATAGTCCAGGCGGTCGAAATAGGGCGTCGCCTGGGCGTAGGTCTTGTATTCGATCAGCTTTTCGGTGCCGCGATGCAGCAGGCCGATATGCGGATCGGCGCGTTCGACGATTTCGCCGCTCATTTCCAGAATGAGGCGAAGCACGCCGTGCGCGGCCGGATGCTGCGGACCGAAATTGATGTTGAACGTCTTGATCTGGGCTTCAGCCATGGTCAGGCCTTCCCTGCCTTTTCGTCGCCGGGGAGCATGCCCTCCCACGGGCTCAAGAAGTCGAAGCTGCGGAAATCCTGCGTCAGCTTGACCGGTTCGTAAACGACGCGCTTCTGGTCGTCGTCATAGCGGACCTCGACATAGCCGGTCAGCGGGAAGTCCTTGCGCAGCGGATGGCCCTGGAAACCGTAGTCGGTCAGGATGCGGCGCAGGTCCGGATTGCCGTCGAAAATGACGCCGAACATGTCCCACACTTCGCGCTCGAACCAGCCGGCCGACGAATACAGCGAAACCACCGACGGAACGGCGGTTTCCTCGTCGGTGTTCACCTTCACGCGGATGCGCTGATTGTGCTTCAGCGACAGCAGATTATAGACCACGTCGAAGCGCTGCTCGCGGCCCGGATAATCGACGCCGCAAATATCCATCAGCTGCTTGAACTGGCAGTTGCTGTCGTCACGCAGGAAGGCCATCACCTTGGTGATGGCCGGGGTGCGGACGGTGATCATCAGCTCGCCCTTGGCGACTTCCCAGGACAGCACGTCCTGCGCCAGGGCCGAGGAGAGATAATCGCCAAGGTCTTGCAAGGCTTGGGTCATGTGCTCTCCTTACCGAGCGATGGTGCCGGTGCGGCGGATCTTCTTCTGCAGCTGCAGAACGCCGTAGACGAGCGCCTCGGCCGAGGGCGGGCAGCCCGGAACATAGATATCGACGGGCACGACACGGTCACAGCCGCGCACCACCGAATAGGAGTAATGGTAATAGCCGCCGCCATTGGCGCAGCTGCCCATCGAGATCACCCAGCGCGGCTCGGCCATCTGGTCGTAGACCTTGCGGAGCGCGGGGGCCATCTTGTTGGTCAGGGTGCCGGCGACGATCATCACGTCGGACGCGCGCGGGCTGGGACGCGGCACCACGCCGAAACGATCGAGATCGTAACGGGCGGTATAGGCGTGGATCATCTCGACGGCGCAGCAGGCCAGGCCGAAGGTCATCGGCCACAGCGACCCGGTACGGGCCCAGTTAACCAGCTTGTCGAGATTCGCCAGGACGAACCCCTTGTCACCCAATTCCTCCGCCACGGCGGCGATCACCTGGTCCTGACGGGGACCGGGGCCGATCGGCGCCAGCGAAGCCAACGGGGCGTCTTGTCCGGTCACTCCCATTCGAGAGCTCCTTTCCGCCATTCATAAATGAAACCGATGGTCAGCACGCCCAGGAACACCACCATCGACCAGAACCCGAAC
This sequence comes from Alphaproteobacteria bacterium, assembly GCA_021325215.1. Lineage (GTDB taxonomy): Bacteria > Pseudomonadota > Alphaproteobacteria > Rhodospirillales > Magnetospirillaceae > JAJPHO01. Next base: position 8,939 of record JAJPHO010000187.1, read on the forward strand.
AGGCCGATCTTGCCGAAGGACACAGCCCACGGAAACAGAAAGGCGACTTCGAGGTCGAAGATGATGAAGAGAATGGCCACCAGATAATACCGCACGTCGAATTTGACGCGGGCGTCTTCGAATGCGTCGAAGCCGCATTCATAGGCCGAGGTCTTTTCCAGGTCGGGCTTTTGCTTCACCACCAGATAGGAGCCGCCGATACAGACGATGGCGACGACGATGGCGATGGCCAGGAAGACCAGGATCGGTAAGTACTCGAGGAGCAAGGCGTCCATGGAATTCCGCCCCGTAAAAGGAAAACACGAAAGAAATGGCGGGAGTGACGGGGCTCGAACCCGCGACCTTCGGCGTGACAGGCCGACGCTCTAACCAACTGAGCTACACCCCCGCGGTGGTTGGTGGTGTATCTTACCGGTGGTAACGCTGTCAACCACCC
>JAJPHO010000188.1 GCA_021325215.1 Alphaproteobacteria bacterium
TCACTCAATAGAAAAAGCCGAGACGCCATCAAGACCTCCCATCTCAATAGGAATCTTGAATCACGCCTCGGCCTTCTTGGGAATCTCTAATTGAGTACAGACCCTAGAATCCTATATGACGCATCGCCTCCGGCTCAGCGTTTTCGCCGGACGACCGGCGCGGCGCCAGTCGGCGCCGTGAGCAGTATGCGATTCTAAGGGATCGCAAACCGCTCTAAATCAGCCAAGCTCCACTTGATTACGCGTAGTCTTGGCAGCCAGAAGGGCATGATCGGCTCGCTCCAGCAGATCATCGAACGTTTCATTCTGTCTCAGGGCAGCGACGCCGACACTTATGCTCGTGAGGAATTCGCGGTCGGCATGGCGGATCGGCGCCGCGGTCACGGCCTCTTTGAGGCGCTGGGCGACCTCAACGGCGATCGCGGACTCTGTTTCGATCAGCAGTACGACGAATTCGTCGCCGGCGAGTCGCGCAAAAATGTCCCCGCTCCGCAGATGCGCGCCGATCCGCCTGACGATCTCGACCAAAGCCGCATCGCCTGCCGCGTGGCCGTGCGTGTCGTTGATGTCCTTGAAATGGTCGACGTCAATCATGCACGCGGCCAAAGGGTGGCCATAACGGTGGCTCCTGGCGACTTCGGATGCTCCGCTGATGCCGAGTTGCCGACGGTTCGACAGCCCGGTCAGAGGATCGGTGATCGCCAGCCGCGTGAGCTCGGCATTTACCTTCGCCAATTCCCGTGTGCGCTCGTCGACCCGGGTTTCCAATTCAAGCTGCGCGGATCGCAGCAGCTCGTAAGCCCGACGCTTTTCGCTTATGTCCCGGGTGACCTTGGCGAAACCGGTTACACCCGCAACGTCGCTGCGCAGCGGCATGACGACCACATTGGCCCAATACTGGCTGCCGTCTCTGCGCAGATGCAGGCAGTCTCCCTCCCAACGGCCATTGGCGGTCGCCTCGGCGAGAATTGACCGTGGCAAGCCGGATTTCCGGTCTTCCTCGGTATAGAATATCGAGAAGTTTCGACCAACGATCTCGTCTCTGGAATAACCGTGAATAGACATCGCTCCACCCGCCCAAGTCACTACATCTCCGTTCTCGTCAAGCATCACGACAGAATATTCACGCGCGCTATCCAGCAACAATTGCAGTAAATAGCCGTGATTTAATTTTGGGCTTCGGAAGCCTCCCTGCGGCGAGCTAAAATTACGGTCACCCGCGTCTTCATCGGTCTGTTTTTTCATGAAATCCTCGATCGTCGGTCGACGATTCGATTGACCTGCCTGCCGAAAATCCAGGGCATCTCGGAGGAGTCTATCGAAGCCTTCTCAGCAGCACAGTCGTCACATTGCTGCTAATACATTGAAATAAAAGGAATATTGACAATCTTGCGACGGGTTCCACGATAGCATCAACGGCACTGCCGATCCTATCCTGACCATAGGGGACAGCGAATGTCGAACCTGGAGAAACAATTGCTCGGCTGGCGGCTCACCACCGCCGAAATCTATTATTTCCTGCCCGATCATCCATCGATCATGCAGCGTTTCACCTGGCAGGAATACGATAAGTCGCCGGATTTCCCGCAATTATACCGTTTCTTGGAATTCTGGCAGGCCAGTCTCGACGGCAAGCTGCATTCGGTCGAAATCATGAGTGCCGACCTCTTGCATCGCGGAGACATCGAACTCAGCCGCGACCTCGCCTGGCTCCACTGAGAAAAAGAGGGGCGGGCCGTACGGCCCGCCCCAAGTGCGCCCCAAGTGGCATCAAAAATCCATGCCGGCCGGCGCGGCGGCGGGCGCCTCCTTCTTGGGAAGCTCCGCGATCATCGCTTCGGTGGTAATCAGGAGGCCGGCGACCGACGCCGCATCCTGCAGCGCCGTGCGAACCACCTTGGCCGGATCGATGACACCGACCTTGATCATGTCGGTATACTCGCCTTTCTGCGCGTCGAAGCCCCAATTGGGATCTTTCTGCTCGAGCAGCTTTCCGGCGACGACCGCTCCATCGTGACCGGCATTCTCGGCGATCTGCCGCACCGGCGCCTGCAGCGCGCGGCGAATGATGTCGATGCCGACCTTCTGGTCGTCATTCGCCGGGTGCAGGGCGTCGAGCGCCCGGATGGAATGCAGCAACGCCGATCCGCCGCCGGCAACGATGCCTTCCTCGACCGCGGCGCGGGTCGCGTGCAGGGCATCGTCGACGCGATCCTTGCGCTCCTTCACCTCGACTTCGGTCGCGCCGCCGACCCGCAGGACAGCCACGCCGCCAGAAAGCTTGGCCAGGCGCTCCTGGAGTTTCTCGCGGTCGTAGTCCGACGAGGTTTCCTCGATTTGCGCCTTGATCTGGCTGCACCGGGCTTCGATGTCCGCCCGCTTACCGGCACCATCGACAATCGTCGTGTTCTCCTTGGTGATCGTGACCTTCTTCGCCGAGCCGAGCATCGCCAGCGAGACGTTCTCGAGCTTGATGCCGAGATCCTCGGAGACGACCTGGCCGCCGGTCAGGATCGCGATGTCTTCGAGCATCGCCTTGCGGCGGTCGCCGAAACCGGGCGCCTTGACCGAGGCGACCCGCAGCCCGCCGCGCAGCTTGTTGACGACCAGGGTGGCGAGCGCCTCGCCCTCGACGTCCTCGGCAACGATCAACAGCGGACGGTTGGTCTGCATGACGGCCTCGAGGACCGGAAGCAGCGGCTGGAGGCCGGTCAGCTTCTTCTCGTGCAGCAGGATGTACGGGTTTTCGAGTTCCACCGTCATCCTCTCGGAATTGGTCACGAAATAGGGGCTGGCATAGCCGCGATCGAACTCCATGCCTTCCACGACTTCGAGTTCGGTATCGAGCCCCTTGGCCTCCTCGACCGTGATGACGCCCTCTTTACCGACTTTTTCCATCGCCTGGGCGATCAGATCGCCGATTTCCCGCTCGCCATTGGCGGAGATGGTGGCGACCTGAGCGATCTCGGCGTTGGTCGGCAGCGGCTTGGACCGGGACTTGACCTCGCTCACCACGGCCTCGACCGCGAGATCGATTCCCCGCTTGAGATCCATCGGATTGAGACCGGCGGCGACGGCCTTGGCGCCTTCGCGAATGATCGCCTGGGCCAGCACGGTCGAGGTGGTCGTGCCGTCACCGGCGAGGTCGGCGGTCTTGGACGCGACTTCGCGGACCATCTGCGCGCCCATATTCTCGAACTTGTCGGCAAGCTCGATTTCCTTCGCCACGGTCACGCCATCCTTGGTGATGCGCGGTGACCCGAACGATTTTTCGATGACCACGTTGCGGCCCTTGGGACCCAGCGTGACTTTCACGGCATCAGCCAGAATATCGACGCCGCGCAGCATGCGGGCGCGGGCGTCGGCGGAAAATTTGACGTCCTTAGCAGCCATTTTTCCTTCCCTCCATCAAGCAGCCTTGCGGGCTTCGCCGGAAACCTCCAGCACGCCCAGAATGTCGCTTTCCTTCATGATCAGGAGTTCCTGCCCGTTGAGCTTGATTTCAGTTCCCGACCATTTTCCGAAAAGCACCCGGTCGCCCGGCTTGACGCCGAGCTCGACCAGTCTGCCGTCGTCGCCGCGCAGGCCAGGCCCCACCGCGACGACTTCACCCTGCATCGGCTTTTCCTTGGCCGTGTCCGGGATGATGATTCCACCGGCGGATTTTTCCTCCGCATCGATTCGCTTTACCAAGACGCGGTCGTGCAAAGGTCTGAAACTCATGCTTATCCTCCGTCATTTCTAACTGTTGCAAATGACGCCCGCTCTCCGTTTGAGCAGCGGACGCAAGCGATCTAGGGCTGATCGAAGCCGTGTCAAGATGGCGGATAAAAAAATAGAAAATCCCTGCAAGACCAAGTGGTTATGGGACGATGTCCCAATCCGTCGGCTTGCCGTGCTGATCACACGGCACGGCGGAGCCGAAGCGGAAGGCTTTCGGCCGCTCGGCGGGGGAGAGGTGTTCCTGGGCCCATAACGCCAATTCCCGCGCGAGACCGGCCTCGTCGCCATCCGGATCTCTCGGCACGATGAAGGCCTTCACCCGATCCCCTTCCTCCGGCCGCATGCGGCGGATGCCGACAGCGGCAATCTTCGGATGCCGTGCCAGAACAGCTTCGACATATCGGGGATGAACATTGATGCCGCCGACTTGAAAGGCCTGATCGCGGCGGCCATCGGGCCGGAAAGCTCGATCGGCGCTCCATCGCAGATGGTCCTGTGGCAGGTGCGCCGCCGTCTCCCCGTCGGGGCGAGAGCGAAGCAAGGTTTCGCCGTCCGCGGATCGGCTCCAGAACGGGAAGAGGCCGAATTCCGGCGAAGGCGCCTCCCGCCAGCCAATTCCCGCCGTTTCGGAGGAACCGTAGATTTCGACGAGCCGCGCCAGGCCGATTTCGCTCAGCGCGGCGTCGAGATGAACAGGCAGGGGCGCCGTCGATGTCACCCCCGTCACATCGGCCGGAAATCGCACCATCGATCGCGACGCCCGGTTCCAAAAATCCGGGAAACCGATGACCAGATCGCCCGACCGAAGCACGTCGTGCAATCCGATGGTCGATTTGTCCAGATAGCGGACGACCGGGACACCGAGCGTGGCGGGCAACAGCACCGTGAAGAGAAAACCATAAATGTGACGCGACGATACCGCAGCCACGACCCGGTCACGCCCGGTCAACAGTTCCGCCAGCACCCGCGCCTCTTGCCGCAGAGTATCGAGGGAATGCTCGCAGGGTTTCGGCTGGCCCGTGCTGCCGGAGGTCAGAAAGACCATCGACCGGTCATAGCGTTCAAGGCAAAGCTCCGCCAGATCGACCCAGGCGCCCACCGTCGAGCGCGCGAGGAGGTGATCTTCCAGGCCGCTGCGATCGAGCCGCAACGCCTGTCCGAGAGCCGAAGCAAGGTTGAGCCGCTCCAAAGAATCGCAGCCAAGGCCCGCCTCGCCGAGTTCGAGCGTCTCTGTCCAGGGCCGAGGGGGAAGCGGTTGTCCGGGGCGCATCCTGGCAAGTTCGGCATGGATCAGGTCCATGATGAAGCTTGCCAGACTGGGCCGATCTCTCCACCAGATCATGAGGTCTCGGTCATACGCGCTTGACGAAAACCCAATAGGTATCGCCGACCAGGGCTTTCTTCATGTGAACCTTCACCTTGGTCGGCTTCATGTTGTAGTCAAACGTATATTCGAAAATATTATTGAGATTTCCCTGCTTTACGCCGGTATCGAAAGCGCCTTTGAACAAAGGAGTATTGGTACAAGGCGCGACTTCGGTGAAGAAATTCTTGCCGATCACGGCTTTTGGGTCCCGTCCGGTGATCGCGCCTTCGGCCGCGTTGTATTGAAGTATCCTGCCCGCGCCGTCGAGCTGAATGGCGCCGAACGCCAGCCGGTCGACATCGGCGGGGGTCATTCCGTTCAGCGCGTTTTCAATGTCGCTCTTGCCGAATTCGATAAATTCCAACTTTTCCATGGGTCTCTCCGAAAACCTTATCGACCGAATGCTTTACGAGGCCCGGATCGCGTTGGATCACTCGGCGCGAAAGCCCGGGCAATAGTCAGGATGGAGAGGCATCCGCCTGCTGGGCGGTCTGCACCAGACGGCCGGTATCGAATCCCTTTTGACGCAACCGCTCGAGCAGGGCCCGGTATCGCGCGGCATCGACCGCGGGCGTGCGGGCCAGTATCCAGAGATAGTCGCGGCGAGGCTCGCTGACGGCGACCAGGCTGTAGTCCGGGTCGATGTCGACGACCCAATAGTCACCCCACACCATGGGCAACCAGCCAATCCAGGCGGGCGCGAAGCGGACCCGGAGTTTGGCTTCCGGGCGGTCTCCGACCGCCTCCGCCCGTCCGACGGCTTGATCGATCGTGCCGTCCGCGGTTTTGCAGCGGTTGGTCACCTCGACGCCGCCATCCCCCTCCAGCCTGTAGGTGGCGGTGGTGTCGCCGGCACATTGGGTTTGGAACCGATTCGGGTATTTCGCCAATTCGAACCAGCGGCCCATATAGCGCGGCAGATCGAGCGTCGGCACCGCCACAACCGGAGTGGGGTCGGGGGGCTTCGCACAGCCGGCGATCCCCGAAAGCATCGCGGTGACCATTAAGAACGCTGCAACCCGATTCATCGCCGCCAATCCCCTTCCCAGGACACGATGCGTGGACATTAAGTCCATGGCTGCTTTACGGGCGACGGGGCGAATCAGATCAGTGATCACGTCAAACCTGACGGTTTCCGGTCAGTCACTGAATGCCGATGCTGATCCCCGGCAGCGCAATGCCGATGCTCGGCCCATAGACCACCGGCGGCTGCGCATAATAGGGCCCGCCATAAACCACCGGAGGCGGATAATAGCCTCGACCCCGCCGGTCGCCTCGATGATCATCATGGCGATCGCCGTGATGGCGTTCGGCCTGACGCCCGTCGGAGCGATGCTCGCCGGCATAGGCTGCGGTGCCGGAGGCCGCGAGCATGGCGAGTCCGGCAAGCCCGATTGCCGTGGCGCGGAATTTGGACCCCGTCGAAAAAAAACCAGTCATGAGACTCTCCTGCGATTAGCGGACGGATGCCCGGCCCGCATGGGCGGCGTGTTCGTGCTGGAACACCTTGTCGGCGATGGCCTTCTGCGCGTCCGGCATGGTGCCGTAGAGCGTGTCGAACGAGGAAATCAGAGCCCTCAGCCCGTCGGCATGAGCCTGCGCGAACTGTTGATAGGCCTTCAGATCGTCAACAGCGGTGAGAGGCTGTGGGGAAGCGGTCTCGCGCGCGACCACCAGCTTCCGCAAGGCGGCGTCATTGTCGCGCATCACCTGGGCCACCGCCGCCCAATTGCCTTCTTCCTCAGGCGTGATCTTCAATGAGGCATGCAGGCCGGAGATCCGTTGGTCGATCGTCTCGCTCTTGGCTGAACGATGCATCTTGGGCGCCGCGGGGCCGGCGTCCGAATCGGCCGCGGCGGGAGCGCTCATGACTAAGGCGGCGCTCGCCAGCGCTATGACGGCGAGCGGTGATCTGGACAGGATACGAATCATCATCTGGGTCCTTTTGCTCTTTGATGAGGAAAGACCGAAACCGGAGATGGCGTCGCCATCCCCGCCTCGGCCTCGATAGGGATCAGTTGTTCGGCGGAACGACGACGACGGTCGTACCGGGATTGCCGGCCGTGCCGGCGGTTCCGCGATGGCCCGTGGCACCCGTGCTGCCGGGGGCGCCCTTGTCTCCCGTGTCGCCGGTCGCGCCGGTATTTCCGGTGGCGCCCTGCGCGCCGGCAAAGCCGGTATTACCCGTATTGCCCGTATTGCCCGTGGCGCCCTGAGCCCCGGTGTAACCGGTATTTCCGGTATTACCCGTGGCGCCCTGCGCTCCGGTATAGCCTGTATTGCCGGTATTGCCCTGGGTTCCTTGCGGCCCGGCGGGACCGGTGCAGGCCCCCAGGATAAGCGCCGAAGCGAGAACGATCGAAGAGGCTAAATATTTCATAGTATTTTTCCTTTTAACAGAACAGTCAGCATCGCTGATCCGACTGCGATAATGCATTCGTGTCTTTTATATAGATCGATAAAATATTGTAAAAAGGCTCGGGAAATACCCATTATATATTTAAATTACTCATAGGCCTTTTAGACCTTCGGAATTTTTTGCTCAGACTGGGTATTTTCCGACCCTATCGCCGGCCGGCCGGGACTCCTTATTCTCGTCCCGTTCCCCGCAGTCCATTTGCGCCCTCGATGAGGAGAATACCGATGAGCCCGGGCGCGATTCTTCAGGTGATCTTCATCGTCCTGTCGATCACGAGGCATATTTGAGCGTAGACGCGCCTCGATCCCCTCCCACGCCACCCCCTCCCACGCCGCCGCCTGAGCGGCACAAGCTTCTCCAGATCATCGGACCGGGCCTCATCACCGGCGCTTCGGATGACGATCCCAGCGGGATAGCGACCTATTACCAGGTCGGCGCGCAATTCGGCTACGGCCTTGCCTGGACGTTGCTGTTCAGCTATCCGCTGATGGCGGCGATTCAGGAAATCAGCGCGCGGATCGGCCGCGTCACCGGCTATGGCATCGCCGGAAATCTCCGGCGCCACTATTCGGGCCCGCTGACCTCGGTGATCGTCGGCATTTTGCTGGTCGCCAACATCGTCAATCTGGGCGCCGATCTCGGCGCCATGGGCGCCGCCTTGAAATTGCTGATCGGCGGGCCGGCTCTGCTCTATGTCTGCCTGTTCGCCGCGATCTCCGCGACCCTGGAAATCTTCACCCGCTATGGCCGCTACATCTCCATCCTGAAATGGCTCTGCCTCTCGCTGGGCTCTTACATCATCTGCGCCTTCGTCATCGACGTGCCGTGGCGCGAGGTCGGCCGGGCGCTGATCTGGCCGCCTTTTTCGCCGAAGCCGGACTATGTGATGGCGGTCGTCGCCGTACTGGGCACCACCATCAGTCCCTATCTGTTCTTCTGGCAGGCCGGTCAGGAGGTGGAAGACGACAAGGAGAGGCCGGGGTCGCGACCGCTGATCCGGGCGCCCGAGCAGGCCCGGGCGGCATTCGTCCGCATCCGTATCGATACCTATCTCGGCATGGCGCTGTCGAATATCGTGGCGCTCTTCATCGTCATCACCACCGCGGCCACACTGCATGCCCACGGCGTCACCGACATCGACACCTCCGCCCAGGCCGCCGAAGCGCTTCGGGCGGTGGCCGGCCCGTTCACCTTCGCCGTTTTCGCTGCCGGCATCATCGGCACCGGCATGCTGACGCTGCCGGTTCTGGCCGGGTCCGCCGCCTACGCCGTGGGAGAGCTGTTTTCATGGCATGTCGGCTTGGCGCGGCGCCCGTCGCGGGCCAAGATCTTCTATGGCCTGATCGCGGCGGCGACGGCGATCGGCGCCGGGTTGAATTTCACCGCCATCGATCCCGTCAAGGCGTTGTATTGGAGCGCCGTCCTGAACGGCGTGGCCGCCGTGCCGATCATGACCGCCATGATGCATATGGCGGCGCGCCCCAGCATCATGGCCGCCTACACGCTGCCCCCCGCTCTCAGGATCGTCGGCTGGGCGGCGACCATCATCATGGCGGCGACAGCGGTGGCGATGATCGTCACCTGGCTGAAATAATTTCTTTGTGCGTATTTCCCGAGTCTGGTGAAAACCACAATATTCGATAGATTACTCTTAATCGACTGGAGAAAAGTCATCATGAATAATTATTCGAATACCGGCAGCTTGGTCCGATGGAGGCACCAATGGCACTACGCACACTCCCATGGCAGCGGTTCGCCGCGATAGGCATCATCGCCCTGCTGGGAGCGTGCTCCCAGACACGGCCGCCGGATGCCCCTCACCCGCAGATCGCCTGGTACAAGGTCCATTTCGACAATGACAGTTCCGCGATCCCGTCCGACGGTCAGGGCGCCATCGACGATGCGGCCCTTTTCCTGAAACAGCACCCTCACTCGTTCGCGACAGTCATCGGCAAGACCGACAGCGTCGGCGGCCCGGATTACAACATGCACCTGTCGCATCAGCGTGCCGACGCCGTGCGCGATGCGCTGGTCTATGACGACAAAATTCCGGCCGACCATGTCGAAACGCGCTGGACCGGCGAAGCGCATCAGGACCAGCAGACGGGCGGCGGCGTAGCGGCGGCGGGCAACCGGGTCGTCGACATCGCCATTCACTATTGAGGAGCCGATCATGAGATCCGCATTATTCGCCGTCTTCGCGGCGATTCTGCTGACGCTGTCAGCCTGCGTGGTGGAGCCCTTGGGCGAAGGGACCGGCGATCGGTACCGGAGCGACCACTATCGGGGAGACCATGAGGAAGGGCATCGTGTATGGCATGAATAGCCGTATGCGAGCCGCGTCCGGCTGGTCCCCGGCCACCGAGTTCGATGATTTTCTCGGCGCCTCGATCGGCGAAGAGCGAAACGGACGGCTCAGCGTGATTTCGATGCTGGGCCGGCTCGGCATCGATCCCCGGACGGAAGCCTTCCAATTGGCCAATCTGCCGAGATCGGCCGCGGCACGCCGGCTGGCGACGCTGATCGAGCGGATGCCCGACCGGACAGCATCGGCAACGGATGCCAAAATCGTCGCCGAGTGTCTGGTCGCTCGCCTGCCCCGCCGGCCAGCCGCGCCGGAAGCCCCTGCCGGGGCCGCCGCGAACCTCCGGATAACCAGCTCGTGGACGGTGATCCTGATGACCGCGCTGGCCATTTGGATCAGCGTCGAATTGTTTTTCCCGAGCCAGACATCGCCTGCATCCGGCCCGACGGCGACCGAGGCGGACCGGCCCTGATCAGCCGGGTACGTTCCGACCGCTGCCGGACGAGTGCCTTATCTTCGGTGGTGATATCGAGCGACTGGGCGGCGGAACCGGCGCAGGCCGGTAAGCCGAGCGCGCCGATCAAAGCGATATTGCGCGCCACTGCCGGTATAAAACCCTTAGTCCGTACCATCCGCGAAGCACCTTTCGGTTCGCTGAACATCACCGCAAAAGCGTCAGCATATCGGCGTTGAGAGCATCCTCCCGCCGCCCCTCACCCAGTGCCTGGATCGCATCGTTCAACCTGTCGATGACGGCACTTGGCGTGTTCTTGTTGCAGGCAAGGTAATATTCGACGCGGCTTAGCGAGAATACCGGGCGGATATTGTCCACCCTGTGGCTGCGGATCAGATATTCGCCGCGCCTCTGCGACGCTACCCAGAAATCGATCCGGCCGTTTTCCAGCATGTTGATATTGAGCTCGTCGGTCAGCACCTCATGAGGCGCCAGATTGTTATCGCTGAGGAAGGCCGAGCGGGCGCTGCCCAGCGACGTGCCGAGGCGATAGGCGTTAAGATCGTCGAGACTGCCGATCCGGACCGTGTTGGTTTCAATCGCGAATGCCACCCAACTGTCGCGAACAATGGGCCCGACCCATCTGAACAGCGGCTTTCTCCGCTCGGTCATGGTGGTCAGATAAACGCAGGTATTGGAATGGAGCAATGCCTCGTGATAGGCGCGGCTCCAGGGATATTCCCTTATGTGGTACCCGATCTGCGCCTGGCCCAGGATGGCCCTGACGATATTGGTGGCGATGCCGGCCTCTTCTCCCTGCACCGTCATGCTGTAGGGAGGCGAATATTCGGTGACCAGCGACAGATAATCATCCGCTCGCGCGACGCTCGCGCAAAAGAAAAGGATGAGAGCAAAGCTCTTTCCAGGCCCAATTCCAGACCAGTCACGACGTCGCATTGCCCCCTCCGCGATATGCACGGGCTCTTTACGAGGTCCACCCTGGCCTTATTATAAATTAATTTTATACAACTCCAATCAAAAGTAAGGAAAATTAGCCGAAGTTATTTTAAATACTTATTATAGTTTTTCTTAAATCTGGAAGATTTTCAACTTCTACTCCGCCTCGACTTCCGGTAAAGCGCTGGCTGACAAGCCGCCCTCGTCGAGCAGCCAGTCGCGCACCGCCGAGACGCGCGGCAGATCCCCCGTCGCGCTGTGGGAAACGACGAAATATCCGAGCGAACTGGTCCGGCGCACATCGAACAGCGTGACCAGACGGCCGGTAGCGATCTGCTCCTGCAGCAGCTGGCTGCGCCCGATCGCCACGCCGCCACCCGCTTCGACGGCGGTCAGGATCGCCGCCGTGTCGCTCATGGAAATCCGGTGCGTGAAGCAGGTCGGGTCGAGCCCCCAGGATTTCAGCCAGGGCTCCCAACTCAGCCACTCATCCGACGCCGGCTCGGCGGGCTTGATCAGTTCGGACAGCAGGCAATGGCCGGCCAGGTCCGCGTGGGCGTGCAATCCCCGCCCTTCATTGAGCAGCCTGGGACTGCACACCGGAAAGAGGGTCTCGGTCATCAGATGATCGACCCGCAGGCCGGGATAATTACCGGAGCCATAGCGCACGGCGAGATCATAATTGCTGCGCACCAGATCCACCGGCTGCAATTCCGAAACGATGTCGAGTTCGATATTGCGGAAGCGCCGGCTGAACAGGCCAAGGCGCGGAGCGAGCCAGCGCGACGCCAGGGACGGCAGGATGCTGATCCGCACCACGCCGGTATGGTGGATCTTGCGCAAATGCTCGGACGCCACATGCAGCCCATCGAGAGCGCGCGACACATGGACCAGATAGCTCCGCGCCTCATCGGTCGGAACCAGGCCGGAAGCGTGTCGGCGGAACAGCGGGCGCTCGAAATATTGCTCGAGCACCTTGATCTGCTGGCTCACGGCCGCCGGCGTCACGCACAATTCGGCCGCGGCCAGGGTCACGCTGCGATGACGCGCGACGGCTTCGAACGCCTTGATGGCGGTAAGAGGTGGCAATTTTCGAATAAAATGCATCGTGGCGTCCGCGTCACAGTGGCTGAGAGTACGAACTGGCCGAGTGCCTCGGACAGCGTAGCATCGCCGTCAGGCGTTCCGCACGTCCGCCAGAAAGGCATCGATGCGATTCCGCAGCTCGGCTGCCATTTCCGACAGCGATTTCACCGCACATGTGGTCCTTAATGCGGCTCGCGAAATATCGGCGGAGTGCTCGACCTGACGGCCGATCTCCGTGATCGAGGCGGAAAGCTGTATTTTTCCGCGGTGTGGGGATTGTCCGCAGGATAGGGCGTCGCACCCGGGCGGTGAAAAGAGCTCACCAAGGAAGGATCTAAATCTCTGATCGAAATTCGATCCACCGTTCCGCATCCAGCGTAATTTTGAAAAATCGCGCTTACCAAAAGAAGCAGGGAAATTATTGATATTTTCAAATAAATCCCCCTCATTAATAATACTTGATCCCCAAGAACTCCTTTTATGATTAGCGACGACTAACGCAATTTAAAGCAATTTATTTTAAAGGCGTATTTAGTTTTTTTTACTTCACCGAGCCATTGAGAAACGCCGCGGCGCAATGCACCGCGGCGTTTCTTCCGGCAGTCACCGGACGTCGGCATAGACCTCGACGGTCTGGCCGTCCTTGACGGCGGTGCCGTTCCAGCCGGCGCGGACCGGAGTCGCTTCCGGATGCGCGATGCGGGCCGGGTTCAGTTCCGGATGCGGCGCGGTGAAGGTCGGGGCGGCATCCGCCAGGGCGATCTCGCCAAAGCCCTGTTCGCGCAGGGTATCGGCCAGCTGGGCCTGGCTTTCGACCACCGGCACGGCGACATGGACGACCGGAACGGTGCTGAGGAAATCGCCGGCCTGAGCGGCCTGCACGCCAACAGCCATCACGGCGACGGCAACCATCTTCGAAATTCCGTACTTCATTTTCAGTCTCTTTCCGTTAGGGAAAACCACATGTTGGAAAGCTATCCTCGACGGGCCCGGCGATTAATGCCGGGGCAGCGCAAATTCATGCCCGAACGGATCATTCTTCAGGGACAAGGCCGGGCGTTCGACCACGCGCCAGGAGAGCACTCCCAACAGCAGGGTTATCGGCGCGGCGATCAGGGTGAGCGCAGCCGTGCCTATGCCGCCGCCGAAAAGGGCAATCAGCCCTTGCTGGACGGGATAGCCATACAGATACACGCCGTATGACGCGTCCCAATCATTGAGCCAGGCCGCCCGTTCGACCGACTTGCCCAGGCAGATCAGCAGATAGGGCAGGACCGGCAGATAGATCAGCTCGAACAGGGCCTGGCGCTGCGGCAGCGCGGCGATGGCGACGAGCAGGAATGCCCCGCCCGCCCGCGCCAGACCATAGCGGGCGCGATCGCCCAGCGCGGCGAACAGCGCGCCGGTGAAGAACAGCACGGCGAAACGGTCGAGCCGCATCACATCCATCCGCAGCAGGAGGCGATGCGCCGGAAAGACGCCGCCGAGATGAAGCGCCAGCAGCAGGACGACCAAGGCGCCGAGGCCTCGGACGGTGAGCAGGCGGCCGCGATGCAGGGCAAGCAGCAGCAGATAGCAGGTCAGTTCCATCGGCAGCGTCCACAGCGAACCGTCCACCAGCGGGGTCGGATTGTCCGTGAAGACGCCGGGCAGATGCTGCTGAACGCCATAGATCGTCACGGTGCCGAGAAAGCGCCAGGTCGCCGGGTCACGCCAATAATCGGGAGCCGAGGTGGCGAGCGGCCCCAGGACCAGAACCAGCGCCAGCACCAGAACCGCCAAAGCGGGAACCAGTCTCAGCAGCCGGTTCCGGAGATAGATCGCCGCCGAGGGATTGCGCAAAAGCGAGGAGCAGACAAGGAATCCGCTGATGGCGAAAAATCCGTCCACCCCGACACTCCCGAACGCGACCAATCCCGAGATCCGGTAGAGAGGCTCGGCCCGGTCGCCCAGCAGGCCATAGCTGTGCGTGACCAGCACGCCGAACGCGCACAGCAGCCTCAAGGCGGTAAAACCGTTTCGGTGGGTCTCGGAAGCCATCTCCCTGGGACGCCCGACCGCGCTCTCTTATTCCGGCCGGATCTTCGCCTTGGCCGCGCCCAGGATACGCCCCGGCCCCGAAGCCTGCACCAGCACCGCCACCGCCGTGGCGTCGGGGGCGACCGTGCCGAGATCGATGGTGAAACTGGCCGGATCGCCTTTCCAGCGCCCCAGCGGATAGACACCGCGCACGATGGAATATTCCTTCAGCGAACGGCCGGCATTCTCGCCGCGCTGAACCTTGGTCTCGGCCTCCTCCGCATAGGCGACCAGCACGATGTCCGCTTCCGGGGCGCCCTTCTGCGCCGCGACGGCGACCTTCAGCTTGCCCTCCTCGCGGGTCAGCTGGACGCCGGCGCCCTGGCGCGCTCCGCCGACCGCCGCCAGGACGGAACGGCGGTCCGACCCCACCACGTCGACCGCGCCATCCACCACCATCTGCGGCGTATAAAGGCCGGACAGGCCCAGGCTGCGCGCATAGAGGCGCTGGCGTTCGGTGCCGGAATGCGAGGCGAACGGATCTTTCCAGCCCAGATTGTCCCAATAATCGACATGATAGGCCAAGGCGATCACATCGCCGCGCCGGGCCAGCTCGCCGAGCAGCGCATCGGCCGGCGGGCAGGAACTGCAGCCCTGGGACGTGAATAATTCGACCACCGCCAGCCGGTCCTCGGCGTGAGCGGCGGTGCCCAGAAGAGTGAGAAGCAAGCCCATTGCGATAGCCTTCGCGGTCTTCAGATGCATGATCGACCTCCAGTCCGCTCATCGATATCCCCTTCCTGCGCAAAAGGGGGGTATCGAATCCATAGCCCGCTTCTTGGCTTTTTCCGCCGGTTCGGTTATGGCCTTGCGTCATGAAACCCATTCTCGGCATCGATTTCGGCACCACCAACAGCGTGGTCTCCATCCTCCAGCCCGACGGCAGCGCGCGCACCCGGCGCATTCCGGTCGGCGCGTCGGAGGTCGAAACCTTCCGCACCCTGTTGTGCTTCTGGGCCGAGGAGAGCCGCACCGGCACCGCGCTGAATCATGCCGCCGGCCCGTTCGCCATCGAATCCTATCTGGAAGATCCGTTGGACAGCCGGCTGATCATGTCGATGAAGTCCTATCTGGCGCAGCGCAGCTTCAGCCAGACCAGCATCTCCGGCCGCCAGTTCAGCCTGGAGACGCTGGTCGCGATGTTCCTGCGCGCGCTGCTGGGCGACGACTATCAGGGCTATCACGTGGTGGCCGGCCGCCCGGTCCGCTTCGCCGGCGATTTCGCCGACGACGCGTTCGGCGAGGAAAGACTGCGCCGCTCTTTCGCCCAGGCCGGCTTCCCCGAGATCGACGTCGCCCTGGAGCCGGAAGGCGCGGGCTATCGCTTCGCCCATGGTTTGGACGGACCGGCCACCGTGCTGGTCGGCGATTTCGGCGGCGGGACCAGCGATTTCTCGGTGATGCGCTTCGATCCGGCCGGCCAGCGGCGCGTCACCGCGCTGGGCTATTCCGGCGTCGGCATCGCCGGCGACATGTTCGATTACCGCATCATCGACAATGTCATCTCGCCGCTGCTGGGCAAAAACGACACCTATAGCACCGCCATGGGCCAGAGCGGCCTGCCGGTGCCGCCGGACTATTTCACCGGCTTCGCGCGCTGGCACAAATTGTCGCTGATGCGCGCACCCCGCACCCTGCGCGACATCGCCACGGTGGCCTCGACCAGCACCCATCCGGAGCGCCTGCACACTCTGATCAAGCTGATCGAGGACGAGGTCGGCTATCAGCTCTACCAGGCGGTCAGCGGCGTGAAGGCGGAATTGTCGCATGCCGACAGCGCGGTTCTGCGCTTCGCCCATGAGGATTTCGTCGTCGAGCAGACCATCGCCCGCCAGGATTTCGAAAGCTGGATCGCGCCCGATCTGCGCCGCCTGGCAACCGGCATCGACGAAGCGCTGGAGCAGGCCGGCCTCGCCGCGGAGGGCGTCGACCGCGTGTTCCTGACCGGGGGCACCTCTTTCGTGCCGGCCGTCCGGGCGCTGTTCGAAAGCCGTTTCGGCGCCGGGAAGGTGTCGGGCGGCGGCGAGTTCGTCTCGGTCGCCGAGGGCCTTGCGCTGATCGGGCGGGACCGTATCGCAGCCTGAAAGCTAAGACCGGGTCTCAGCTTCTGTTGCCCATGCGCCACAGCGGGGCGGATAATGCCGCTCGACCGCAAAACTCAACGAAAACTGCGCAAGATCTTCCATTGCAGTTTTGTGAAAGCCAAAGATAGGGTTCATATCGTCCAGTGTGGGTGGCGCTGGCCGAATAACCGTGCTTAGGGCTTTGGAGTAGACGGCGTAGAACTCGGTAATTTTATTACTCACTATTCACCCTGATTACATCAACAAACTGACGACCAACAGCACGGATTTCGCATCGCGGAGTCCGAAAGGAGAGGTTTTATTTGCTCGTCGGGATTCGCTTGAAGGTAGTATTTGCCATGTCAGTGCAGCTTTCCCCCCGTTCCGTCTCCAGGCGCTCTCGCCTGATGGCAGCATCCATCCTCGCTTTGGCCGCAGCACCCGGCTTCGCCCTGGCTGACGATCAGTCGTCCAAACCGGTCGAAGAGATCACCATCACCCAGCAGCGCCTGCTGCTGAAGGATGCGGACATCACCGGCGCCACTTCCGAAATCAAGAAATCCGACATCGAAGCCGCGGGCACCGTCACCGGTTCGCTCGAAACCCTGCTGAACATGACCCCCTCGGTCACCTCCTATTCCCAGGGTTTCGGCCAAGGCACCGAGACGCTGGCCATCCGCGGCGAGCGTGAGCTTGAAATCTCGCAGACCATCAACGGCATGCCGATGACCGGCCTGCTGTCGGGTGCGGGCAGCTTCAACCAGTTCGGCGGACCGCTGACCCTGATCGAAACCCAGGGCGCCGACGTCTATCCGGGCGTCGCCCCGCCGGACAAGCAGGGCTTCGGCACGGTGGGCGGCACCATCAACTACACCACCAAGGAAGCGACCGATAACCGCTATACCGACTTCAATTACGGCGTC
Source organism: Alphaproteobacteria bacterium (assembly GCA_021325215.1). GTDB lineage: Bacteria > Pseudomonadota > Alphaproteobacteria > Rhodospirillales > Magnetospirillaceae > JAJPHO01. The sequence goes on from JAJPHO010000188.1 coordinate 17,376, forward strand.
GGCAGCTTCAGCACCCAGCATGTCGGCTTCGAGGCTAACACCGGCAGGCTGTTCAGCGACGATCCGGATTCGCTGAAGGCCCTGGTGCTGTACGACCAGAGCTGGACCAACGGCTTCGTCGACTACACCCACAGCCAGACCAAGAACTTCCTGGCCAATATCGTGAAGCCCTACAATGACGGGCTCGACAAGGCCGAGCTGACCATCATCGACAATTCGTTCCACGGCATGGTGCAGACCTCGCCGACGCCGCAATATCTGATCGACCAGAACGGCTATACCGCGAACTTCGCCCCCAGCGAAGGCTTCCAGAGCGACGCCAACAACTACTTCACCATCATCGCCCGCAACGAGATGGCGCTGCGCGACGATCTGTTCTTCGACGTCCAGGCGATGTTCCA
>JAJPHO010000020.1 GCA_021325215.1 Alphaproteobacteria bacterium
CGATTGCGGCGATCGCGATAGGCATAACGCAGCGCCTTTTCCACGCGCTCGATGGCGATGCGGAAATTGGTGCTGCTGCGGCCGCGGTAGCCCTTGGCCAGCTTGATGATCTTACGGTGACGGGCGTGCGTGGTTACGCCCCGCTTAACACGAGCCATTTATCAGCCTCCGTACGGCAGGTAATGCTTCTTGACCGCCGGGGCATCGACCTCGGCGACGATGAAGGTGCCGCGCGCCTGGCGCTTCATCTTCGACGTCTTGGCGGACAGGCAGTGGCGCTTGAACGCCACGTTAGCACGAACTTTACCGGTACCGGTCAGGCGGAGCCGCTTCTTGGCCGCGCTCTTGGTCTTCATCTTGGGCATTTTTCGCAGACCTTTCAAATAGGTTCAGTACGATATCCAGGCGCCGAGGCATGCCCTTACAAGCCTCGCCCACCCAACGGAAGCGGAGGTTATAAAGGCGAGGCCGCCGATTTGCAAGCCTCGCCTCCATACCTTACGCCGCCTTGTTGCGGATCAGCTGCGCGAGCAGCGCATCGACCAATCCGCCATGGCCGCCCTCGCCGCCGCCGGCCACCACGTCGGGGACCAGCTTGACGCCGGCTTTCGCCAGCGCCTCGGCGACCTGGACCAGGGCGTAATTGGCCGGGTCCATCGAGGCGATCTTGCGGCCGATCACCTCGGCTTCGGCTTCACCGACCGCCAGGGTCTTGCCGGCCTCGGCCTGACCGATCAGATCGAGCACGCGGGCATCGGCCTCGGCATTGATCGACTTGGCCTTGGCCTCGCCCTCCGCCTTTTTGACCGCGCTATGCGCGTCATATTCGGCGATCGAAACGCGGCGTTCGGCGTCGACCACCTGGGCCTGGGTATTGGCCAGGGCGGTCGCCTGCTCCAGCTTCTGGCGCACCGCCTGGGCCGCCACCTGGGTCTCGAAGGTGACCCGTTCCTGGTCGGCGATCTTGCGGTCGGTCAGCGTCTTCATCAGCGCTTCCGGCGGCGAGATATCGCCGATCAGGGTGTCGACGGCGCCGACGTCATAATCGCGCAGGGCGCTTTCGATGGCGCGGCGGGCCTGCCCCTGGCGTTCCGACCGGTTGCGCAGGAAATCGATGATGTCCGAATCCTGCGCCGCGTTACGGAAGTAATTGCCGATGGTAGGCTCAAGCACCTGGGTCACCAGATTCTCCACCGAACCGAACCGCGCGATCACCTTGGGCGCATCCTTGCCCGGGATATGGATGATCTGCGAGACGTCGAGATTGAAGCGGAAGCCGTCGCCAGACCTGACCGCGATGGTCGAGAGATTGGCATCGAGCTTATGCGCCTCGGTCTTACCGTCCGCCCAGTTCAGCACCACATTCGCCGTCGGCACCGCCCGCACATTATGGGTGTAGGGGTTGATGGCGTAGCGGCCCGGATCGAGCGGGGTTACCCACACGCCCTTCTCGCCGCGGCTGACCAGATTGCCGTGGCGGAAGTCTTCGCCGGTGACGTCGCGGCCATCCTTGCCGACGAAGGCGATCACCACGCCGACATGGGCGATCGGCACCTCGACCATGTCGATGATCTCGACGGTGGCGAAGCGCGGATTGATGAAATAGCGCCCGGCCAGCAGAACCTGTTCCTGCAGGCCCTTCATGCCGCCTCTGTCGAGGAAGGCCTGCGGGTCCTGGAACCCGTTATGCCCCTCGATCTGGGGACCGGCGATTTCACCGGTCCCCAGCGCCGCACCCTCGCGGGTGGTGACGATGCCGAGACGGTTCTGCGGAATATCGAGCACATCGGTCATGGTGACACTGAACAATAACGGGTTGATGCGATAGCTGCCCGGCGGCACGACATTCATCTGCGGGCCGCGCTGGCCGCCGGCGGCGATGAAGGCGCCGCCATCCTGAAAACTGTCGCACTCGACCGAGCGGGCGATGATGCGGCCGGCCGGCAGGGATAAGCCATCCAGGGCCTCGACGATGCCGAGCTTGCCCGGCGGAATGGTGACCGCGTCGGCCAGTTCCACCTCGAACAGCAATTCGTTGATGCGATAGCTGCCCGGCGGGATCACCGTCATTTGCGGACCGCGCTCACCGCCCGCCTCGATGAAGGCGCGGGCATCCTGGAAGAAATCGCACTCGACCGGCCGGCCGACGATGCGCCCGGTCGGCAGCGGATTGCCGTCGCGGGCCACCACCACGCCGATCTGGTCGGGCGGAACGATCAGGAACTTGTTCATCACGATCTGATACTGCCAGGGCCACAGGCCGAGATGCAGGCCGGGCGCCAGGGTGTCGGCCTGCTGGCCGGCCTCGCCGCCCAGGGCGACGATACGCCCGTCGGGCAGGGTGGCATTGCCGAACAGGGCGAATTTCTTGGTGACCAGACCGATCGAATCGTTGGGCACCAGGATCACGCCGAACAGCCACAGGATCTTCTGCCAGAAGATCAGCAGAACGATGAGGAACAGGAAGGCGGCGGCGCCGCCGACAGTGAGCAGGCCGCCATTGTGCTGAGACAACAGGGACAACATGGTGTGGTCCTTCGAAGAAGGAATGGAGGAGCCGGGAATCGGCCCCTCGGAGGGGACGCAGGAACTCTACGTCTTTTTCGTGTAAAATATCGAGACGGGTTTGCCCGCGTTTTTTACGCCGCGCTTACGCTCTTGACCGGGAGGCGCAGCTGCGCCTATCTGGCCCTATAACAGCCGATCTCGTCTTCGAGGAACCTGAATGGCACGCATTACTTATGTTGAGTTCAACGGTACCCGGCACAGCATCGACGTGCCGCCCGGCCAGTCGGTGATGGAGGGGGCCGTCCGCAACGGCGTTCCCGGCATCGACGCCGATTGCGGCGGCAATTGCGCCTGCGCCACCTGTCACGTCTATGTCGACCCGGCCTGGGTCGCCAAGGTCACCGGCCCGGAAGACAGCGAGAAATCGATGCTGGAATTCGTGCGCGGCGCCGAGACCAATTCCCGCCTGTCCTGCCAGATGGCTGTGACCGAGGCCCTGGACGGCCTCGTGGTGACGATGCCGGAACGGCAATAAAGGGCGCTTCAACACCAAGGGCACCAAGCGGCCTGAGCGGCACGCCGGCTTGGTGGTCTTGGTGTTAATTAAATTTGCTGAAGTCGGGCTGACGCTTTTCCAGGAAAGCTGTGGCCGCTTCCTTGAGCTCCGGCGAGGTCAGCCGTTCCTTGAAGACGGTCAGCTCTTCGTCGATGCGCGACATCGTGCGGCCGGAATCCGACTGCATCAGCGCCTTGGTGGCACGCAGGGCCGACGCCGGCAGAGCGCGCAACTTGCCGATCACCGTCTGCGTCGCGGGCTCCAGCTGATCGGGTTCGACCAGTTGGCTGACCAGGCCGAAGCGTTCGGCCTCCGCGGCGGAGAAGCTGTCACCCAGCAGCAGCAGGCGGGCGGCGCGCTGATAGCCCATCACTTGCGGCAGCAGCAGCGAGCTGCCGGCCTCGGGCACCAGGCCCAGCTTGGTGAAGGGCAGCGCGAACACGGCGTTGGTCGCCGCGATCACCAGATCGCAATGCAGCAGCAAGGTCGTGCCGATCCCCACCGCCGAGCCTTGCACGGCGGCGACCATCGGCACAGGCACCTTGGGCAGCGCGCGGATGAAATGGATGGTGGGGTGATTGTCGTCCTGGGGCGGCGCCGCCAGGAAATCCTTCAGATCGTTGCCGGCCGAGAAGCTGTCGCCCTCGCCCGAGAACAGGACCGCCCGGACCGTATTGTCGATCGACAGCAGCGCCTCGGCCATGGCGAGATACATGGCCCGGGTGATGGCGTTCTTCTTGTCGGGGCGGGAAAAGCGGATGGAGAGAATTCCATCCGCCTTGGTAATCGAAACGCCCTCGCCGCTCATCAGCGGGGCGCCACGATCATGACCATCTGCCGGCCTTCCATGCGCGGCATGCTCTCGATCTTGGCCAGATCGTCCAGCTGTTCGCGCACCCGGTCGAGCAGCTGCATGCCCAGATGCTGGTGAGCCATTTCGCGGCCGCGGAAGCGGAGCGTAATCTTCACCTTGTCGCCCTCGCCGAGGAATTTGCGCATGGCGCGCATCTTCACATCGTAATCGTTGTCGTCGATGTTCGGGCGGAGTTTCACCTCCTTGACCTCGATGACCTTCTGCTTCTTGCGGGCCTCGTTCTTCTTCTTCTGGGCTTCGTACTTGAATTTTCCGAAGTCGAGAATCTTACAGACCGGCGGATCGGCATTGGGCGACACTTCGACGAGGTCGAGTCCGACCTCAGCCGCCATTTCCAGACCCTCTCGCAGAGAAACGACTCCAACCATCTCTCCATCGGCATCAATCAGCCGGATGGTGCGGGAGTCAATTTCGTTATTCACGCGCGGACCGTCCTGGTCCTTCGGCGCAGTCATGGGTGGACGGGGTATGAAACTCTCCTAAGATAATTTGAACGCCAGAAACGACTCACGCCGAGGGCGGAGTCGAGTCCGACGCGATTTTAACAATCGCATCTTCCAGCGCAAGGATTTCTTGGTTCGCGCCGCCCAAAGTCCGCAGAGCCACAGATTGGTTCTCGGCCTCCTTCTTGCCGACCACCAGCATGACCGGGACCTTGGCCAGGGAATGTTCGCGGACCTTATAGTTGATCTTCTCGTTGCGAAGATCGAGTTCGGCGCGGATTCCCGCAGCTTTCAGGCGCGCCAGAACGGCCTTGGCGTAATCGTCGGCCTCGTTGGTGATGGTGGCGATCACCACCTGCACCGGGGCCAGCCACATCGGGAACCTGCCGGCGTGATGCTCGATCAGGATGCCGAGGAAGCGCTCGAACGAGCCGAGGATCGCGCGGTGCAGCATCACCGGAGGATGTTTGGCGCCGTCCTCGCCGATGTAATGGGCGTCGAGGCGGTCGGGCAGCACGAAATCGACCTGCAGCGTGCCGCACTGCCAGTCGCGGCCGATGGCGTCACGCAGGACGAATTCGAGCTTCGGGCCATAGAAGGCGCCCTCGCCCGGATTGAGGATGGTTTCGATCCCGGCGGCGGCCGAAGCCTCCAGCAGCGCCTTCTCAGCCTTGTCCCACACCTCGTCGGAACCGGCGCGCAGGGCGGGACGATCCGAGAACTTCACCTTGACGTCGGTGAAGCCGAAATCGGCGTAGACGTCTTTCAACAGTTCGCAGAAAGCGATGGTCTCGCTGGTGATCTGGTCCGGCGTGCAGAAGATGTGCGCGTCGTCCTGGGTGAAGGCGCGCACGCGCATGATGCCGTGCATCGCGCCCGACGGCTCATAGCGATGGCACGAGCCGAACTCGGCCATGCGCAGCGGCAGGTCGCGATAGCTGGTGATGCCGGTCTTGAAGATCTGCACATGGCACGGGCAATTCATCGGCTTGATGGCCAGCGTGCGGTCGTCCTGGGTGTGGACGGTGAACATGTTGGCCTGGAACTTGTCCCAGTGGCCCGAAGCTTCCCACAGCGCGCGGTCGAGCATCTGCGGGGTCTTGACCTCCTGGTAGTCGTTCTTCTCCAGCCGGCGGCGCATATAGGATTCGACCGTGCGCCACAGGGTCCAGCCCTTGGGGTGCCAGAACACCGAGCCGACCGCCTCTTCCTGCTGGTGGAACAGATTCATCTCGCGGCCCAGGCGGCGGTGATCGCGCTTTTCGGCCTCTTCCAGCATCAGCAGATAGGCGTCGAGCTGCTTCTGGTCGAACCAGGCGGTGCCGTAGATGCGCTGAAGCATCTCGTTCTTGGAATCGCCGCGCCAATAGGCGCCGGCCACCTTCATCAGCTTGAAGGCATGGCCAAGCTTCTTCGTGGTCGGCAGATGCGGACCGCGGCACAGATCGATGAACGCGCCCTGGCGGTAGAGACCGATCGGCTGGTCGGCGGGAATGCCGGCGATGATCTCGGCCTTGTACTTCTCGCCCATGCCTTCGAAGAACTTGACCGCGGCGTCGCGCTCCCACTCTTCGCGGACGATCTTCTCGTCTCGGTCGACGATCTCGTGCATGCGCTGCTCGATCTTGACCAGATCGTCGGGCGTGAACGGGGTGGCGCGCGAGAAATCGTAATAGAAGCCGTTCTCGATGGCCGGGCCGATGGTGACCTGGGTCTCGGGATAGAGCTCCTTGACCGCCTCAGCCATCACATGCGCCGCGTCGTGGCGCAGCAATTCGAGGGCGTCGGCATCCTTGGCGGTGACGATCGACAGCTTGACGTCGCGGTCGATGATCGCCTCGAGGTCCTTCATGTCCTCGCCGATGCGGATGGCCAGCGCCGCCTTGGCCAGGCCGGCGCCGATCGAGGCCGCCACGGTAGTGCCCGTCACCGGCCCGTCAAAAGAGCGGACAGATCCATCGGGCAGGGTAATGGCGACCATGGCGAACTCTCATTCCTTGAAGTTAGGGAACTGGCGACATTAAGGAGTTTGGCCAAGCTGTCAAGGAATGCGGGCGGCGGTTCGTTTGACAATGTCGCGGCCCGCGCGCATTGTATGAGTTAATGCATACACACACGCACGATTTCCTGACCCAGCTCACTCTGCGCGACGACGGCGTGCCGATCTATGTGCAGATCCGCGAGCAGTTCCTCGCCGCCATCGCCACCGGCGCTCTGGCGCGGGGCAGCCAATTGCCGACCATGCGGGAAGTCGCCGTGGCGCTGAAGGTGGATCTCAACACCGTCCGTCACGCTTATGAAGAGATGGAGCGCCGGGGCGCCATCGACCTGGTGCGCGGGCGTGGCTCGTTCGTCGCCAACCACCCCTCGCCCGCGCCAATAGATGCCGACCCGCTCGACCGGATGGCGCTGGCCGCCATCGCGCGCAGCCTGGAAGCCGGCTTCGCCCCGGCCGAACTCGCCCACCGCATTCTCCGCCTGTGCAAGGGAGTCTGAAATCATGGCCGTATCCTTCGTGAAAAACGCCTTCTCCTCGGGTTATCGCGACACCAATCCGCTGGTGAAGCTGCTGAGCGGCCTGTTCGGCGCCGCCGCGCTCGCCACCTTCCTGCTGACCCGGTTCCTGCTGCTGCCGCCGATGGCTTATGCCGTCCCCGCGGTGCTGCTGGGAATAGCCGTGCTGATCCCGAAAACCTTGATGGTCGCCAATCAGTGGGAAAAAGGCATCGTGCTGCGTCTCGGCAGGCTGCGGTCGATCTCCGGCCCCGGCCTGTTCTGGATCGTGCCCTTCTATGACGAGGTGGCATCCTGGATCGACCAGCGCATCCAGACCACCGAATTCAACGCCGAGCAGGCGCTGACCCGCGACACGGTGCCGGTCAATGTCGACGCCATCGTGTTCTGGCAGGTCCATGACACCGAGCGGGCGGCGATGGAGATCGTCGATTACCGCAGCGCCATCGAGCGCGTCTCGCAGACCACATTGCGTGAGACCATCGGCTCCTCGCCCCTCTCCGCCCTGCTGTCCCAGCGCGAGAAGGCCGACGCCTATCTCAAGGACACCATCGGCGCCAAGACCGCCGAATGGGGCATCTCGGTGATCTCGGTCGAGATCCGCGACGTGTCGATCCCGGCCGGACTGCAGGACGCGATGAGCCGCCAGGCCCAGGCCGAGCGCGAGAAGGAAGCCCGCGTCATCCTCGGTTCCGCCGAAGCGGCGGTGGCGCAGCAATTCCTCGACGCCGCCAATCTTTACGGCACCAACCCGGTGGCCCTGCAGCTGCGCGCCATGAACATCGTCTACGAGACCACCAAGGAGCGCGGCGCCACGATCCTGATACCGTCCGCCATGGTCGATGCGATGAATCCTGCGGGCCTGATGGGGCTGGTCCAGGGCCTTAAAGAAAACTAAGGTAATCGCACTCAATCCCCCCGGAGGCCTCCGTGCGTAAATTACTGTTCTCGCTGCTGTTCCTGGCTGCCACTCCCGTTCTCGCCGCCGCCGACAAGACCTGGCCGATCGACGAGACGCTGGGTAAGCCCGACGCTCCGATCACCATCATCGAATATGCCTCGCTGACCTGTTCGCACTGCGCCGAGTTCGAAGGCAAGGTCTGGCCGCAACTGAAGAAGGACTGGCTGGATACCGGCAAGGCCAAACTGGTCTATCGCGACTATGTGTGGGACGGCATGGCGGAAGCGGCGGCGATGATCTCGCATTGCGCCGGGCATGACCGCTATTACGCCTTCGTCGAGACCTTCTTCCATAGCCAGGCCAATTGGCTGCAATCCGCGCAGCCGCTGGAAAGCCTGAAGAACATCGCCAAGCTGGGCGGCATGAGCGGCGACCAGGTCAATGCCTGTCTGGCCGACAAGGCCCTGCTGAACCAGATCCTGGCCCGCAAGGACGACGCCGAGAAGCTCTACGACGTTCATTCGACGCCGACCTTCGTCATCAACGGCAAGGTCTATACCAGCGTCTCGCCGGACTATCAGGCCTTCACCCAGCTGCTGAAGTAAGGAGCCGGATCATGGAATACAGACAATTCGGCCGCTCCGGCCTCAAGGTGCCGGCGCTCAGCTTCGGCACCGGCACCTTCGGCGGCACCAACGAGTTCTTTCAGCGCTGGGGCCAGACCGATGTCGCCGAAGCCACGCGCATGGTCGATCTCTGCCTCGATTCCGGGGTCAATTTCTTCGACACCGCCGACGTCTATTCGAAGGGCGCCTCGGAGGAAATTCTCGGCCAGGCGCTGAAAGGCAAGCGCGATCGGGCGCTCATATCGACCAAGGGCACCTTCCCGATGGGCGACGGCGCCAACGACAAGGGCTCGTCGCGACATCACATCGTGCGCGCCGCCGAAGCAAGCCTCAAGCGCCTCGGCACCGATCATATCGATGTCTATTTCATGCATGGCTTCGACGCGCTGACTCCGGTCGAGGAGACCCTGCGCGCGCTCGACGACCTGATCTCGGCCGGCAAGATCGGCTATATCGGCGCCTCGAATTTCTCGGGCTGGCATCTGATGAAGGCGCTGGCCACCTCCGAGAAATACGGCCTGGCCCGCTATGTCGCCTATCAGGGCTATTACTCGCTGATCGGCCGCGATTACGAGTGGGAACTGATGCCGCTGGGCATCGACCAGGGCGTCGGGCTGATGGTGTGGAGCCCGCTCGGCTGGGGCCGCCTGACCGGCAAGATCCGCCGCGGCGAAAAACCGGCCAGCGGCCGCATCGCCACCCAGGGCGGCGAACAGGGCGGCCCGCAGGTCGATGACGAGTATCTCTACAATGTCGTCGACGTGCTGGACGAGATCGCCAAGGAAACCGGCAAAACGGTCGCCCAGATCTCGCTGAACTGGCTGCTGTCGCGTCCGACCGTCGCCAACATCGTGGTCGGCGCGCGCACCGAGGACCAGCTGAAGCAGAATCTCGGCGCCATCGGCTGGTCGCTGTCGGCCGAGCAGATCGGACGCCTCGACGCCGCCAGCCGCACGCAGCCGATCTATCCCTATTGGCACCAGATGGGCTTCGACGAGCGGAACCCGAAACCGACTAAGTGGTAAGAGCTGCCAAAGCTTCCCAGACCTCGTCCACTTCCAGTTGGGCGAGGTCGGGTTTGCGCAGGATGGCGACCCGGCCGCGCGGCGCGCACAGGGCCGGGTCGGATTCGTTCGAGAACAGCACCACCGAACGGCAGCCGGCAGCCGCCGCCAGATGCATCGGCCCGGTATCGTTGCCGATCGCCGCCCAGGCCTGGCGGGCGATGGCGGGAATATCCAAAAGATCGGTATGGTCCGCCAGCGACATCGCCGTCTTGCTGGAGGCCAGCACCGCGTCGATGGCGTCCTTGTCCTCCCGGGTGCCGATAAGGACGCTGTTGATGCCCCGTTCACCCAATCGGCGGGCAATGGCGCCATAGCGTTCGGCCGGCCAGCGCTTGGCGGCACGATGCGCCGCACCGCCCGGCACCATCAGCACGAATTTCTGCGGCAGGCGGAATTTCCGCAGATCGCGCTCGACCCAGGACAGATCCGGCAGCGGGGTCTCGAGAATGCCCGCCATCCGCAGCTGGTCGGCCTGACGGTCCAGCGTGTGCATGAGATCGCGGTCGGGATTGTCATGCGGATGCGAGGCGTTGGTGGCGATGCCCGACCACGGCGTGCCGGTATGCACGAGATGGAAATAGCGCGAGCTGCGTTCCGAGGTCTGCAGGTCGTAGACCATCTCGAACTTGGCCGAGCGCAGCATCTTCCTGAGACGCAGCATGCCCGGCACGTCCCACGGCTTGGGCCGCTGATCGACCCACACCTCGTCGAAATAGGGACTGGCCTTGGCCAGCGCCGCATAAGGCTTGGTGGTCAGCAGCGTGATCTTGGCATCGGGATGATGCGCGCGGATCGCCGCGAACGGCCCCATCGCCTGGACGAAATCGCCCAGGGCGGAGAGCTTGATCACCAGAATCCTATGCTGGGGAGTCATACAGCCCTCAGACGCCGGGCGCGCATTCCATGCGCTTGGCTTGTCCGCTGCGCGTTTTCTGCGAACGCGCTCACGCCGCCTCGGTGCGCGGGGCCGCCAGGCCCAGCACTTCGGCATAGACCGCCAGGGTCCGCTCGCCCATCAGCTTGCGGGTGAAGTTCTCCCGCACGAAATCGATGGCCAGGCGGGCGCGCTCCTGCCGCTCGTCATGGCCGATCGCCAGCACGCGGTCGAGCGCCAAAGCCAGCGCGGCCGGGTCCTTGGGCGGAACCAGCAGGCCGGTCTGGCCATCCAGCACATTCTCGCGCCCGGCGCCATTGTCGGTGGCGACCACCGGACGGCCCATGGCCTGGGCCTCGACGATGACGCGGCCGAAAGCTTCCGGGTCGGTCGAGGCCGACACCACTACGTCGGTCAGCATATAGGCCGCCGGCATGTCGTTGCAGTCGCCGACGATATGCACGACCTCGGACAGGCCGCGCCGGTTGATCAGCGCCTTCAGCTCGTCGGTATAGTCGGTGCGCCCCTGGTCGGAACCGACCAGCAGGCAGCGGACATCCTTGCGGCCCAGCACGGCCAGCGCCTCGATCAGCACTTCCTGGCCCTTCCAGCGGGTCAGGCGGCCGGGCAGCATCACCACGGGATAGCCGTCGGGCAGGCGCCAGCGCTGGGCCAGCTGGATGATGCGCTCCTGGCTGACCTTGGCGGGATCGAACTTGTCGATGTCGACGCCGCGATGCACGACGCGGATCTTCTCGGGATCGGTGTGATAGACCGCCTGCATGTGCTCGGCGATGAAATGGCTGATCGCGATCACCCGCTCGCCCCGCGTCATGATCGCGTTATAGGGCTGCTTGAGGTTGAACGGGCCGAGATTGTAAGTGCCGTGGAAGGTCGTCACGAAATGGGTGTGGGTGTTCTGCGCCGCGTAAAAGGCGCTCCAGGCCGGCGCGCGCGAGCGGGCATGAACGATGTCGACCTCATGGTCGCGGATCACCTTTTCCAGGCGCGCGATATTGTCCTTGATGACCCAGGGCTTCTTGCTGTGCACCGGCAATGGGATATGCTTCACGCCGAGCCGGTCGAGCTCGCGAACCATCGGACCGCCATTGGACACGACGAGGGGGGTCCAGCCCACTTCGAGCATGCTGGCGGCCATATCGACGGTGCCGCGTTCGACGCCGCCGGTCACCAGGGAGGGCAGGACCTGCAGCACGACAGGGCTATGGGTACGGGCTTCCGTAGACATTTGTGAGGAAAAGAGACCTTTATGACTGAATCGTGCGGGATATTAGCACGCGGCAACGGCACCACAATCGCCTACCGCCGGACCCCTGGAAAAAACCCCGGGATCGTGTTCATACACGGATTGCGCTCGGATATGAACGGGAACAAGGCGCTGGCCCTCGAAGCCCATTGCCGGGCCGAAGGCCGCGCCTTTCTTTGTTTCGACCTGACCGGCCACGGCGCCAGCTCGGGCAAATTCGAAGACGGCACCATCGGCACCTGGGCCGAAGATGTGGTGGCGGCGCTCGACGAGCTGACCGAGGGCCCGCAGATTCTGGTCGGTTCCTCGCTCGGCGGCTGGCTGATGATCCTGGCCGCCCTGGCCCGGCCGCAGCGCGTCGTCGGATTGATGGGACTGGCCGCGGCACCCGACTTCACCGAGGATCTGATCCATGCCGCCTTCTCGGACGCGCAGAAGGCGGAACTGGTGTCCCAGGGCCGGGTTCTGATCGACGATTGCTATGGTTCCGAACCCTACGCCATCAGCCGCGGCCTGATCGAGGAGGCCCGTTCGCACCTGGTTTTGCGTGCACCGATCGACCTTTTGCAACCTACAGTCCTGATTCAGGGACAGCGCGATGAGGATGTGCCGTGGCAGACTGCGTTGACGCTGGCCGATCGGCTGAATTCCAAGCAAGTGCAGGTTGTGTTACACAAAAATGGAAATCACCGTCTCAGCGAGCCGCAAGATCTTAAGTTGATACTTACAAATCTTGAGCATCTTATTTACATATTGACCCTCGATTGAGGCCGTAACACAGCTTACAATTAAGGTAAAATCCAACCTAATTGCCGCATGGATCGCGTGTCATGTCCGACCTCGCCGAAACTTCTTCGACTCCGGAACCCGAGCAGCGCACGCATGTCGAGCTCGACCATTGGTTCTTCCATAAGGTCGAGGGCATCCGTTTCCAGCTGCATCAGACCACCAGCCAGCCCGGCGTCACCATCAACATGGCCAAGAACGAGGCCTTCCTGACGCTGGCCTCGCTGAAGAAGGAATTCGCCATCGAGCCCGTCTCGCCGGATGGGCTGATGCTGAACCAGATCGCGGACGGGCTGAAATATGTGAAGGGCCTGCTGATCGGCGACGAGTTGCCCAAGGAGATCCTGACCGGCGAGGCGTCGTGGGAACCGACCGCGATGCATGTCGCGATCGCCCATCAGCGCGTCGGCATGCGTCTGATCACCCTGGTCTCGACCGACGAGCCGACCACCACCGATCCCAAGGAGCTGCTGGCCCTGGCCGACGACCCGGCCATCAAGAAGAAGATCAACGAGGCCTTCGAGGTCGCCGCCGTCGAACTCGGCATGCAGCGCGAGCAGAAGCAGGAAGTGATCGCCTTCGTCGATACCCTCGCCGGCGAGATGGCCTATATCGAATTCCTGCGCGAGAAGTTCATGCAGATGGACGCCGTCCGCGAGCGCGTCCAGAAGGTGCGCACGCTGCACAGCCGCACCCCGTCTATCCGCGAGAGCTCGGACCAGGTGGCCCGCCTGATGGAGCGCGCGGTTAAGGAATATCAGGCGATGTTCGACGCCATCGACGAACGCACCAGCTCGGTGGTGCCGCTGCTGCGCGATATCGACGAGTCGATCGAGTATATCCGCCGGGTGCGCGACGACCTGCATGTCCGCTTCATGGCCTGGGACGACGTGCTGAAGGAATGGCAGCCGATGGTCGAATATTCCTTCAAGATCAACGATCTGCTGCGCACCACGCACCAGTTCCTGGCGCCGCGCTTCATGAGCTTCACCGACTGGACCGCCATCGCCCGCGAGGAGCAGAAGCGCCGCGCCAAGCTCAAGGTCCAGCCGATGGCGTGGTGAGCGCCGTCAGGCCTTCGCGATAGGTCGGATAGCGCAGGCTTATTCCCAGCTCGCGCTTCATCAGCCGATTATCCACCCGCTTATTGTCGTTCCAGAAGGTCAGCGCCATCGCGCTCAGTTCGGCCTTCTCGAAGGGAATCTCCGGTGGCGGCTCGACGCCCAGCAACCGGCAGCCGAATTCGATCACTTCGGCGGGCGGCGCCGGTTCATCGTCGCAGACATTGAGGATCGGCGCCGTGCTGTTCTGCGTCATCGCCGCCAGCAGGATCGCCGCGATGTCCTCGACATGGATACGGCTGAACAGCTGGCCCGGCCTGACGATGCGCCGCGCCGTGCCAGCCTTTATGTCGTCGAGCACGCTGCGGCCCGGGCCATAGATGCCAGCCAGGCGGAAGACCTGCACCGTCACACCCCTAGCCGCGCCGAAATCGAGCCAGTCGCGCTCCGCCCGCTCGCGCCGCCGCGCGCGGTCGGAGGTCGGCGCGGTCGCCGTGCCCTCATCGACCAGGGCGCCGCCATGATCGCCATAGACGCCGGTGGTCGAGAGATAGCCGATCCAGCGCAGATTGGGCGCCGCCGTCAGGGCCGCGCGATAGCGCAGCAAGGCCGGATCGCCGGCTTCTTCGGGCGGGATCGACAGTAACAGGTGGGTGATGTCGGTGAAATCGATGGCCTCGCCGAAGATCTGGGTGTTGTCCCTGCCATCTTCCCGCCGCACTGTCCCGGCAACCTGCCACCCGTCCGGCAGAGCGCGGGCCAGATGGTCCGCCGTATAGCCATAGCCGAAACAGAACAGGTTGTTCATTCTTGCATCGTCTCCATTTCCGGTTATTTGTACCGCCATGCGCCATTTTCTAGTCGTGACGACAGCGTTTTTGGCCTCCTTCCCCGTCTGGGCCGACGAGGCCCCGGTGAAAGACCCAGAGAGCGCCCGACAATACCAGCATTGCATCACGCTGGCCCGCACCAACCCCGAGGAAGGCTATCAGGAAGGCCTGGCCTGGGCCTCGCTGGGCGGCGGCGAAGCGGCACGCCATTGTCAGGCGGTCGCCATGATCGGCAAGCGCCAATTCGAGGAAGGCGCCGGCAAGCTGGAAATGCTGGCCCGCGACAGTCATGCCGCGGCGCGCATCCGCGCCGGCATGTGGGCCCAGGCCGGCCAGGCCCGGTTGCTGGCGCACCAGCCCGACCAGGCCTTCACCGATCAGAGCGCCGCCCTGGCCCTGGTTCCCGGCGCCCCCGATTTGTTGGTCGACCGCGCCCAGTCCCAGGCCGAACAGAAGGATTACGTGGGCGCCAAGCGCGATCTCGACGAAGCCCTGGCCGCCACGCCGGACCGCGTCGACGCCTTGACCTTCCGCGCCACCGCCAAGCGGTACCTCAACGACATGCCCGGCGCGAAAGCCGATATCCTGCGCGCCCTGACCCTGGACGATCACTATCAGGACGCCTGGCTCGAGGACGGGATCGAGAAGCGCATGGAAGAAGACAATGAAGGCGCCCGCCATTCCTGGACCAATGTCATGTCGCTGGCCCCGCAATCCGATGCCGCCGTCACCGCCAAACGCGACCTCGAATTGCTGGACGAAGCCAATGACGGGGTGTTAGAACAACCCAAATGAACGCTTCGACCAGCCTTTTCGCGCTTCTGCGACTTCTTTGCCCGGCCTCTATGGGGGTCCGGGACATTGTGGCTGCACGCTCGATTTAAGGGCCGGGTCTCCTGAGCAGACCTCGCCCGCTGAGGTTTTCAGGAGAAAGTTCATGAACAAGGTGCCTTTCGGCAAATACCGCCCCTACGCCCCCGTCAATCTGCCCGACCGCCAATGGCCGGGCCGCGTCATCACGAAAGCGCCGGCTTGGTGCAGCGTCGATCTGCGCGACGGCAATCAGGCCCTGGTCGAGCCGATGTCGCCGGCCGCCAAACAACGCATGTTCGATCTGCTGGTCGATATGGGCTTCAAGGAGATCGAGGTCGGTTTCCCCGCCGCCTCGCAGACCGATTTCGACTTCCTGCGCCAGCTGATCGACGACGGCGCCATCCCCGACGACGTCACCATCCAGGTGCTGACCCAGGCGCGCGAACCGCTGATCCGCCGCACCTTCGAAGCCATCAAGGGCGCCAAGAAGGCGGTCGTCCATCTCTATAACTCGACCTCGGAGCTGCAGCGCCGCGTGGTGTTCAATGCCGACCGCGCCGCCATCGTCGAGATCGCCGTGGCCGGCACCAGGCTGGTCAAGGAAATCGCCGCCGAAATGTATGACGGCGACCTG
Source organism: Alphaproteobacteria bacterium (assembly GCA_021325215.1). Lineage (GTDB taxonomy): Bacteria > Pseudomonadota > Alphaproteobacteria > Rhodospirillales > Magnetospirillaceae > JAJPHO01. The sequence continues at coordinate 15,755 of JAJPHO010000020.1, forward strand.
AAGTTCCAATATTCGCCGGAAAGCTTCACCGGCACCGAGCTGGACTTCGCCAAGGAGATCACCGAAGCGGTGATGGGCGCCTGGGGTCCGACCGCCGAAAAGCCGATGATCATCAATCTGCCGGCCACCGTCGAAATGGCGACGCCCAACATCTATGCCGACCAGATCGAATGGTTCTGCCGCAATGTCGAGGGCCGCGAGAAGCTGATCGTGTCCCTGCACCCGCACAATGACCGCGGCACCGGCGTCGCCGCCGCCGAACTGGCCCTGATGGCCGGCGCCGACCGCGTCGAGGGAACCCTGTTCGGCAATGGCGAGCGCACCGGCAATGTCGACATCATCACCCTGGCGATGAACATGGCGACCCAGGGCGTCGACCCCGAGCTGAACACCGCCGACATCGGCCGCATCATCGAAGTGTCGCAGGACTGCACCCAGATCGACGTGCATCCGCGCCATCCCTATGCCGGCACGCTGGTTTTCACCGCCTTCTCCGGCTCGCACCAAGACGCCATCAAGAAGGGCCTGGCCGCCCTGCAGGCCTCCGGCGCCAATTTCTGGGAAGTGCCCTATCTGCCGATCGACCCGGCCGATCTGGGCCGCACCTATGAAGCCGTGATCCGCATCAACAGCCAGTCCGGCAAGGGCGGCATCGCCTATATCCTCGAACGCGATTTCGGCCTGTCCCTGCCGCGCCCGATGCAGATCGAATTCTCCAAGGTGGTGCAGAAGATCTCCGACGCCACCGGCAAGGAACTGGCGCCGGCCACCATCAAGCAGGCCTTCGACGACGAATATCTGTCCGCGGATGGTCAGTACGATCTGGTCTTCTACCAGTTCGACCATTCCGGCGCCGCCGGCCGCATCAAGGCCACCATCCGGGTGGACGGCAAGGAACAGACCATCGAAGGCGAGGGCAATGGCCCGATCGACGGCTTCATCACCGGCCTCAAGGCGGCCGGTATCCCGGTGCAGCTGCTCGATTTCCATGAACATGCCATCGGCCGCGGCGCCGGCGCCAAAGCCGCCGCCTATGTGCAGATCAAGGGGAAGAAGGATCACGATCCGTGCGGCGTCGGCATCGACCGCGACATCGTGACGGCCAGCTTGCGTGCCGTTCTGTCGGCGCTCAACCGGCAAAGCAAGATCTAGGGTTAAACTTTTATAACGGCCACAATAACCAGTGGCAACGGCGGTGCAAAAAGGATAATTTAAACAGTGTAGCAACCTCGAGCAGGAGGTCCGTCGAAACGTGGGTGTTCATTCCGCAAACCCGCCTGTCCGACGCCTGATGGCGCGCAATGAGCCACTGCCGCGCGCCAATCGTCTCGTTGCTGCATTTGCCGCAAGCCAATTGATGAAGCCTCCCGTCTCCGGGGGGCTTTTCTTTTGACGCTCCCCTGATGGAGAACTTCATGGCCAAGCGTACCCGTCAAGTCGCCTCATCCAAATCCGAGAACAACGTCCACCCGCTGTATGGCTCCGCCGCCGGCCAACACGGAAATGCGGGGCATTGGAACCCCCTGAACGGAGAAGAGCAGCGCGACCAGAGCTACGTGAAGAAGGTTCGGCCGATGAGCCCGAACCAGCATGTGTTGCTGGAGGCCATGCAGAGCCAGAATCTGGTGATGGCGCTGGGTCCGGCCGGCACGGGCAAAACCTATCTGGCGATCTCGGCCGCCGTCGAAGCGCTGGAAGCCGGCGAGGTGGGGCGCATCGTGCTGTCCCGCCCGGCGGTCGAAGCGGGTGAAAGCCTGGGCTTCCTGCCCGGCGACCTGCAGGAAAAACTGGCCCCCTATCTTCGCCCGCTCTATGACGCCCTGTCGGACCGCATGGGCGGCAAGCGCCTGCGCGCCTGCCTGGCCGACGGCTCGATCGAAATCGCGCCGGTGGCCTTCATGCGCGGCCGCACCCTCAACAATGCCTTCGTGGTGATCGACGAAGTGCAGAACTGCACCTACACCCAGATCAAGATGCTGCTGACCCGCCTGGGCTGGCACTCCACCATGGTGCTGACCGGCGACCCGGACCAGAGCGATCTTTTGCCCGGTCTGTCCGGGCTCGCCGACATCGCCGACCGCCTCTCCGTCGTGCCCGACATCTCGGTCGTGCGCCTAAGAGACATCGACATCGTCCGTCACCCGCTGGTGGCCTCGATGCTGACCGTCCTGTAAGGACCAGCGCTCAAAGCCGCCCTTCCCGATCGGGAGGGCGGCTTTTTATCGCCTATACCGCGCCGGCCGCGATCAGGCTTTCGGCGCAGGCGACCACCGCCTCCTCCGCCGTCCGGGGCTGCCAGCCGAGCTCCTTCCGCGCCTTGTCCGACAGGAATATGCGCCGCCGCCCCATGCCCGGCGTGACCGCCCGCAGGGCCGGATCGAACAAGGCGGCCAGCCGCAGCATGAAACCGGGCATCGCGCGGGTCGGCACCTTGGCCGCCTTGACGCCCAGCCGCGCCCGCAGGATGCGGGCTATGTCGGCCATCGACAGATAGGAACTGGCGGCGATGAAGCGCTGGCCGGCCGCCTCGGGCGCCAGCATGGCACGCAGATGCAGGTCGGCGACATCGCGCACATCGACCACATTGAAGCCCAAGGGCGGCGTGCCTGGCATGCTGCCGGTCATCAGCCGCGACACCACCTGGGCCGAGCCGAGCGATTCGGCACTCATGACCGGCCCCAGCACGGCGGTGGGCAGGACGGTGACCAATTCGGTCCTGCCACCCTCCTTCGCCATGAAATCCCACGCCGCGCGCTCGGCCAGGGTCTTGGACAGGCGATAGGCGGTCAGGCCGGGCTCGTTCGGATCGGTCCAGAAACTTTCGTCGGTGGCGCTGTCCGGACTGCGCTGGGCCGGCGAGCTGGCGGCGACCGACGACGTCATTACCACCCTTTTCACCCCCGCCTTCACGGCGGCACGCAGGACGCGCAGCGTGCCTTCGCGGGCCGGCACGATCAGGTCGTCCGGATTCTTCGGCATTTCCGCCCCCAGCGGCGAGGCGACATGCAAGACATAGTCGCAGCCCGCAACCGCTTCACCCCACCCCGCATCGCGCGTCAGGTCGGCGACCACGAACTCCAGCGCGGCGCCTTTCGGGCCGACGATGGGCGCCAATATGCCCCGCATCGCCGCCTCCTTCGCGGCGCTTCGCACCGTGGTCCGCACGCGGTAGCCGCGCTCCAGCAAGGCGGCGATGCACCATCCGCCGACGAAACCGGTCGCCCCGGTGACCAGAACCATTTCCGACATCTCACTTCTCCTTTGTCTGACTAGACAGTCATATATGAGTCCGAAAAATCACGCGATGGCGCGCCACAAGGCCTCGAAGCCAGCTTTGCAATGGGTCTGGGCATGTTCCGGGTCGGCGATCATGAAATCCATGGTGGCGCCGGACAGGGATTCCAGAATGGCGAAGACGAAGGGCAGAGGCTGTCCGGCCAGCACGCCGCCGGCCCGGACCCGTTCGATCAAAGCGACGATAGGCGCCATCGCCGCTCCGGCCTGGGCGCGGCTTTCCGGCGAGATATCGTCGGCGACGCAGATCTGGGCGAAAGCCTTGCGCTTTTCCGGGCTGGACGCCGCCCAATTCATCCAGCGCGACCATAGATGAAAGGTCTGCGTCCGCAGATCGGCCTCGGCCGGCATCTCGTCCATCGCGACCCGGAAGGCTTCGGCCTTGAGATCGAGATAGAGCTGGTTGTACAGCTCGGCCTTGGTGGCGAAGTAATTGAACAACGATCCGTTGGCGACGCCGGCCTCCTTGGCGATCGCCGCCGTCGGCGCGCCGGGTCCCTGCGCGGCGATGACCCGCACCGCCGCCGCCATGATCGCCTGTCGCTTATCGTCGCTTTTCGGTCTGGCCATGACCGAACCATATTTTATACTGACTAGTCAGTCAATATAAAATCGACGCCCTAAGCGTCGCACTTCTTGTAGGGACCGTTGTCCAGATGCAGATGGTCGTGGTGCAGTTTATTGCTCTTGGGCGTCAGCACCACCGAGAACATCTTGCAGGCGCCGGCCGCAACCTTGTGCAGGAACTCGGCTTTCTCGTCCTTGCCCCACCAGTTCCTGGAGACGGTGATGCGGCTGCCATCCTCCAGCGTGAAGCCGGAGATATCGATCGCCTTGCCCTTACCGTGCTCGGACAAGCGTTCCGGATGATCGCTGCGCTGGCCGCGGCAATCATAGGAGCCGGCGCTGGTCACCAGAGTGACCGGATGACCCAAGGTCGCCAGGGCGGCGGGCGCGACGACTTTCGTCTCGAAATCGGCCAAGCTGATCGCGGTGGTGCAGGCCAGCAGCAGCGGGCGGTTGAGCGGCACCCCTGCCCCCTTGAACTTCACGGCGCCGTCGATGCCGCAGCCTTCCGGCGTGTGGAAATCGGCGCTGCGCTCGAATTCGACATGGCGCTGGTCGAGGCCGGCCATGCAGGCGGCGGTGGAATCGACGGGGGGCGGAGGCGGCGGAGCGGCGGCGTGCTGCGGCGGCTTGGACGCGCAAGCACCGACCAGGCACATCAGCAGAACACAGGCCAATCGCCGCACCATGATGAAATCAGAAATACTCGACAAACTTGAAGAAATCATTAGCGAAGACTGCGCACGAAATCGGCCAATGACTTCCAATGCTCTATCTGGAAGTAATTCCGCGCCCGCCCCGAAGTGGAAGGAACGACGAACAGGGTGCTGCCCGACAAGGTCTCGGGCTGCAGGCCATAGGATATCGTCTTCCTGCCGAGAAACTTGGAGGCGGTGAATTTGCTGCTGAAAGCGATGATGCGCGGGGCATTGCGGAGCATCTTCTCGCGGAAGAGATCCACCTCGAAGCCTGCATGGCTGAGCTCGGCATCGGCGCCCCATTCCGTCTTGTTGAGATCGGTCAGTCCGATATTCCACTGCAGCAGGCTGGTATAATCCTTCGCCGCCACCAGATGCGGCGTCAGGCCGACATCGAACAAAGTCTTCCAGAAGATGTTGCCGGGATGGGCGTAATAGGCCAGCGCCTCCTTCGAGGCGCGGCTGGGCGCAGTGCCGCACAAGACCAGGTCCAATCCCTCGCGCAGCAGATCGGGGACGATCATGCCAACCTCAGCAATATCGCTCCGAGAGTGACCATCGCCGCGGCGGTCGCGCGATTCCAGCCCAGCCGCTCTTTCAGAAACACCACCGAGATCCCGGCGCCGAACAGAATCGCCGTCTCACGCAAGGCCGCCACCTCGGCGACCGGCGCCTTGGTCATCGCCCACAGCACCATCGAATAGGCCGCCAGCGTGCCGAACCCGCCGGCCAGTCCCTGCCTCAGCCGGGTGCGCGCATAGGCGATGAAAGCGCCGGCGTCGCGCAGCGACCACGCCAGCAGCGGCACCGCTCCCAGCAGGAAGACCCACAAAGTATAGGACAGCGCGCCGCCCGACAGGCGCACCCCGATCCCGTCGGTGACCGTATAGCCGGCGATCACCAAAGCATTGAGCAAGGCCGCCTTCGAAGGCGCCCGCCGCAGGCCGACTAGAGACAGCACGCCGCCGCACAGGCAGAGGATGCCGGCCCAGGCGAACAGCGGCAGCGAATCGCCGATCAGCGGTCCGCTCGCCAGCGCCACCAGCAAGGGCGGCAAGCCGCGCATCAGCGGATAGGCATAGCTCATGTCGCCATGACGATAGGCGGCGCCGACCAGCTGGTAATAGGCGACATGCAGGGCTACCGACCCCAGCACATAGGGCCAGCTCGCCGCGTTCGGCAACGGCAGGAAAGGCAGAATGGGCAGGGTCAGCAGCGCGGCGGCGGCACTGATCAGCACCACGTCTCGCCCTTTGTCGGGACCGGCCTTGACCAGCGCATTCCAGCTGGCATGCAGCAGGGCCGAACACAGAACCAGAAGAAGGATGCCGCCCGACATTCACCCCACCCTTGGGTCGGCCGCGAAATCGGCCAGCTGGAACTCCAGCGCCGCCGGCGGGAATTCGCGGATCGCCTGCACCGACTGGCGCCGCACGAACAGCCGCCAGGTCTCCTGCCGGCGATAGGCGGTGTCGGCGAAGGCCTTGGGCGTCAGCAGCGCGACATTGTTGCCGCCCAGGGGATCGCGCACCGAGCGATAGATCAGGATGTCGACCCCGTCGGCGCGGACCTGGTCGGCCAGGTCCTGGCAATCGGCATAATCGGTCAGATGCTCCCAGCGCGCCCGCTCCGCATCGAAAGGCGGCCTGGTGAGATCGGCGGCGCTGCCCTTTACCCGCACGCTGAAGGCGGTGTGCTCGACGGCGCGCGCCGGCAATTTGGTGTCCGGCGATTCCTTGAAGAACAGCAGCCGGTAGAAGGCCAGCTCGGCTGCCGCCGTCTCGATCCGGCGCGAGGCGTAGAACACCCCTTCGCGCTGCCCGGCGCGCCGAAAGCGCGAACCATAGGGATAGGGCGCATAGCGGAAGGGGGTCGCCAGCAGATAATGCAGGCCGGCGCAGTCGGGGGGAAATTCCGGTTTCACCTCCTCGATCAGCTGTTCGAGCACCGCCTGCTCTTCCAGCGTATTGGTCAGCGACAGGGTCGAGGAGCGGCTCTGGCTTTCCACCATCCGCCAGATCTCGCCGGAAAAGGGGTGCGTGTTAGAGGATGGCTCGCCGGGAATCGACATAATCCACCGTCGCCACCAGGCCCCGCACGCTGCGGATCAGCTCGACCGGGCGATGGCCGAGCGCCGTGTTGGAAGAGGTCATCCAGGACCGTAGCGAGTCACCGTCTCCGCCGACGATCGAATCGAGCGAGCGGAACAATCGAACCAGCAGCTGCGCCAGTTCGAAGGCCTTGCTGTCGCGGTCGAGCTGGAAGGTGCCCTGGCGCATCCGCGTCACCGAAGCGGGCGACACGCCGAGCACGCGGGCCAGGTCGCCGCTGTTCAATCCGAGGAAGTCGGCGGCGCGCACCGTGGCGGTGGTCAACACCGCCTGTTGCTGCTGAAGGCTGGCGGCAGGAAGCGCCATCTATTTCTCCAGAAAAATATCCACTCGATATTTTCTAAAGAAAAGAAACGCTTCCGTCAAGCGTAGCGGGTCGGATCGGGCACGCCGGCGTCGGCGAAACCCTTCTTGCGCAGCTGACAGGAATCGCAATGCCCGCACGATTCACCCGCGGGGGTCGGATCGTAACAGCTGATGGTCAGGCCGTAATCGACGCCCAGCTTGCGGCCGGTCCTGATGATGTCGGCCTTGGTCAGATGCATGAGCGGCGCATGGATGGTCAGCTTGCGCCCATCGACCGCCGAGGCCTTGGTGGCGAGATTGGCCATCGCCTCGAAGGCGGCGACGAATTCCGGGCGGCAATCGGGATAGCCGCTGTAATCCACGGCATTGACGCCGATGAAGATGTCGGCGGCGTCCTCGACCTCGGCCAAGGCGAGGGCGAAGGACAGGAAGATGGTGTTGCGAGCCGGCACATAGGTGATCGGCACGCCGCTTTCCAGCTCGGCCTCGGGACGGTCCTTGGGCACATCGATGTCGGCGGTCAGAGCCGAGCCGCCGAAGGCGCGCAGATCGATGTCGACGATCTGGTGGCGGTCGGCGCCCAGCGCCTTGGCGACGCGCTGCGACGCCGCCAGCTCGACGGCGTGACGCTGCCCATAGCGGAACGAGATCGCCAGGGTGCGGAAGCCCTGATCGCGGGCCATCGCCAGGCAGGTGGCGGAATCCAGCCCGCCCGACAGCAGGATGACGGCGGTTTTTTTAGTCATGTTTGCCCCTCAAGCGCCGGGCGCGGCTTCCAGCCGCTGGGCTACCGCGCCAAGCTATGTTGCCTGTGTGACAACAGCCGTCGGCAGCGCGGCGGCCGACGAGCGGCCGTGGAACGATTTCAGGAAATCGTTCCATCACTTCGCCATCCGCGCGATGGTGGAAGTGGTCGAATGTCCGGCCTTCAGGTCGGCCAGGAACACACGCCCGCCGGTCGACATGACGAACTCGCCGCCGACCACCTGGTCGACGCTGTAATCGGCTCCCTTGACCAGCACGTCGGGCTTCAGCGCCTTGATCAGTTCCAGCGGCGTGTCTTCTTCGAAGATCACCACCAGATCGACCGCCGACAGCGACGCCAGCACGGTGGCGCGCGAAACTTCGGTCTGCACCGGGCGGGTCTCGCCCTTCAGACGCTTCACCGACGCATCGGAATTCAGACCGACCACCAGCCTGTCGCACTGGCCGCGCGCCTGGTCGAGCAGCGAGACATGGCCGGGATGCAGCAGATCGAAGCAGCCATTGGTGAAACCGATCTTCTTGCCGAGATGGCGCCAGCGCGCCACCTGCTCCAGCGCCGCATGGCGGCTGGCGAATTTGTTCTCGGCGGCCGCCACTTCGGAATGATGCAAAGCGGCGATCAGATCGTCGGCATAGGCAACGGCGGTGCCGACCTTGCCGACCACGATGCCGGCGGCGACATTGGCCAGGCGGGCCGCTTCGGCCAGCGAAGCGCCCGCGGTCAGCGCGGCGGCCAGGGTCGCCACGACAGTATCGCCGGCGCCGGACACGTCGAACACTTCGCGCGCTTCGGCCTTGAGATGCACGGCGTCGGTGGCGGAGACCAGGCTCATGCCGTCCTGGCTGCGGGTGGCCAGCACCTGCTCGATGCCGCACAATTCGATCAGCTGACGGGCGGCGACGACGATTTCCTCGTCAGTGCCGACCGGACGGCCAGTCGCTTCGTGGAGTTCCTTGCGGTTGGGCGTCACCAGGGTGGCGCCGCGATAGACCGTGTAGTCGGTGCCCTTGGGATCGACGATGGTCGCCTTGCCGGCGGCGCGGGCCGCGGCGATCACCGCCTGGGTCAGGCCGGCGCCCAGCACGCCCTTGCCATAATCGGACAACACCACCACCTCGACCTGCGGGATCAGTTCCTTGGCCTCGGACAACAGCTGGTCGCGCGAATTGGTCGACAGGGTGCTCTGGGTCTCGTGGTCGGCGCGCAGCAATTGCTGGGTACCGCCGATGAAGCGGGTCTTGATGGTAGTCTGGCGCTCGGGCTCGACCACCATGCGGGGATCGACGCTGCGATGGTCGCCGACCAGGCGGCTGACCTCGCGGCCGGCCGGATCGTCGCCCACCACCGCCAGGAAATGCGGCTGGCCGCCCAGCGCCACCAGATTGCGCACCACATTGCCGGCGCCGCCCAGCATCGCCTCTTCGCGCCGCACGCGGAGCACCGGAATCGGCGCCTCGGGCGAGATGCGATCGACATCGCCATAGACGAAGCGGTCCAGCATCACGTCGCCGACGCACAATACCCGTCCGCCTTCGAGGCGGCCGATCAGGTCCAGCAGCGCATGCGGTTCGCTCATATCTCTCCACCCGGCAGGTAAATAACTCTCCGTCTAGCTAGTCCAATCCCGCTCGATTCGCAAGGTCAGGCAGTTAGAGTGACAGAGAGCGTTTCACGCTATAAAATCGTTGCGCGAAAATAACGAGGGCTCATGCAAGCGTCGCCGCGCGATCCGGGTGGACCGGAAACCGTTACCCAGGAAAATCTCCTGCTCGACGCGGCCGAGCGGGTCGGACGCGTTCGTGACGGCCGCATGGCGGTGCACCTGCATCTGTCACGCCTGAAGCCGCAGAATCGGCAGGAGGGCTATCTGCGCGTCGCCGGCCGCATGCTGGAGCCGATGGTCAGCGCCTATCGCGGACAGATCTTCCTGCTCAGCAACGCCGACATCGTCTTCATCATCAACCAGCCCAGCCCGATCGACCTCAAGGATCATATCCACCGCCTGCGCGGCCTGTTCGCCAAGGACCCGCTGACCAATGACGACAGCGGCGACGGCGTCGATTTGTTCTGCACCATCTATGACCTGACCTTCGATTTCGATCCGTTCTTCACCATGGTGCAGACCGCGCTGAACGATGCGCGCGGCCGCACCCGCACGGCGCAGGCGCCCGAGCTGAAGCCGCTCGACGCCACCACCCTGTCGGTGGTGCTGGAACGGCTGACCATGCTGGACGCCTCGCCCTTCATCCGCCGCCAATCGGCGATCGCGCTGTCCGGCGCCCATGCCGAGGTGATCTTCCAGGAATTCTTCATCAGCGTCGGCGATCTGCAGCGCGCCCTGGCCCCCGACGTCAATCTGCTGGGCAACCGCTGGATGTTCCAGCATCTGTCGGCCACCCTCGACCGCCGCCTGCTCGACGCCATGCGCCGCCTGCGCCTGACCAAGGCGCCGCCCGCCATGCATCTCAACCTCAATATCGGCACGCTGCAGGACGCCGCCTTCACGTCGCTCGACGAATCGCTGCCCGACGGAGTGGGGCTGGGCGTCGAGGTGCAGATCCTCGACGTGCTGGCCGACAGCCGGGCCTTCTTCGAAGCGCACCGCAAGCTCAAGGAGCGCGGTCGCCATCTGGTGATCGACGGCCTGAACGAGGCGACCCTGACCTTCATGGAAGTCGGCCGCACCGGCGCCGATCTTTATAAGCTGGACTGGACGCCGGAACTGCGCGAACCGCACCGGCGCGACGCGGTGATGGCCGCCCTCAAACATGTCGACCCGTCCAAGCTGCTGCTGGCCCGCTGCGATTCCGAAGCCGCCATCGCCTGGGGCGTCGATCACGGGCTGGAGAAGTTCCAGGGCCGCTATGTCGAGGCGATGCTGGCCGCCACCACCATGGGCGTGTGCGACAAGGCCGGCGCCTGCACCCTGGC
>JAJPHO010000105.1 GCA_021325215.1 Alphaproteobacteria bacterium
ACCCATGCGGAGGAAACCCGCGTGGTCGTCGTCAGCGGGACGCGACTCGAAGAATTTGACGTCGAAACATCCACCAAGAAGCAGATAAAGGGGAATATTTATCTCGCTAAGGTCGTCCGGGTAGAACCCTCGCTGCAAGCCGCCTTCGTCGATTACGGCGGCGGCCGCCACGGGTTCCTGGCCTTCAACGAGATCCACCCCGACTACTTCCAGATTCCGGTCGCCGACCGCCAGGCCCTCATCGCCGAACAGCATGAGGTGATCCGCCAGAGCTCGGTCGCCGCCGATTTCGACGACGACGCCGAGGAAGACAACACCGTCGTCCCCGCCGAGCCGATGGTGGTGGAAAGCGCCGGCGGCGCCATTCCCACCGGCGAGCCGCGCCCGCATTCCGATGCGCACGGCGACGAGAACGGCGAGTCTCATCACGATCATCAGGCCCACGACCACGAGCACGCGGTCGATACGGTCCACGGCGACGCCGACGAGGCGCACGATCACGACGACGAGCATGGCGAGGAGCCGGCCGCCGAAGCCGCCCATGCCGGCGGCGAGCGTCCGCGCCGCCGCAGCTTGCGCAGCTACAAGATCCAGGAAGTCATCAAGCGCCGCCAGATCCTGCTGGTGCAGGTCGTCAAGGAAGAGCGCGGCAACAAGGGCGCCGCGCTGACCACCTATCTGTCGCTGGCCGGCCGCTACTGCGTGCTGATGCCGAACACCGCCCGTGGCGGCGGCGTGTCGCGCAAGATCACCAATGTCGGCGACCGCAAGCGCCTGAAGACCATCGTCAACGAACTGGACATCCCGCCGGGCATGGCGGTGATCGTGCGCACGGCCGGGTCCGAGCGCACCAAGCCCGAGATCAAGCGCGATTACGAATATCTTCTGCGCCTGTGGGACAGCGTGCGCACCCTGACCCTGCAGTCGACCGCGCCGTCGTTGGTCTATGAAGAGGCCAACCTGATCAAGCGCTCGATCCGCGACCTCTATTCGCGCGACATCGACGAAGTGCATGTGGAGGGCGAGGACGGCTACCGCCTGGCCAAGGACTTCATGCGCATGCTGACGCCGAGCCATGCGCGCAAGGTCCAGCTCTATCGCGATCCGACCATGCCGCTGTTCCACAAATATCAGGTGGAAGCCCAGCTCGACGCCATGCACTCCCCGGTCGTCCAGCTGAAGTCGGGCGGCTATCTGGTGATCAACCAGACCGAAGCCCTCGTCGCCATCGACGTCAATTCGGGCCGCTCGACCAAAGAGCGCCACATCGAAGAGACCGCGCTCAAGACCAATCTCGAAGCCGCCGACGAGGCCGCCCGCCAGCTGCGCCTGCGCGATCTGGCCGGCCTGATCGTCATCGACTTCATCGATATGGAGGAGAGCCGCAACAACCACGCCGTGGAGCGGCGCCTCAAGGAAGCGATGCGCTTCGACCGCGCCCGCATCCAGCTGGGCCGCATCAGCCCGTTCGGCCTGCTGGAGCTGTCGCGCCAGCGCCTGCGCCCGAGCCTGATGGAAACCAGCTTCCTGCCCTGCCCGCATTGCAACGGCACCGGCATGATCCGCTCGGTCGAGAGCGCCGCGATGCATATCCTGCGCGCGATCGAGGAAGAAGGGTCGCGCCGCCGCTCCAGCGAGATCACCGTCACCGTCCATCCCGACGTGGCGCTGTATATCCTGAACCAGAAGCGCGTCGAGCTGAGCCATATCGAAAGCCGTTACGGTTTCAGCGTCTATCTTCTGGCCGACGCGTCGCTGGTGCCCCCTGCCCTGCGCATGGAACGCATCAAGAGCGAAGTGCCGATCGAAATCCCGGCCGCCCTGCCGCCGCCGGTCGAGGATGAACCCGCCGACATCGAGATCATCGACGAAGACGAGGAAGAAGAGACCTCCGAAGGCGCCGAGAACGGCGAAGAACGCTCCTCCGAGGGTGGCGAGAATGGCGGACGCCGCCGCCGCCGCCGCCGTCGCCGCGGACGCCGCGACGACCAGGGCGCGCCGAACGCCGGTGGTGGCGAAGGCGACGAGGGCGCCGAGGGCGCCGAGGGAACCGAGGAGGCCGAAGGCCATGAAGCCGCCGGCGAGGCCGCCGACGGTGACGAAGGCGAAAATGCCGAACAGGGCGCCGTGATCGGTGACGCGGCACCCCGCCGCCGCCGTGGCAAGCGCGGCGGACGCCGCCGTCAGCGCCGTGGCGGCGCCGAGGGTGGGCTGCCGGAAATTGCCGGCGACGGCGCCGAGGCGGATACCGCGGCCGACGAAGCGCCGGCTGCCGAGACCGCTTCGGTCGAGGCTTCTCCGGTTGCCGAAGAGGAAGCTCCGGCCAAGCCGAAGCGCACCCGCAGCCGCAAGAAGGCCGAGCCGGCCGCCGAGGCCGCCGCCGAGGCGGCTCCCGTCGAGACGGTGACCGCCGAGGCTCCGGCCGAGGAGCCTAAGAAGAAGCCGGCACGCAGCCGCAAGAAGGCCGCTCCGGCGGTCGAGGAGGTCGTTGCGCCCGCCCCGGAACCGGTGGCGGCCGAAGAGGCCGCTCCGGCCGAGGCAGCCCCTGCCGAGGAAGCTCCGGCCAAAGCGGCTCCCGCGCCGGCAGCAGCCGAGCCCGAGGCCCCGCGCGGCCCCGCCCGCAAGGGCTGGTGGAACCGCCTGATCAGCTAGTCCGCTGCATAAAAAGAAAACCCCGGGTGGTCCGCCACCCGGGGTTTTTCATTTGATCAGCGCCGACAATTCCTTGAATTCCGGTGTTCCGGCCTGATGTATCCATTCGAAGAACGCCATCTCCACCGACAGCAGCTCGACGCCGCATTGGCGCATGCGGCTCCACCCCATCTGCTCGCTCTCGATCCAGCGCGAGGCGCAGGCATCGGCCACCACCAGCGATTCATAGCCCTTGGCCTTGAGGTCGAGGGCGGTCTGCAGCACGCAGACATGGGTCTCGATACCGGCGATCACCACCTGGTTACGCCCAAACGAGTCGATTTTCGCCATGATGGCGTCATCCGCGGCGGCGGAAAAATGCGTCTTGGGCAGCGCCCCCTCCTCCGGGATAAACGGGCGCAGATCGACCATGGTCGGGCCCAGCCCCTTGGGATATTGCTCGGTCACCAGGACCGGAATCCCCAGGCGTTGCGCGGCCCGCATCAGCAGCGCGCAATTGTGCAGCACGCGGCGCGGATCGCTCATCACCGGGGTCAGGCGCTCCTGCACATCGACGATCACCAGACAGGATTTATTGCGTTCCAGCACCATCGGATACCTCTTAAATTGACATAGGCGCGCTTCTCACTATTATCCGGCGCAACCCGCAGACTAGGAATAGAGCGGCCAACGGCCGATTGGATGAAAAAGGCTCAATGAGTTTTGCCGACCTGGGCTTAAGCCCCGAACTTCTCAAGGCCGTCGAAGAGGCCGGATATACCACGCCGACGCCGATTCAGCAGCAGGCCATTCCGGTCGTGTTGATGGGCCGCGACGTGCTGGGCGTTGCCCAGACCGGTACCGGCAAGACCGCCGGCTTCACACTGCCTATGATCGACATCCTGTCCGGCAGCCGCGCCAAGGCGCGCATGCCACGCTCGCTGATCCTGGCCCCCACCCGCGAGCTCGCCTCGCAGGTCGCCGAGAATTTCGAGAAATACGGAAAGTATCTGCGCCTGACCATGGCCAAGCTGATCGGCGGCGAAAGCATGGCCGATCAGGAGAAGCTGCTCGACCGCGGCGTCGACGTGCTGATCGCCACGCCGGGCCGCCTGCTCGATCTGTTCGAGCGCGGCCGCATCCTGCTGAACGACGTCAAGGTCCTGGTGATCGACGAAGCCGACCGCATGCTGGACATGGGCTTCATCCCCGACATCGAGCGCATCGTCTCGCTGCTGCCGAAGATCCGCCAGACCCTGTTCTTCTCGGCCACCATGGCTCCCGAGATCCGCCGCCTGGCCGACGCCTTCCTGATGAACCCGAAGGAAATCGCCGTCGCCGCCCAGGCCACCACCGCCACCACCGTCGCCCAGCATCTGGTGGTCTGCGACGAGATGGACAAGCGCGAGGCTCTGCGCCATCTGATCCGGGTCGAAGACGTCAAGAACGCCTTCATCTTCTGTAACCGCAAGCGCGACGTCGACATTCTTTACCGCTCGCTGACCAAGCATGGCTTCGACGCCGTGCAGCTGCATGGCGACATGGTGCAGTCGGCCCGTACCGAGACGCTGGAGCGTTTCAAGAAGGGTGAAGTCCGCCTGATGGTGTGTTCGGACGTCGCGGCGCGCGGCATCGACATCTCGAATGTCAGCCACGTCTTCAATTTCGACGTGCCGCATCATTCCGAAGATTACGTCCACCGCATCGGCCGCACCGGCCGCGCCGGCAAGGAAGGCCGCGCCTTCACCATCGCCAGCCCGGATGACGGCAAGTTCGTCGCCGCCATCGACAAGCTGATCGGCCAAGAGATTCCGCGCATCACCGTCGAGGGTCTGCCGACCGTCGAGCTCGACATGGAAGGCGACGGCCGCCGCCGTGGCCGCGGCCGCGGCAAGACGTCCGACCGCAAGTCCTCCTCCAGCCGGGGCGAGCGCCCGGCCCGCGCCGAGCGCACCGAGCAGCAGCCCGAGCGTACCGAGCGCCCGGAACCGCGCCAGGACCGCCAAGAAGCGCGTCAGGAAGCGCGTCCCGAGCGCACCGAGCGTACCGACCATCGCGCCGATCACCGTCCCGAGCGTAACGACCGCGGCCCGCGCCGGGATGATCGCGGCCCGCGCCGCGACGACCGCCGCCGCGGCGGGCGCTGGGACGACGAGATCGGCGAGTTCCATCACGCCGACAATGTGATCGGCTTCGGCGATGCCGTTCCCGATTTCATGCTGGTAGTGCCGTTCCCGAACGGCGTGCCGCCGATCCCGACCGAAGCCGAAATCGAGGCCGAGATCAAGGCGGCGAAGGCCGCCGAGGCCGCCCAGGCCAAGGCTGCGGAAGCTGCTGCCCGCGCTGCCGCCGAGGCTGCCCGCGCCGCCGAAGCTGCCGCCCGCGCCGCCGCCGCCGCGGCGCCGGTCGTCGAAATCATCGAGATCGTCGATGCGGCTCCTGCCGCCGGGGAAAAGCCCGCCAAGGCCAAGCGCGCGCCGCGCGCCCGCAAGCCAAAGGCCGAAGCCAGGGCGGAAGCGCCGAAGGCCGAGATTGCCGAGGTCGCGGCCGAAGCTCCGGCTGAGAAGCCGAAGCGGACTCGCAAGAAGAAGGTCGAGGCCGAGGCTCCGGCCGAAGCAGCGCCCGCCGCCGCGGAAGCGCCGGCCAAGCCTAAGCGTACGCGCAAGAAGGCGGCGCCTGCCGAAGGCGGCGAGGCGTAAAAGCCCCTATCTCAAAGAAAAGGCCCTGGTTCGCCGAACCAGGGCCATTTTCATTCCGGGCGCCGTCACCTCGGCGGCGGGAAGTCCAGCAGGTGCCGCTGGTAAACCTCGTCCACTTCCGAAAACGGCAAGTGGTCTTTGCTGAACAAGACCGCCTTGTGCTCGAACAAGGCGTCGGGCATGTCGAGCTGTTTCTCGGTGCTGCCGGGCAGCGGAGCGGTCTCCCATCCTTCCGGCAAAGGATGCCAGAGCAGCTTGGCGAAGAAGGTCTGGCGATAGGGTTCAAGCGGCCGCACCACCTTGCCGAACGGCGTGTCGGTCTCGTCCAATTGCCGGTTCATCTCCGTGGTCAGGCGGCTCGGCACATACCAATTATCCGCTTCCGACAAGACATTGTTCCCGCAGGTGAGCCGCACATGGCGAAAGCGCACCGGCTCATCCGCGGAGATCTGCAATCTTTGACGCTGTTCCACAGTGACCGGCTTGTCGGCGCCCTTGACGGATTGCGCGACGATTTTGGCCTCGGCGCCGCCGGACAAGCCGTGATCGAGGCACCATTTCTCCAGCACCAGCGTGGCGCTGCGGCCTGCCAGGACTTCGGCATTCAGCGTCTCGACAATCGCCAGAGCAGCCAGGCGTCCCTCCTTGCCGGCGGGCCAGGCAGACGTCTCGGCATGGCCCGGGAGGGCAATCGCGGCACAGGCTGCCAGCAGACTCAGGCGGAGTTTGACCATGCTTGATCCTAACGCAGGAACGGTTTGACGGTATGGCCATGGTTCAGCGGACCATGGCCATGTCCCAGTCCGGGCGCCGTCTGGATCGCCTGGCGCACATAGGCGCGCGCCCGCTCGATGGCGGTGGGCAGCGCCAGGCCGCGTCCCAGCCCTTCGGCGATCGCCGAAGCCAGGGTGCAGCCGGTTCCGTGCGTATGGGGGGTGTCGATGCGCTTGCCGGAGAAGCTGTGCACTTCAGTGGCCGTCACCAGCACATCGACCAGATCGTCGCCCGGCAGATGCCCGCCTTTGACCAGCACCGCCCGCGGGCCAAGCGCCAACAGGTCGCGGCCGGCCTGCAGCATCGCCTCGGGGTCTTCGATGGTGAAACCGGTCAGCATCTCGGCTTCGGGAATATTGGGGGTCAGCAGTGTCGCGCGCGGCATCAGCTGGCGGCGCAGCGCACCCAGCGCCGTATCGTCGAGCAGCTTATGCCCGCCCTTGGCCACCATCACCGGATCGACCACCACGGGCACGCCCGCCGCCTTGGCGTCGAGCATGTTGGCGATCTGCGAAATGACGTCGCCGCGGTTCAGCATGCCGGTCTTGACGGCGTCGGCGCCGATATCGTCGAGCACCAAAGCCATCTGCTGCGCGACGAAATCGGCCGGCACGTCGAGAATGCCGAACACGCCTTGGGTATTCTGCGCCGTCAAAGCGGTGACCGCGGTGGCGGTATAGCCCCCGAGCGCGGTCACCGTCTTGATATCGGCCTGGATGCCGGCGCCGCCGCCGGAATCCGATCCGGCGACGATCAAGACCCGGGCCAGCCTGTCCATCGTCAGGCCGCGGCCTTCTGGATGGCGTGGATGATGCTGTCGACCAGCGGATCGATGAAGGCCTCGTTGTCGCCCTCGGCCATGACGCGGATCAGCGGCTCGGTGCCCGACTTGCGGATCAGCAGACGGCCGCGCCCGACCAGAGCCTTTTCGGCTTCGGCGATGGCTGCCTTGACCGAAGCCTCGTCGAGCACGGTCGCGCTCTTCTCGGCCGGCACGCGGACATTCTTGAGGGTCTGCGGCATCGGTTCGAACAGGCGCAGCAGCTCGCTGGCCGGACGGTCGGCGCCGATCAGCGAAGCCAGCACCTGCAGCGCCGCCACCAGGCCGTCGCCGGTGGTGGTGTGGTCGGACATGATGATATGGCCCGACTGCTCGCCGCCGAGGTTGTAGCCGTCCTTGCGCATCTTTTCGAGGACGTAGCGGTCACCCACCGAGGTGCGGTGCAAAGCCAGCCCCTCGCCCTCCAGAAAGCGTTCCAGGCCCAGGTTCGACATCACCGTCGCGACCACGCCGCCGCCCTTGAGCGCGCCGGTGTTCTTCCACAGCTTGGCGATCAGCGCCATCACCTGATCCCCATCGATCAGCCGGCCGCGCTCGTCGCACAGCACGACGCGATCGGCATCGCCATCCAGCGCGATACCGATGTCGGCGCCGTGCGCCACCACCTGGCTGCGCATCACCTCGGTCGAGAGCGAGCCGCAATTGCGGTTGATGTTGAAACCGTCCGGCGACACGCCGACCGGCACCACCTCGGCGCCCAGTTCCCACAACACGGTGGGGGCGACCTTGTAGGCGGCGCCATTGGCGCAATCGACCACGATCTTCAGCCCGTCGAGGCGCAGGCCGCGCGGGAAAGTGCTCTTGGTATATTCGATATAGCGGCCGATGGCGTCGTCCAGGCGCCGGGCGCGGCCCAGCCGGTCGGGAGCGACCCGCACATTGGCCAGCCCCTCCTCCATCAGGCGCTCGATGGTACTCTCCGCCTCGTCCGACAGCTTGTAGCCATCCGGGCCGAACAGCTTGATGCCGTTATCCTCGAAGGGATTATGCGAGGCCGAGATCATCACGCCGAGATCGGCGCGCATCGACCGGGTCAGCAGCGCCACCGCCGGGGTCGGCAGCGGCCCCAGCAGCACCACATCCATGCCCATCGAAATGAAGCCCGCCGTCAAAGCGGGCTCCAGCATATAGCCCGACAGGCGGGTATCCTTGCCGATCACCACCGTATGGCGATGCTTGCCACGGGTGAAGGAATGGCCGGCCGCCATGCCGAGACGCATGGCGGTTTCCGCGGTCATCGGCTCGGTGTTCGCGGTCCCGCGAACACCGTCAGTGCCAAAGAGCTTACGAGTACTCATTTTCTATATGCCCCTCAGGCGCCGGGCGCGGCTTCCGCGCCAAGCGATACCGCCTGTGTGATCAACGCTGTCGGCAGCGCGGGCGTGCCGTCGCACGCCGGGAATGAGTCTGCTGCTCACAGGCTCGGTCCGTCGCTGCCGAGGATTTCCCGGCGGATGATGTTGACCGGCACCAGTCCGGCGCCGAGGAAGCGGTCATGGAAGCTCTGCAGCGAGAAGTTCGCCCCTTCCTTGGCCTTCACGTCGTCGCGCAGCTTGAGGATCTCCAGCTTGCCGACGGTATAGCTGAAATAGCCGGGGTCCTCGACGCCGCGGCGCGCTTCCTTGAAGGCTTCGGCGTCGGGAACGGCGCAGCGGTCCTTCATGGTCTTGACCGCGTCATCCAGGCTCATGCCCTGGACATGCATCTTGATGCTGTCGACCAGGCGGCAATCGCGCAGCAGGGCGTCGGACAACTGGGCCAGCCTGGCGGGCGCGCTGCCGGCCGACAGACCCTCATCCAGCATCATCTGCTCGGTGTAATGCGCCCAGCCTTCGGTGGCGGTGTAGGACTGGATGGCCTTGCGGATCATCGACCAATCCTGATGCGCCTTGAGATACAGGCCCTGGGTGAAGTGGCCCGGCAGCGCCTCATGAACCGACAGGTTCTGCAGCAGCGGACGGTTCCACAGGCGCATGAACTTTTCCTGCTCCTCCGGGCTGTCCTTCGCGTCGGGCGGGGTGATGTAGTAGTAGCTCTCGGTCGCCTTGGTCTCGAACGGACCCGGCCAATCCATCTCGCCGAACACGAAAGCGCGCTGGAAGTCCGGCGTCTCGCGCACTTCCGGCATCAGCTGGTAAGGCAGCGTGATGATGTGGTGGTCTTCGATGAATTTGCGCAGGCCGGCCAGCTGGTCGCGGGCGGTCGGGATCAGATCCTTGATGGCCGGATGGTCGGCGCCGATGTCGTCGAAGGCGTTCTCGGGATGGGCCGGATCGATCTGCTTCGACACTTCGTCGAAGGCAGCGCGGTCCTTGGCCAGCTGGGCTTCGCCGGCGGCCAGAACCTGTTCGGGCGTCGCGTCGATCATGTCGGCGGCCAGCAGGCCCATGAATTTCTGGCGGCCGAGGGCGAACTCGCCATGGGCGTTCGGCTTCAGCTTTTCCAGGAAGGCCTTGTAATGCTCGAAGGCGGCGACCGCCTTGGCGGTCGAGGCGGCCAGCTCGGCCTTGAGCTTAGGATCGGTCACCTCGGGGAAGGCGTCCGGAATATTGACCTTGAGGAAGCTGACCGCGCCCTCAAGATTCTCCAGCGCCATGTCGATATAGACCGGCGGCACGTCGGACAGCAGGCCTTCGGCGTCCTTCAGCATCTTGGGCAGGGCGTTTTCGCGGGCGATGACCAGCTTGATGCGCTCGGACTGCGGGGCGAAGCTGCGGGTGACCAGCGCATTGATGGCGGACAGGCCCAACCCGACATACTGATCGGGATTGCGGCGCCACATCTGCACCACCTTCTCTTCCGCCAGCTGACCGCCGAGCCAGGCAAGGAAGATCGCCTTATCGTCCTTCTCGACCTGCGTCATCTTCGATTCGTCGAGGGCCTGGACCTTCTGCGCCACCGCCACCAGACGCTTCTCAGTGGCGGCATGGGCGGCCCGGCTGACATCATCGAGCTTGGCATCGTACTGATGCCAGCCCATCGAGGTGGCCCAGGAGGGCGACGCCTTGGCCTGCTCGGCGAAGAAGGCCTCGCTGACGCTTTTCAGGGTGGGCGCCTCGGCGGCCGAAGCGGCGGCGGAGGCAAGCGCCAGCAGCGCGACGCAGGTCGTCTTCAATTTCATGACGTTAAGGTCCTCAGGAGTGCGTTTTTGAGATTTCGAAAACTTTGCCGCCAACGATATTCGAAATCTCAAAAACATGAAGCACTCCTGACTGATCATAAAACCTAGTGTTCTGTTCGTTTTCGAATTTCGATCGACACCGGGACTGGCAATTCGAAATTCGAAAACGGAACACTAGGACTGTGAAGATTTTATGGCGTGCCACACTGCCACGGCCTGAACGGTTTCGGCAACATCGTGCACCCGGAGAATTTTTACGCCGCGATCGAGCCCCGCCAGTGCCGCCGCGAGCGATCCACCCAAGCGGCG
>JAJPHO010000086.1 GCA_021325215.1 Alphaproteobacteria bacterium
ATTTCCTGCACCACGTAAGCCGCGGCGAAGGTCAGCAGGATGAAGGGAAGGAAGAAACCGAGGCCGTAGCTCGCGCCCGATGTCGCATAGGACAGCATCGACGGGCCGTCATTCTCGCCCAGCATCGCCAGCACGCCAGGACCGACCAGAATCTCGGCGGCGGCGGCAAGACGGCTGAACGCGCCTCTCCGGCTGGCGGGACGCTCAACGGAGATTTGAGTTTCGGCGTAGGCCGAGACGGGCTGCTGCAACATGGGCTGACCTCTCTATCCAAGACCGTTAAGGGCGGGCGCGGTTCCCCGGTGTCCCCACCGGGGAACCGCGCCGCACCGCTTAGCCCTTCATCTTCGCGAGCGTCGAGGAAGGAACCCCGGCGAAGTTGTTCGACACCAGATAGGACGGGCTGGCCTTGACCCACTGGTCGAGGTCGATCTCCTCGAACTTGCCGTTATCCCAGGTCTGGATGATTTCCAGATCCTCGGTGCCGACATTCTTGATGGCATGGCCGAAGCCCTGCGGAATGTAGGCGACGTCGCCCGGATTGAACTCGGCCACCTTGCCGCGCCCGCCCGAGCCGAACAGGGCGACCTGGCCCTTGCCCTTGAGGTAGTAGTGCCATTCATTGGCGTTGACGTTCCAATGCAGCTTGCGCATCTGGCCGGGCTTGAGGACCATCAGGCCGCCCGACATGGTCTTCTGCGCCGGGAACTCGTCGACCGTGGCCAGGCGGAAGGTGCCGCCGTCGAAATCGCGGTTGGCGCGGTTGTCCTTGAGCAGCTGGAACTTGTGGGTCGATTCCTTCGGCCACGGCGCTTCGAGCGCGTCCGAGGTCTTGATGATCGGGCCGGACTGGATGTAGGTCTCGCCCTTCGGGAAGGCGTCGAACACGTCCTTGGGCAGGCCGAAATTCATCGCCAGCATCTCCTTGGGCGTCACGTCGACCCAGTCGGTGATCGAGAAGGTGCCGTGCTCGGAGAAGGCGCCATTGTCGAACGACAGGATGAAGTGGCAGGGCTTGTCGCCGATGGTCTGGATCGAGTGGCCATGGCCCTTGGCGAAGTACCACAGATCGCCCGGACCGAAATTGTTGATTTCCGAAGCGCCCGACGGTTCGATCACCATGGTCTGGCAGTGGCCGTCGATGACGAACGCCCATTCGGCGGCGATCGCGTGCCAGTGCAGTTCGCGCGAGGCGCCCGGGTTCAGGTACATATGAACGCCGGCGATGCCCTTCGAGATCGGGAATTGATGGACCGTCGCTTCCTTGGCCCACCCGCCGCTGGTCACTTTCGGCTTGTTGCCGTCGAGCGAGAACCTGAAGTCGGGCATCTCGGCCACATCCTTCGGGTCGTGATAGGCGACCTTGTCGCCGCCCTGAATCGGCTGGACCTGACGGCCGAAGCCGCCCTCGCCCGCCTTGGACATGTATTTATCCTGCGCCTCGGCCACGCTCCGGAACGTCACCATTCCCGAAGCGCCGATCGCCGCCGCGCTGCCGATAAAACCGCGTCTAGTGGTCAACATCTTTTATCCTCCGCAACCCCAGTTGTTTTTGGTAATATCTGCCGCTGGCGAGTAGGCAATACTCTTCCGCAACCGGAAAATATTGCTATTTTTCCAGTTTAATGCTGCCAATGACCAGATCACCACTAACAATCACGGTACGGTTTGCTGCGCTGCACTCTAAAGTAATTACAATCATTACGTTCGGAAATGTCCGCTATGTTTGACCTCGATCTACTGAGAACATTTCTGGCAGTGGTGGAAAACCGGCATTTTACTGCCGCAGGCCGATCTTTAGGCTTGAGTCAATCGACCATTAGCCAACACATCCGCCGCCTCGAACTCGCCGCCGGCCGCAAATTGCTGGCGCGCGACACCCATACGGTGACCCTGACCGCCGATGGCGGGCTGATGGCGCGCTTCGCCAAGGACATCGTCGAGGCCAATCAGCGGGCCTGCGATTATTTCAGCGAGCATGTCACCCGCGATCGGGTGCGTTTCGGCGTGTCGGAAGATCTGGTGCTGACCGGCCTGCCCCGCATCCTGAGCGATTTCCTGTCGGCCAACCCGCTGCTGTCGATCGAACTCAGCGTCGGGCTGACCGACAGCCTCTACAACAAGCTGGACAGCGGAAAGCTGGATCTGGTGTTCGCCAAGCGGCGCCAGTCGGACGACCGCGGCCAGGTGATCTGGCGCGAAAGGCTGGCCTGGCTGTCCAACCGCGATTTCCGCCTGGAATCGGACATGCCGGCGCCGCTGGTGCTGTATCAGGCCTCCAGCATCACCGGGTCATTGGCGATCGAGGCCCTGAACCGGGCCGGTCGTCCGTGGTATGTGGCCTGCAGTTCGGAAACGCTGAGCGGCCTGCGCGCCGCGACGCTGGCGGGCTCGGGCGTTACAGCCCAATCGCGCCTTCTGTTGCGCCAAGGCGATCTGGTGGAGCCACCCGAAGCGGCCAGCCTGCCGCAATTAGGCGAAGTGGAATTCGTCGTGCTGGGCCGCAGCGCCCGCTTGCAAGGCGCCACCGCCGCCCTGGCCGAGGTGGTCACCCACCGGGGGCCGGAATTGTGGGCGGCGACGGCGGCGCCGGCGGTAACGGCGGTGGCTTAATACCGCCAGCTGGCTAGATCCGCGCCCTGCGGCGCGGTGGCGTCGATGCGTTTGAGGATCTTGTCCAGATACATCTGGAAGTAATGCAAGCGGGTATAGGCGTTCGGCATGTTGTGGTCGCCGTTCCAGCAATGCTCGTCCTTGTCGCCGTAATCGACCTCGCCGCCATAGGCGGGGTTCTTCAGCGATTTCAGCGTCTCTTCGCCCAGATAGACCGCGTCGTTGAGGAAGTAATTGTCGCCGCGGCCGACATAGATGTGCAGCTTGCCCGCCACCTTCGGCCCCAGCGTCGGCCAATCGCGGCGCAGGATGGCCATCAGGTCATAATGTTCTTTCCAGTAAGCCGCCACGTCGTGGTCGATCTTGCCGGTCAGCTTGTCGAAGATCGGCGCCGGATAGCCGTCCTTGCCGACCGGGCCGTAGACCGCCTGCCAGATGTCGTATTGCTCGCCCGAACGGCCATGATCGCCCAACGCCGCCTCATAGCGGTTATTGCCGCGCTGGGTGCCCAGCACTTCGCCCAGATAATTGCGATAGGCCGGCCGCTCGATGGTCAGATGGGCGCCCTTGACCTCATAGGCGTTGTCGTCGTCATAGAGGTTGATCAGCGTATAAGCGCGGAAATCGATGGGGTCCGGGCAGGCCGCGAAGGCGCCGTTATACTCGTCCGGATAGAAGATCTGCGACGCCAGCGACTCCCAGCCGCCGGTCGAGCCGCCATAGGTGAAGCGCGCCCAGCCCTGTCCGATGCCGCGGAACTGCTTCTCGATGGCCGGAATCAGCTCCTTGTTGATGGCGTCGCCATAGGGCCCGAGATTGGCCGAATTCACCCCGTAGGAATCGTCGTAATAGGCATTGGCGTGCTCGGTCTCGATCACGATGAAGCGCGGATATTTGGCCGAGATCCATTGCTGGTAATTCTTGTACGCCTCCTCCTGGACGATCTTGTTGTAACCGGCCAGATGGAAGCGCTCGGAATAGTCCGGCTTCAGCTCGGGATCGGGCGGCGTTTCGCGGAAATCACCGAAATCGCGCTCGAAATGGTTCTGCGCGACGATAACCGGATAATGCGCCTCGGGATGCTGGTCGAAGCCCTCGGGCACCAGCACGTGAGCGCCAATGAAGACCGGGCGGCCCCAGAATTTGGTCAGCAGCTCGCTCTGGATGCGGACATGCTTGACGTATTTTGTGTCGGGGATCGGCGGCAACGGCGCGATCTCCTGGTCGAGCGAGAGCTTGACGGTTCCGCCCTTGGCCGGGTCGATATGCACCTTGACCGGCTTCGAATAGAAATTGCCCGGCGCGATGTTCCAATGCTGCCCCTCGCCACGGTCCGGCGCCAGCTTGATGGTGACGCCGTCGGCGCGGTGGAAGGTCTCGTAGCGGTTCAGCAGGCCCTGGACGAAATAATCGCCGGCCGGCAGCTTCGAGATGTCGTCGACCGGCCAGCCGATCGCCTTGGCGTCGATGGTGGCGGCTTGGCCCGGCGCCAGATGATCGACGGTGACGCCGAACACGATCTGCGAGTCGGGCTGAATGCTGATCTGGTTGCGCGGCTCGTCCGAAGGATCGGTCGACAGCATCACCAGCATACGTCCGTCCTGGGCATCGGCGCTGCGCGCAGCGGGAAAAGACAGCTCGAACTGGAAGGGCGCGGGCTTAGGCGCCTTAGCCGCGAAAGCCTGCGGGGAAAATCCGACTGCCCCGACCAATAAAGCGACCAGCCCTGCCTTCATTGCATCCCCCTAAACACGTTTGCGACAGTGTGCGGGCGTGCTAATCAGTCAGCAAGAACAAGTTTTACAGGGAAAATACATGCGCGTCCTTCCGCCTCCCGGCCAGATTCTCGGCCATCCCAAGGGTTTGTTTCTCTTATTCGGCACCGAGATGTGGGAGCGGTTCAGCTATTACGGCATGCGGGCGCTGCTGGTCCTGACCCTGGTCGCGGCGGTGGACGATTCCAATCCCGGTTTCGGCATGTCGAAATCGGACGCGCTGCATCTCTATGGCTGGTTCACCGGCATGGTGTGGTTCTCGCCGATCCTGGGCGGCTGGCTGGCCGACAATCTGATCGGACAGCGCCGCGCCGTGCAGATCGGCTGCCTGGTGATCGCCGCCGGCCAGTTCATCCTGTCCGCCGCGGTGCCGGGCAACCTGCCGCTGTTCTATACCGGGCTGGTCGTTCTGGTCCTCGGCAACGGCTTCTTCAAGGCCAACATTTCGACCATGGTGGGGGCACTCTACGAACAGGGCGATGCGCGGCGTGACGGCGCCTTCACCATTTTCTACATGGGCATCAATATCGGCTCGTTCATCGCCCCCCTGATCTGTTCCACCTTGGGCGAGAATCCGGCCTATGGCTGGCGCTACGGCTACATGGCGGCGGGGATCGCCATGCTGCTGGCCTTCCTCCTGCAGACCTTCCTCGGCCGCGCCATGCTGGGCGAGATCGGCGTGCAGCCCAGCGTCAAACTGGCCCTGGCGACCACCGGTGGCGTCAAAAAACCGCTGACCAAAGAGGAATTCGACCGCCTGCGCGTGATCCTGACCGTCTTCATCTTCTGCGTGCTGTTCTGGGGCGCCTATGAGCAGCAGGGCGGCCTGATGAACCTCTATGCCCAGGAGAAAATCGACCGCATGCTGGGCAGTTTCGAGATTCCGGCCGGCTGGTTCCAGTCGGTGAACCCCTTCTTCATCGTCACCCTCGGCCCGGTCTTCGCCGCCTTGTGGGAATGGCTCGGCGCGCGGCGCAAGAATCCGCCCAGCCCGGTGAAGATGTATTACGGACTGTTCCTGACCGGCCTGGGCTTCCTGCTGATGGTCGGCGCCACTTATGAGCAGTCGGGCGGCGGTAAGGCCAATATGGCTTGGCTGATCCTGGCGCTGATGTTCCACACCATGGGCGAGCTGTGCATCTCGCCGGTCGGGCTTTCGATGACCACCAAGCTAGCACCGCTGCGCCTCGCCTCGCTGATCATGGGCGTGTGGTTCCTGACCAATTTCGGCGGCAACATCATGGCCGGCTATGTCGGCGCGCTGGCCGAGAACCAGGGCGACGCCGCGGTGTTCGGCGGGCTGGCCGGCTCGCTGTTCGTATTCGCCGCCATCCTGTGGGCGATATCCGGCAAGCTGGTGCGCTGGATGCACGGCGCCGAAGACATCGCCGAACTGTCGTAATCGTCATCTCGACGCCGGTGGCGGGTGGTGCCATGATCGTGGCTCCACCCGTTTCAGCGAGGGGAACTGCCGCGTGCGTGGACTAGTCGCGACCATCACAGCCCTGCTTGCCGGGCCGGTCCTTGCCGCGGACACGGTCACCTGGCTGACCAGCGACCTGCCGCCGCAATATATCGCCGAGGGCGAGCTGTCCGGCATGGGGATAAAAGACCAGCAATTGCGGCTGATCGCGGCCCAGTTCCCCGACTTGCAGCACCACACCATGCGGGCCAGCATCAGCCGCCTGTGGTATCAGATCCAGCATGAGGACGGCATGTGCGGCATCGGCGTGCTGCGCAATACAGAGCGCGAGAAATTCGCCGCCTTCACCCGGCGCCCGATCCTGGTGCCGGGCTTTCGCCTGATCATCCGCGAAGACGACCGCCCCGCCTTCGTACCGTTCGAGGACGAGCATGGCGAGGTCGACCTTGCCGCCCTGCGGCAAAGCCGCAAGCTGGCGGCCGGGTATGTCGCCGATCGCGTCTATCCGCCGGCGATGGCCGCCTATATCGACAGTCCCGAGCGGCGTTCCCCGATCGAGAAATCGGTCGACAATGAGCGGCTGTTCCAATTACTGCGCTCGAAGCGCGTCGATTTCGTGTTCGGCCTCGGCTACGAATCGGCCTATTACAGCTGGAAATTCGGCGGGACGATGCATCTGGCCGATCTGCCGGTCAAGGACACGCCCCGCACGGTCAACGGCTATACCGCCTGCTCGAACCAACCGGCCGGACGCGCCATGATCGCACGCCTCGACGCGCTGCAGAGTGACGAGACCCTGTGGCGGCAATGGCTGGAACCGCTGCGGCGTTGGCTCGAGCCGCCCGATTTCGCCGCCGCCCTGGCGGCCCAGCCATGACGCCGCGCATGGTCCTGTTCGCTGCCGCCATCCTGCTGTCGCGCACCGCCGCCTCGGATCACTGGCCCAGATGAAAGCGATGGCCTGGATCATTCTGGCGCTCTTCGCGACGGCGGCTGCCGCCGAAGACGTGCTATGGATCTTGCCGGAATTCCCGCCCGCCTTCATAAACGGCCCGTTCCGGGCCGGTCAGGGCTATGGCGACCGTCAGCTCGATTTCCTGACCGACCGCCTGCCGCAATTCAAGCACATCAGGGTCGGCGCGACAGGCACCCGGCTCTGGCACGAGATCGGACGCCGCGACGGCATCTGCACCCTGGCGGCGGCCCGCCTGCCCGACCGTGAAAAGATCGCGGTCTTCTCGGCCCGTTCCTTCCACGGCGCCTCGAATCAGATCATCGTGCGGACCGACCGGTTGAGCGATTTTCAGCCCTATCTCGATAAATCGGGTGCGCTGGACCTGCCCCTGCTCGCCGCCGAAAACAGATTGCGCGGCGCCTATACCGAGACCTTCAGCTACGGCACCGTCATCGATGCCTTCGTCCGCGACCCCGGCCGCAAGACCCCGCTGCAGAAGGTTCAGCATCTCAGAATGCCGCTGTCCCTGCTCGATAAGGGGCGGGTCGACTTCGTGTTCGGCTATTACATGGAGATGAGCTATTACCGGCAGCTCGACCGGCTGGGCGATAACTTCACGGCCCTGCCGATCATCCCGGAAATGGCGCCGCTGGGCGGGCACATCGCCTGCTCGAACGGGCCGCTGGGCCGCGAAGTAATCGCGGCCATCGACGCCCTTCTGGCATCGAACGAGGCCATGCTGGCCTATGTCGAACCGCTGCGCGACTGGTATAGCCCGGCGGATTTCGAAGCGGCCCGCAAAGCCGCCCAATCCGCCGGGAACTAAACAACCCTTACCCCTTGGTCGACGCGTAGTCGCCGATGACACGCGACAGCACATCGAGCGGCATGGCGCCCGCCGACAGGCCGGCATGGTGGAAGTCCTTGATGTCGAACTTGCCGCCCAGCTTGGCCTGAGCCTCGCCGCGCAGACGCACCCAGGTGGCGTGGCCAATCTTGTAGCTGCAGGCCTGGCCCGGCCAGGTGCAATAGCGGTCGGTCTCGCGCGTCATCGCCGATTCCGCATCACCCAAAAGATCAACCATGTAGGCTACTGCCTTCTCACGGCTCCATTTTTTGGCATGCATGCCGGTATCGATGACCAGACGTCCGGCCCGGAACATCATCTCCTTCATATAGCCGATGCGGCCGAGCGGATCGTTCTCATAGACGCCCATTTCGTCGGCCAGCTGCTCGGCATAGAGCGCCCAGCCCTCGCCATAGCCCGAGAAGAACATGTTGGCGCGGTATCTGGGCAGGCCGGGCACTTCCTGGGCCAGCCCGACCTGCATGTGATGGCCGGGCATGCCCTCGTGGTATAGCGTCGAAGGCAGCGCCCATTTCGGCCATTCATGAGTGTCCTTGAGATTGAAATAGATGGTGGCCGGGCGCGAACCATCCAGCGCGGCGCTCTGGTAATAGGCCAGCGGCGCGCCGTCCTCGATCATCTTCGGCACGCGGTTGACCACCGCCTTGGCCTTGGGCAGCTCGTGGAAGAAGTTCGGCAGGCGGGCCACCACGTTGTCGAGGCGGGCCTGCAGATCGGCGATCAGCTGCTCGCGGCCGGGATCGTCGTTGGCGTACATGTTGGCGTCGGTATAGAGGCCCTTGATGCGGGCGCCGACGCTGCCCTTGGTCAGCCCCTGACCCTTGAGGATGGCGTCGATCTTGCCGGTCAGGTCGGCGGCGTGGTCGAGGCCCATCTTGTGGATCTCGTCCGGCGTCATCTTGGTCGTGGTGTTGACCTGCAGATACTCGGCATACCAGTCGGCGCCATCCTTGATGTGCCAGACGCCGGCATCGTGCTTCGCCTTGGCGCGCGCCGCCTTGAGGGCCCCCCATTGCTTCTCGAAGGCCGGCGAAATCTTCTCGTTGTAGATCTTGCGGGCGGCATCGAGCTTTTCCTGGGTCAGATCCTTGGCGCGGCGATGCAGCGAGGTCAGCAGCACCGAGGAATCGCTGTCGGTTTCCAGCTTTTCGAGCTGGGTCAGGGTCGTATCGAGGATGAAATCGGGCGGCACGACCCCGCGTGAGACATCGCGGTTGAGCGCCTCGGTATCCTCGTTGAGCGCGGTGGCGAAAGCCTCCATGCGCGCCAGATAGCTGTCGATGTCAGCCGCATTGTCGAGCTTGTGCTTGGTATCGAGGAAGGTCGGCACCGCCTGGTACGAGCCGGTCAGCTGGCTGACCACATAGGGCGAGCGGTCCCATGGAGAGCCGAAATCGAAGCGCTTGTTCACCCTGTCCCGCTGCTCCAGCACATAGGCCACGCAGTCGTAATTGACCGCCTCGACGCCGGACAAAGACGCCCGGTCGATCTGCTTGAGGCGCTTGAGCTGGTCGGCGGTGGCGGCCTTCGACGCCGCGACGCCGGCCGGGGAATGGTCGGTCAGTTTGCCGCGCAGATCGGCCAGGTCGCCCTTGTCGAGACCCAGAATGGTGGCGCGCTCGGGGCTGCGCTTCAGGTCCTCGGTGAAGAACTGGTCGAGCAGCGCGGACAGCGGACTGGACGCCGCCTCATCCGCCTTCACCGCGAGCGGAAGACCGGCCGCCGCAAGGGCCAGGCCGGACGTGGCCAACGTCATGTTCTGGATGAAGTCACGACGGGTAAGCATATGTTTTTCCTCCCATTGTTATTTTATCAATGCGGCAGGACGGTCACCTCCCGGTCATAGGTCAGGCCGCAGGGATCGATGTGATAGCCGCGCACCCAGGGCTTCACCAGATAAGGCTGGGCGCGGGCATAAAGCGGGATCACCGGATTGTCGTGCACCAGCAGTTCCTCGGCGTCCTGCAGCAAGCCGGCGCGACGGTAATCGTCGGCGGTGCGCTCGGCCTCGGCGATCAGCTTGTCGTAAGCCGGATTGGCATAGCCGCTGTCGTTTTCAGCGGCACCGCTGGTGAACAGGTCGAGGAAGGTGGTGGGATCGGGATAGTCCGCCGCCCAGGCATACCAGAACACCTGCAGGTCGGGCGCCTTCTTGTGGCGGTGTTCGACCAGCGTGTTGAAATCCTCGGCGACGATCGAGGTCTTCACTCCCAGTGCCGCCTGCCACATGCCGGCCACGGCGATGGCGATCTTGCGGGTGTTGTCGCTGGCCAGGATGCGCAATTCGATCTGCAGCGGCTTGTCGGGACCGTAACCCGCCGCGCGGTAAAGCTCCTGCGCCGAGGCGATCTTGTCGGCCATCGGCAGCCAGGCCCAATCGGCCGACTGGTCGATATAGCCGGGCAGCCCGACCGAGGGCACCACCGAATATTCCACCGGCGCGCCGGTCTTGACCGTCTTGTCGACCAGCGCCTGGCGGTCGATCACCATCGACAGGGCCTGGCGCAGCCGCGGTTCTTTCGACAAGGGCGCGCGGGTCATGTTGAAGGCCAGGTAATCCATGGTCAGGCTGGGCTCCGAGCGCAACTCGGACGTCATGTTCTGACGGATCAGGTCGACCTGCTGGCTGGGCACGAAATAGGTAACGTCCAGTTCGCCGGCCCGGTACCGGTTGAATTCGTCGGTCTCGGACTCGATCGGCTGGAACACCACCTTGTCGAGATGGACCTGCGGCGCATCATGGAATTTCGGGTTCTTGACCAGCACGATGCGCGAATGGGGCGTCCAGTCCTGCAGCACGAACGGACCGTTCGACACCAGCTTGCCCGGCTGGGTGAAGTCGGCACCGTATTTTTCCACCGATGCCCGTTTCAGAGGCAGAAATTTGGGATGCGACATCGCCGCCACCCAATAGGGGGTCGGGCGGACCAGGGTGAAGCGGAGGGTCGCGGCATCGACCGCCTCGACGCCGAGCTGGCTGGTATCCTTGATTTTGCCCTCGCTGATCTCTTCCGCGTTCTTGATCGGAAAAGCCAGAAAGGTCGAAGCCGACTGGCTGGCCGGATCGACCACGCGCCGGATGCCGTAGACGAAATCGTCGGCGGTCAGCGGCGAACCGTCGGACCATTGCAGGCCGGGCCGCAGATGGAAGGTATAGACCAGCCCGTCGGACGAAACCTGCCAGCTTTGCGCCGCCGCGGGCACCGGGCGGTCCGAAGTGTCGAGGGTCACCAGCCCTTCGAACAGGTCGTTCATGATGCGGCTGGCGGGCACCGATTCCACCTTGGCGGGATCGAGCGACTCAGGCTCGGAGCCATTGCCACGGCGCAACACCGCCTCACCCGCCAAGGCCGGCGGAGCCAGGGCAGCCGCCAGCGACGCCGCCATCCATGCGACGCCCAACAGCCCGGCCAAACCACGCAAACGCATCTGAAATCGGCCCCCGAGCTGATGCCCTAATGCCAAGGGGGTATTAAATCAGCGCGGCGAAACTTGCGCAACCCGCTCACCGGCAACGTTTTCGGCGGACCGCATGGCTAATATGCAAAAATGCAACAGTGCGCAGAAAATAGCCCATATCGCCACTTTCCCCATGTTGCGGAATTGTTAATCCTGCTGTTACCATCTGCCTAACTTTGCGGCGATGGGGACCAATCCGGCGTTGCACAAGGACCTAAAAGTGGAAGCGGACGGGGCTCGCGACTTAGGTCGTGGGGCTTGTGACGTTTCTGGCATCAACGGACTTTCTAGGGGAGTCACTATGACTAATTTTCTTGGGGAAGCGCATGGCTCGACGTCTGTTCGAGCGCGTGCGTTGAAGGGCGTGGCGCTTTCCGCCGTGACCCTGGCGATGGTCGCGCCGGGTTTCGCGCAGGCGCAGCAGGAAGTTCAGGAAGTCACCATCACCGGTTCGCGCATTAAGGCGCCGAACCTCACTGCCGACAGCCCGGTTCAGGGCGTTTCGCAGGAAGAAATCAAGCAGGCCAACGTTCAGGCGGTCGAAAGCCTGCTGAACAACCTGCCGGCCGTTTCCGCTGACTTCACTGCGCAGCAGAGCAGCCTGTTGGGCTCGACCACCGCCAGCGTCAATCTGCGCGGCCTGGGCGCGACCCGTAACCTGGTCCTGATCGACGGCCGCCGCATCGGCCCCGGCGATCCGTCCAGCATCAG
>JAJPHO010000070.1 GCA_021325215.1 Alphaproteobacteria bacterium
ATTTCCTGCACCACGTAAGCCGCGGCGAAGGTCAGCAGGATGAAGGGAAGGAAGAAACCGAGGCCGTAGCTCGCGCCCGATGTCGCATAGGACAGCATCGACGGGCCATCATTCTCGCCCAGCATCGCCAGCACGCCAGGACCGACCAGGATCTCGGCGATCGAGGCGTTGACGGTCCAAGGTAGCTTGCGAATGGCGCCGGACCAGCTGGCCGACATTGGGCTTCTCCTCAGTCAGGTGTAATTGACCTTCCGAGGAGACTATTAGCGCTAGTTATAGCGATTTTCACTATAACATTAAATTCACTAATTAGTGAAAAAATATTTATAGCATATCTTGCTTTATTTAGTGAGTTCTATGCTCTCCGGGGCGGCGATGATCTCGACGCAGGCGCCTTCCGGCACGTCGGCGATATGTAATTGGAACCCGTGCAGCTTGACGATGGCGGCGACCAGGCTGAGGCCCAGCCCGTTGCCGCGCGCCTTGGCCGTGCGGCCGGCGCGGTAATAGCGCTGGGTGACTTTGCTGCGTTCGCTGGCGGGAATGCCCAGGCCGCTGTCATGCACCTGCAGCAGCGGCACGCCGGCCCGCTGGGTGACCGCGATCCGCACCTTGCCGCCCGCCGGCGTATATTTCACGGCATTGTCGACGATATTGGCGATGGCCTCGGCCAGCATGTCGGCATCGGCCTCGATGATGACCGGCCCGTCGATGGCGAGCGAGAAGGTGATCCGCTTTTCGTCCGCCAGCGGCTCGAACAGATCGTGCACTTCCCGGGCGATCTCGGCGAGGTCGGTCGGCTTGATGAATTCGATGCGGCGGGCATTCTCGATCTCGGCGATGCGCAGCAGGGAATTGATGGTGCCCTGCATATGGTCGAGATCGTCCAGCGCCTGCGCCACGATGCCGCGCGCGGCCAGGGCGTCGCTTTCCATCATCGAGCGTTCCAGGCGCATGCGCATGAGGGACAGCGGGCTGCGCAGATCGTGCGCGATGCTGTCGCCGACGCCGCGTATGTCCTCGATCAGATCGAAGATCTCGTCGAGCATTTCATTGATGCGCGCGGCCAGCCGGTCGAGATCGTCGGAGGAACCGACGATCGGCAGGCGTTCATGCAGGTCGCCGGACATGATGCGGCCGATGGTCACATGCAGGCGCTTGATGCGCTCCAGCGCTTTGAAGGCGAGGAACAGGCCGGTGATCAGCGACAGGATCAGCGCGGGGACGATACCGTGCAACAGTACTTTTCCCATCACTTCCTGCAGGGCGATCACCGAATCGAGGTCTCGCCCGAGAATGACCACCGCGCCGTCGTCGCGCTGGCGGGCGACCAGCAGCACTTCCTCGCGGCCCAGCGGATTCTCCGGCGTCGCGATGGTCAGGCGGTGGGCGAGGCCGTCGAAGGGCAGATCGGCGGGCGGCGAGGGCAGGTTGCCGACGACGGGATGGCCATCGGCGTCGATCAGTTCCTCGAAGCTGTTGCGCCGAAGATCGGTGGCGATGCGGTTCTTTACCAGTTCGAGCAGCTGCGGTGCCGGCAGAAGCACGGCCTGGCGGGCTTCGCTTTCCAGATATTTGCGCCGCGAGGAGGTTTCGATCCGGGCCGTCTCTTCATAGACATAGCCGAACAGCACGGCGCTCAGCGCGGCGACGGCGATGGTGAAGGCGAAAGCCAGCCGGACCGGCGCCGAGCGGAGGATGCTAAGGCTTATCATTGAGAATGAAGCCGA
This sequence comes from Alphaproteobacteria bacterium, assembly GCA_021325215.1. Taxonomy (GTDB): domain Bacteria; phylum Pseudomonadota; class Alphaproteobacteria; order Rhodospirillales; family Magnetospirillaceae; genus JAJPHO01. Next base: position 1,731 of record JAJPHO010000070.1, read on the forward strand.
CGCCGTGCACCGACTTGATCAGCTGGCCCTCGCCGGGCCCGTCGACCTTGTGGCGCAGGCGGCCCATATGGACATTGACCAGATTGCTCTGGCGCATCGGATTATGGTTCCACACTTGTTCGAGCAGCATGCCGCGCGACAGCACCTGGTTGGGCCGGCGCATCATGAATTCGAGCAGCTTGAACTCGCGCGGCAGCAGGGTGATTTCCCGTCCGTCGCGCAGTCCCTTGCGGGTGATCAGGTCGATGGTCAGCGGCCCGACGGTGAGCGAGGTCTCCGGCGCGATCGAGGGGCGGCGCAGCAGCGCTTCGACGCGGGCGAACAATTCCCCCATCACGAAGGGCTTGCCGAGGTAGTCGTCGCCGCCCGCCTTCAATCCCTTGATGCGCTCGTCGGCCGAGGACAGCGCGCTCAGCACCAGTACCGGCAGGGTGTATCCCTCGCGGTGCAGGGTGTCGATCAAGGTCAGCCCGTCGATCCCCGGCAGGGTGCGGTCGACGATGGCCAGGTCGGGGGGCAGGTCGCGCAGCGCCTGCAGCCCTTCGGTGCCCGATGCGGCGTGGCGGGTCTGGTAACCCTCGCGCTGCAGGCCCGCCAGGATCTCTTCGGCGATTTGCGGGTCATCCTCGATCAGCAGAACCGTGGCGCCGCCCGCCTGTTCGCCCGGTCTGTCTTCAACGCTCATCCGTGCCTGCTCCAGATTTGATGGGTGGATCTAACATATCCGAGGAGAACCGGTCGCGATAAATAAATTTTTATTCCAATATGACAATAAACATTCTGTTATTTAAAATAAATGAATTGTTATCTGTAATAGTGATGCGAATTCTTGGTAATTGTTTATTTGGGTGCTGACGAAATAGCCGTCGGCGTTCAAATGACGGAAGGATTCAATCATGTCTCATAAGAACGGCATCACTGTAGCCCGCATGGCCGTTGCCCTGCCGCTGGCGCTGAGCCTTTCGGCCGTTCAGGCCGCTTCGAACGCCTCGCCGGGCGACCCGCTCGCCGGCAGCATCGCCGAGGCGCTGCACGGCACCAGCCGCAACATCCGGGTCCAGGTGGTCGACGGCACGGTATATCTCTACGGCGTGGTCGACACTTATGCGCAGCGGGCGACGATCGAGGATCGGGCGACCGCCGCAGCCCAGGGGCACAAGATCGTCGATTCGATCGAATTCAGTCCGTCCTGACCACCCGATAATTCCCCTGTCTTTGTTTGAGAAAAACTGTCGTGGCGTTTCGCCACGGCAGTTTTGCTTTGAAGGAGCAATATTACAATGACGCCCCGTGTTTGACCGCGGGGCGCCATAAATAACAAAAGATTTATAGCGAAATCGCTATATAATTAAAATATATAACGCGGCCTCTTTCGTTTCTGGGGACTCTCCATGAAGAAGATGCTGCGTTCCGGCACGGTGTTGGCCGGTTTTTGCTTTGCCGGATTGCTGCAGGGTGCGGCGATCGCCGACGAATCGGGCGATGCAATTCAGGAAATCGACGTCACCGCTCGCCTGCGCCGGGAAAAGGCGCAGGATGTTCCCCTGGCGGTCTCGGTCATCGGCGGCCAGGTCCTCGACGAGCAGCGCATCCAGACGCCGGTCCAGCTGCAGCAGGTGGCGCCGGATCTCAATCTGACCCAGGCCAATCCCCGCCAGACCATCCTGTCGATCCGCGGCATCGGCGGCACCACCCAGGTCAGCGACGGGCTGGAGAGTAGCGTCGGCATCTATGAGGACGGCATCTATCTCGGGCGGCCGGGCGAGTTCGCCTATAATTTCTTCGATATCGACCATGTCGAGGTGCTGCGCGGACCGCAGGGCACGCTCTATGGCCGCAACACCACCGGCGGCGCGATCAATATCGACAGCAAGGCGCCGAGTTTCGATTACGGCGCCGCCGCTCAAGTGGATTATGGCGACTACAATTTCCGCCAATATCAGGGCATGGCCAACATCCCGCTGGTCGACGACGTGCTGGCCCTGCGCCTGACCGGTTATGACAGCAAGCGCGACGGCTTCCTCTATGACGAGACCACGGCGGCCCATGAGAATGCCCGCACCGGCTTCGGCGGCCGGGCTCAGCTGCTTTACGCGCCGAGCGAGGATTTCAGCTACCGGCTGATCGCGTCCTATAACCGCGCCGATGGGCCGCAGGGAGACTTTCAGTTCCTCGGCAATCAGCCGGTCTCGGCCTCGGGTTTCAGCTTTTCGAAAAGCGCCAATCTGGTCGCGCCCGGCTATCTGCCGCCCGATCAGCCCTATGCCCGCATCATCGATACCGGCGCGCGCCAGTTCGACGGCACCCATCAGTTCCTGGTGTCGGGCCAGGGCGACTGGCATTTCGGCGGCGGCTATACCCTGACCTCGATCTCGTCCTATCAGGGCTGGAATTTCAGCCCGACCAACGACGCCGATTTCACCGCGCTGCCGATCGCCACCAACACCAATTTCATCGATCGCGCTTCGCAGGAATCCCAGGAACTGCGGCTCGCCTCGCCGGATGGCGGCGCGGTGGATTGGGTGAGCGGGCTCTATTATTTCCACCAGGTGGTGTCGGGCCTGTCCGACACCATGAACCAGCAGGATGCCTGGGCCTTCAACAGCACCCTGGCCGGGTTGGCCAATGGCACGGCGGCGCGCGCCGCTTCGCTTTCCTCGATGCTGAACGGGCTTAACGACGTGACGCTGGAAGACCCGTCCAGCCAGTCCTATGCCGCTTTCGCCCAGGCCGATTGGCATATCGACGAGGATTGGACCCTGACCGGCGGCATCCGCGAGACCTACGAGACCAAGACCCAGTCGATCGATGCCTTCGCCACCGGCAACAGCCAGCTGCTGACCTGCGCCGCCAGCGGCCACAGCTGCCAGTTCGGCGCCTATGCCATCTCGCAGGCCAACGCCACCAAGGCGATCCAGGCCTTCACCACCGGCGCGGTGGATTTTTCGTCCTCGAACACTCTGCTGTCGGGACTGGCTACTCTGTCTTATCGCGTGGATGCCGACAGCCTGGTCTATGCGACATATTCCCATGGCGAGCAGGGTGCCGGCCTCAATGTCGGGCTGCTGCCCAGCCAGGTGCTGGCCAAGGGCGCGACCTATGTGGTGGCGCCGGAGGGAGCCGACAATTACGAACTGGGCGTGAAGTCGCAATGGCTGGACCATCGCCTGACCGCCAATGTCGACGCCTTCTGGGAAACTGTTTCCAACTACCAGACCAACGCCGTCTTCCTGGTCAATGGCTCGGCCAAGCAGGCGCTGGCCAATGCCGGCGGGCTGCGTTCGCAGGGCGTCGAATATGACGCGGCGTTCCAGGTGACGCCGGAGGTCCAGATCCGCAGCAGCGGCGCCTATACCGAGGCGGTCTATACCAATTACGGCAATGCTCCGTGCGCGCCGGAGGCGACCGCCGCCGGTGTCGCGGTCTGCTCGCTGACGGGCAGGGGCGTCGCCAACACACCGCGCTGGGTGGTCAATCTGGCGGCGGATTTCACCCATCCGCTGACCGATGGCGTGACCGGCTATCTGACGGCGGATTATTCCTATCGCTCGGCGCAGAACCTGCTGACCGACGACAGCGCCGGTGGCCGGATCAACGGCTATGGCGTGGTCGATCTGCGCACCGGCGTGCGGTTCGGCGGCGGGCGCTACGATCTGTCCTTCTGGGCGCAGAACCTGTTCAACAAGGATTATCTGACGAATATCCAGGAGAATGAGGGCGGGTATTACGGCTATACCGGCGCGCCGCGCACCATCGGCGGAACGTTGCGCGCCGCGTTTTAGGTTACTCGAACTCGCGGATCAGCCCGTCGAGGATGCGGTGGGTGGTCGGGCTCTGGCAGGCGGCGCGCAGCTTGTCCACGGCTCCAACATCCTGCGCCAGCAAGGATTGCTTCGACAGCAGCAGGGAGAAAGGGAAGCTTTCGATCGGCAGCATCGACAGTTCGTCGGGCGAGATGCCGGCATTGCGGATCGCCCGGTCGCAGCCCGGGCGCACGCACACCGTGCCGGTCAGGCGATGCGCGGCCAGCATCTTGAAGCCCTGGGTCATGGTCAGCAGATCGACCGGTTCGGCGCCGTGAGTGAAGAATTCCTTCAGCAGGGCGCCGTTCCGGAAGGTTCCCACCCGAGTTCCTTCGAGCGCTTCGACGCTGTCCGAGGCGATGCTGTTCTTGTAATAGGCGATCGAAATGGTGAGGTTCGACGGTTCGCACAACGAGATCGCAAGCTCCAGCCGCTCGGGGCTGGGGACCAGCACGGTCAGGTCGATCGTGCCGACGCGCAGGCCGTGCATGATGCGGGGGATCGGCTGAACCTCGGTCTTGGGCCACAGGTCGGCGGCCCGGGCGACATAATCCATGAAGGAGCAGGCGGCGCCTTCCTCGGTTTCCTGATAGCCCCAGGGCTCGACCGTCGGGCATACCGTCTTGACGGCAGGCTGCTGGGCGGCGGCGCCGAAAGCGGCCATCAGGCCGGCGAACAGGAATGCGGGCGCCAGAGGAAAAGCTGCCATCCCCGAACCTCTTTCCACATAAGGATGAAGATAGGGCGCGAAACAACTCTCCGTCGAGCGTGATTTCCTCAGCGGCGATGAGGTAGAGTGTCGGCGACGACGGCTTTCGCCGCGCCAGCAGGAGTTCGAGAGATGGAGCCCACATCCCTGACCGGGCCGGTTTACACCTACAGCCCCTCGGTCAAGGCCGGCAAGGCATCGGGCAGTTCGATCCGGGACTATATCGACCCGGCCAACCAGCAGCCGGGTTCCGCCTTCAATCAGGCGGTGGCCGCCGCCGACCAGGCCGCGCGTGCCAGCAGCACGATCCAGGGCAAATCGGTCCAGGATTATGTCGCGGCCAACCGCGGCGTGTTCAACTTCGCCGCTTCGGCCAACGGCGCCAATGGCGACGGCAAGTCGATCCAGGATTACGAGGCCGGTGCCAAGGGCGAGTCGTCGACCGCGTCTTCCTCGTCATCTTCTTCCTCGTCTTCCTCTTCCTCGGGCGAGGCGGCGCAGGGGAAGAGCTTTCAGGATTATCTGAACGCCGCCGAGGGAACGGCTTCCTCGACCGCCCAATCCGCCGCCACGGCGCAGGAAGATGCCGCCTATACCGGCGCCGGCGAGACGATCCAGGATTACGTCGCGGCTTCCCGGGGAACCCCGAAGCCCTGACATGACGCGCTACAGTTCCTCGAAGACCGTCCTGTTCATCATATTGGAAGGGGCGCTGTTCGCAGTGCTCAGCTGGTATGTGCGCATGCTGGACGGCTCACCGATCGATCCGGTCATCCAGGGCGCCAGCGAAGGGCCGCGCCTGTTGCTGGCCGTCTGGTGGCTGGTCGGCGGGCGCCTGGCCGTGCATTTCGGACATCTGCTGCTGCGCCGGCAAAGCCGGGGGCAGGAGGTCCGCATGGTGTCGGATCTGGTCGCCGCGGTGATCTATCTGGCTACCCTGTTCGCCGTCATCCGCTTCGCCTTCGGATTACCCATCGGCGGTCTGCTGGCGACCTCCGGCATCATCGCCATCGTGCTCGGCCTGGCCCTGCAGAGCACGCTGGGCGACGTCTTCTCCGGCATCGCGGTCGGGCTCGAACGCCCCTACAAGGTGGGCGACATCATCACGGTCGATGGCGGGGTCGAGGGAACGGTGGTCGAGGTTAATTGGCGCTCGACCCTGATCGCCACCGGCAACAACAACATCGTCGTCATCCCCAACAGCCTGATCGCCAAGTCGCGCCTGGAGAACCGCAGCGCGCCGACCACCGTGCGCGGCGACAATGTGGCGGTCAGCCTGGACCCGCACATCGATCCGCGCCGCTGCCTGGCCACCCTCGGCGCCGCCGTGCGCGCCTGCCGCATCCTGCTGACCGAGCCGGCCCCGTCGGTGATCTGCAACGGGCTGCAGGGCGACGGGGCCCGCTACGAGATCTGGTATTCGGTGGCTTCCAGCCGCGCCATTTCGGCGGCCCGCACCGAGCTCTACACCCAGATCCACCGCCATCTGCACCATGCCGGCATTCCGCTTGCGGTGCCCGGCCTGGCCAGCACCATTCCGGTCAAGGTGCCGACCATCAGCGATCTGCTGGAACAGTCCGATATTTTCGGCGTCCTCGCCGCCGAGGAACGGGCGGCGCTGGCCGAGCATTTCGTCAAAGTCTCGTTCGAGGCCGGTGACGTGCTGGTCAAGGAAGGCGATCCGCCGTCGATGCTCTATCTGCTGGTCTCCGGCACCGTCGAGCTTGGCCGGACGGATCGGTCCCTGACCTTGACCCGGCTGGGGCCGGGCGAGGCATTCGGATTGGTAGCCCTGATCACCGAGCGGAATTATTCGGTGTCGGCCACCGCCCTGACGGCTTTGACCGCCTATCGCATGACCAAGGAAGACATCGCCAATGCGATGAAGGCGCGCCCGCAGCTGATGGTCGGGCTGGAGGCGCTGGCCAAGCGCGGCGCGGAAATCCTCGACCGCGAACTGGCCTCTCACGAGGTCGAGCCGCTGAAGAGTCCGGAGATGTTCCTGTCCCGGCTGCGGCAGTTCCTGTCGCGGATCGGCGGTTAATTCCTCTTCTTTTTGGCGGTCAGCTGGTTCAGGGCTTCGACCCCGATCGAGAAACCGATGGCGGCATAGATGTAGCCCTTCGGCACATGGAAGCCGGCGCCGTCGGCGATCAGGGTCATGCCGATCAGCAGCAGAAAGCTCAAGGCCAGCATCTTGACGGTCGGATGCTTGTGGATGAAGGCGCTGAGCGGTCCCGAAGCCAGCAGCATGATGCCGACGGCGATGATGATGGCGACCGCCATCACCAGGAAATGCTCGGCCATGCCGACGGCGGTGATCACGCTGTCGAGCGAGAAGACGATGTCCAGCACCATGATCTGCAGCACCACCGAGGCGAAGCTCACGGCCTTGCGCGCAGGGGCGTCCTCGCCGGACTCATGTTCCATGCTTTCGTGGATTTCTACGGTGCCTTTATAGAGCAGGAACAGGCCGCCGCCGATCAGCACCAGATCGCGCCAGGACACGGAATGACCGGCGATCTCGACCAGGGGGCGGGTCAGCCCGACGATCCAGCTGATGGTGGCCAGCAGCAGAAGGCGCGTGATCAGCGCCAGACTCAGCCCGACCTTGCGCGCGCTTGGCTGCCTGTCCGGCGGCAGGCGCCCGGCCATCAGAGCGACGAAGACCAGATTGTCGATGCCCAGCACGATCTCGAGCACGGTCAGGGTCAGAAGACTCGCCCAGATTTCCGGATCGGTCAGCCAGGACATGCTTTCTCCTCCATATGTGGCCGACGCCCCCGGCTTCGGCCCGCTCAAGCGCCGCGCGGGCTTAGTGGTGAAAATAAAGCGGCAATAAGCCGTCTTATTTCCACCCCTATCGGGCGCGGCGCACCGGGTTGGCCATCACGTTGCGGATGGCGAAACTTGAATGGATGCGCAGGACGCCGGGCAATGTCGATAGTACGTCGGTATGGACGCGTTCGAATTCGGCGGCATTCTCGACCTCGACCTGCAGCAGATAGTCCGATCCGCCGGTCATCAGGTAACATTCGCGGATCTCGGGATGACGGCGCACCGCCACCTCGAAACGCTTGAGATAATCCTCGGTCTGGCGCTCCAGCGTGATGTTGACGATCACCGCGATCATCGAATCGCGCGCCGAATGGTCGGTAATCACCGTATAGCCGCGAATCACGCCGCCGCGCTCCAGCAGGCGGATGCGGCGCAGGCAGGCGGAGGGCGACAGGCCGACCTCTTCCGCCAGCTTGGCGTTGCTCATGCGTGCGTCGAGGCGCAGCAGGCGCAGGATGTTCTGATCGATCGAATCCAATTTTGTGCGATAGGCTCGAATGAATGACGATAATATCAATCTCTGCGCAATATTCTGCGGCAAATCAACATAAAATTGCGCGATCCTTGTGGCACGCTGAAGTCCTGTCCGCTTTGGGGGCTGTATAGTGGATTCCTATCGTTCGGGGTGCGTGAATCCGATGGTGGCAGCAGCGACATTGACCATCGATCTTGGTGCGCTGCGCGGCAATTACCGCGCCGTGCGCGCCGCTGCCGCGCCGGCTTCGGCCGGTGCCGTGCTGAAGGCCGATTCCTACGGCCTGGGCGCCGAGCGCATCGCGCCCGCGCTCTATGACGAAGGCTGCCGCGACTTCTTCTTCGCCCATCTGGCCGAGGCGCTGATCATCCGCCCGATCCTGGCGCCGGATGCCCGCCTGTTCGTGATGAACGGTCTGCAGCCCGGCACCGAGCGCGTCTGCGCCGAGGCCGGCCTGATCCCCATGCTGAATTCGCTCGAGCAGGTCGCCAATTGGTCGGCGCTCGGCGTTGCCGCGCCCGAACCGCTGCCGGCGGTTCTCCAGTTCGACAGCGGCATGTCGCGCCTCGGCATGGAACCGGCGGAAGCGCGCCGTCTGGCCTCCGAGCCGGCTCTGCTGGCCGGCGTGAAGCCGCTCTATGCGATGAGCCATCTGGCCTGCGCCGACGATCCGGCCGACCCCGAGAACGGCCAGCAGCTGGCCGCGATGGGTGAGGTGCGGACGCTGTTCCCGGCGCTGCCTTTGTGCCTGGCCAATTCGGGCGGTGTGTTCCTCGGCCCCGATTTCCACGGCGCCCTGGTTCGTCCCGGCATCGCGCTCTATGGCGGTATTCCCAATCCGCCGGCGGAAAAGGTGATCTCGCCGGTGGTGCGTCTCGACGTGCCGGTGATCCAGACCCGCACCGTGCCGCCCGGCACGCGCATCGGCTATGGCGGCGACTTTGTCGCGCCGGCCGAAATGCGCCTGGCGGCCATCGAAGCCGGCTATGCCGACGGCCTGCCGCGCCATCTGGGCGGCACCGGCGCCGCCTTCTTCGAGGGCGTGCGGCTGCCGATGGTCGGGCGCGTCTCGATGGACAGCGTGGTGATCGACATTTCCGGCCTGCCGCCCGGGACTTTGCGCCTGGGCAGCCGGGTTGAACTGATCGGCCCCCACCAGACGCTCGACCAGTTCGCGGCCGCCGCCGACACCATCGCCTATGAAATTCTGACCCGTCTGGGCCGGCGCTATCAGCGCATCTACAAGGATTAATCCATGAGGATCGTCATTCTCGGCGCCGGGGTCATCGGCGTGACCTCCGCTTATTACCTGGCCAAGGCCGGGCACGACGTGACCGTGCTGGACCGCCAGCCTGGTCCGGCGCTGGAGACCAGCTTCGCCAATGCCGGCGAGATCTCACCCGGCTATGCCTCGCCGTGGGCGGCGCCGGGCATTCCGGTCAAGGCGCTGAAATGGATGTTCATGAAGCACTCGCCGCTGGTCATCCGGCCCGGCGCCGCGCTGGCCGGCTGGCCCTGGCTGATGGCGATGCTGTCGAACTGCACCGAGGCGCGCTATGCGGTCAATAAGGGCCGCATGGTCCGCTTGGCCGAATATAGCCGCGACTGCATGATCTCGCTGCGCGGCGAGACCGGCATCGAATACGACCAGCGTACCCAGGGCACGCTGCAGGTGTTCCGCACCCAGAAGCAGATGGACGGCACGGCCAAGGACATCGAAGTGCTGCGCGAGGGCGGCGTGCCGTTCGAGGTGCTGGACGTCGATGGCTGCGCCAAATACGAGCCGGGCCTGGCCGCGGTTCGTGACAAATTGGTCGGCGGTCTGCGCCTGCCCAATGACGAGACCGGCGATTGTTTCAAATTCACCCAGGAACTCTACAAGCGCGCCGAAAGCCTGGGCGTGCGCTTCCTGTTCTCGCGTCCCGTCTCCAGCCTGCGCGTCGAGAATGGCCGCATCCGCGCCGCCGAGACCGAGCAGGGCCCGGTCGAGGGCGACGTGTTCGTCTCGGCCCTGGCCAGCTATGGCCCCGGCTTCCTGCGCACTCTGGGCATCGATCTGCCGGTTTATCCGGTCAAGGGCTATTCGATCACCGTGCCGATCGTCGATGCCGGCAAGGCGCCGGTTTCCACCGTGATGGATGAGACTTTCAAGGTGGCGATCACCCGTCTGGGCGACCGTATCCGCGTCGGCGGCATGGCCGAGATCGCCGGTTTCGCCCTCGACCTGCCGCCGGCGCGCAAGGAGACCCTGGTTCATTCGGTGGAGAGCCTGTTCGGCGGCGCCGGCGATCAGAGCCGCGCCACCTTCTGGACCGGCCTGCGCCCGATGACGCCGGACGGCACCCCGGTGATTGGCGCGACCCGCTACGACAATCTGTATCTTAATACCGGCCATGGCACGCTGGGCTGGACCATGGCTTGCGGCTCGGGCCGTGTGCTGTCCGATCTGATCAGCGGCAAGAAGCCCGATATCGAGACCGCCGACCTGGTGCTGTCGCGTTATCGCTGAGGATCAGGAATTGCCGAACAGCGCGCGGTGCGCCGCTTCGGTTTCGTCGTCGGCCGGGACCATGCTTTCCAGGCGCAGTTCCTGCGCCGTCGCGGCGTTCGGCGTGCCCACGGTCGTCACCAGCGAGAAATAGCGCAGCACCTGCCCGTGGAGGATGAAGCCGAGCGGGATCACCGGCGAGGGCGAGGCGAGGTCGATCGCCTTCGGCGTGCGCCAGGCCGGGTTCACGCCCGGATAAGCGAGCAATTCGTCCAGCAGGGCCTGAGCTCCGGCGGTTTCGCGGCGCAGGCGCTGCAGCATCGCCTCGGCGACGATCGGCCAATCGGCGATGCAGGGACGCAGGCCGGCCGAATCGAACATCAGGCGCAGCATGTTGCGGGGGGGCGGAAAGGCTTCCAGATCGGTGAAGCGGCCGAAGAAACGCGGCGCCGCCCGGTTGGTCTTCAGCACGGTCCAGTCGCGGTCCATCACCAGGGCGGGAAAGGGCTCGTGATGGGCCAGCATGCGCTCCAGCGCCCTCGTCACGCTGCTCATTTCTTCCGCATTCCAGGGAGCCTCGGAATAGACCGGCGCATAGCCGGCCGCCAGCAGCATCGCGTTGCGGTCGCGCAAGGGGACCTCCAGCGCCTGCGCCAGATCGAGCAGCATCTGCCGGCTGGGCACGCTGCGGCCGCTTTCGACGAAACTGATATGGCGCTGCGAGACGCCGCTATCGAGCGACAGGTCCAATTGGCTGCGCCCGCGGACGCCGCGCCAGTGACGCAGTAGGTCTCCGGCGCCGTTGACCTCGTTACGCATTGTCATGACCTCGGTCTGGTGGACGAGATGGCAGGAAAATGGACCTGCGAGGGAATCGTCTCAATTACTTGGGAGGTAATAATCATTTTTCACCTCCCGGTTGCTAAGGTTGCTATTGTCACGATCCGACGGCGGGAGAGGGGGACTGCTTGACGAGACTCAGCGGGGTGGGGCTGGTGTGCGCGGGCGCGTTTTTGCTGATGCTGCCCGCTTTGTGGAACGGATTTCCGTTCATTTTCTTCGATAGCGGCGATTATCTGTCGGCGACATTGACCGGCGAGCGGGTGGTCTATCGCGATCCGGTCTATGGCTTTCTGGCCGCGCCGCTGCATGCGGGGCTCTCCTTATGGGGTGTCGCCGCCGCGCAAGGCCTGACGGCCGCCTGGGTGCTGTGGGAAGTGGTTGGCAGGGTAAGGCCGGGCGCGGGCCGGGGAGGGATCTATCTCGCCGTGATGGCGCTGCTGGCGTTCGGTTCGTCTCTGCCCTGGTTCACCGGCCAGATCATGCCCGATATCTGGGGCGCGTTGGCGGTGCCGATGGTCTTCCTGCTGGCCCTGGGCGATCTGCCGCCCGCCAGGCGGGGCGTGCTGGCCGGGCTGCTGGCGATAGCCGTGTCGTGCCATCTCAGCTTTCTGCCGCTGGGGGCAGGATTGGTGGTGGTTCTGCTACTGTTGTACGTCCCGCTCAAACGGCGCGGCCTGTCGGTGCGGCTGAAGGCGGTAGCCGGGGCGGTGGCAACGGCTCCCATCATCGTGATCTGCGGCAATCTGGCCCTGGGCGGCCCGCCGGTGCTGAGCCAGACCGGCCATGCCTTTCTGCTCGCCCGCCTGGTGCAGGATGGGCTGGCGCGCCAGACTCTCGACCGGCTCTGCCCCGATCCGAGCTTGACCCTGTGCGATCTGCGGGCGCGGCTTCCCGCCACCGCCAATGATTTCCTGTGGAGCGACAGCGAGGCGTTCGCCCGGAGCGGCGGCTGGCTGGGCAGCCGGGTGGAAGCCGACCGCATCATCTCGTCCAGTCTGCGCCTGTTTCCGCGCGACCATCTGCTCAGCGCCCTGCGGCTGTCGGGGGAGCAGCTGATCGAATTTTCGACCGGTGACGGGCTGGAATCCCAGGCCGAACCGTGGGGCGTGATCGAGGCGCATTTTCCCGCCGATCTGCGCTCTTACGTCTCGGCCCGCCAGCAGACCGGACGCCTGCCGCTGGCCGAGATCAACGAGCTGCATGTCCCTCTCGCGGCGGTCGCCATGGCGCTGCTGCCCTGGCTGGCCTTCGTGGCCTGGCGGCGGGGGCGCTGGCGCGAGGCGGCGGGCGTGATGCTGGTCGGGGCGTCGCTGTTGGGCAACGCGGTGATCTGCGGCGTTCTGTCCAACCCCAATGACCGCTATGAAAGCCGCATGGTCTGGCTGGCGGTGTTCGTTGCCGGTTTAGCGTTCGCTAACCGGCCAGCTCCTTCATCGGCACGCTGAGATCGGCCAGGCGGCCGGGATCGAGCAGTGTCTTTTTCTCGATCAGCACCTTGCCGGCCATGAATTCCGGCGGGGCATTGACCGCTTCGACCGCCACCACGCGGTTCTGCTGCAGATGGAACAAAGCGAAGCGGGCGGCGGAGAGGTCGCCGCGCAGCACGATGCGGTCGGTTTCGAAGGGGACGCCGGCGATCTGCAGCTTCAGGGCGAACTGATCCGACCAGAACCACGGCACTTCCGGGGCCGGCGCGGGGCGGCCGAGGATGGCCGAGACCGCCTGCTTGGCCTGTTCCAGCGCGTTGGGCACGCTTTCGAGGCGGAACATGCGATGGCCGTAAAGCGGCATCGGCCGCCAGGTGACGTCGCCGATGGCGAAGATGGAAGGGTCCGACGTGCGGGCCTCGGTGTCGACGACGATGCCGCGCTCGCAGGTCAGGCCGGCTGCGCGCGCCAATTCGTCGCACGGATCGGCGCCGATGCCGACCACCACCGCGTCGCACGGAATCTCGCGGCCGTCGGCCAGATGCAGGGCGCCGGCATCGAAGCGCTGGATTTGCGCGCCGGTCAGGATTTCCACGCCCTTGGCGCGGTGATGGCGGTCGAAGAAGTCCGACAAAGCCGGCGAGGCGACCCGCGCCAGGATGCGGTCTTCGCGTTCCAGCACGGTCGGGAGTGCGCCCAGCTCGATGGCCGAGGCGGCGACCTCCAGCCCGACATAGCCGCCGCCGACGATGGCCAAGCGGGCGCCGGGCTGGATCGCGGCTTTCAGGCGCTCGGCATCGGCCAGGCTGCGCAGCACATGCATCCGGGCCGGATCGGCGCCATCCAGGGTCAGGGTGCGCGGGCGGCAGCCGGTGGCGAGGATCAGCGCGTCATAGGCGATCGCTTCGCCATCGGACAGCAGGACGGTCTTAGTCTCGCGCCGGATAGTGCCGACGGTGACGCCGAAGCGGGCCGTCACCTTGTTATCGGCGTAGAAGGCGTCCGGGCGCAGCTTCAGCCCGTCCGCCTGCACGGCGCCCTTGAGATAGGCCTTCGACAGAGGCGGGCGCTGATAGGGCGCAACCGGTTCCTCGCCGAGCAGGGTGACGTCGCCCTGATGGCCGAAATGGCGCAGCAGCACGGCGGCGGTGCCGCCCGCGTGACCCGCGCCCACAATGACTACATTCATTGCTTCTCCCCGAGGCGCCGGATCACCGAGATCAGCAGGCTGAGGCCGGTCTCGATGCTTTCCTCGATATGGTCGCGGGTGATGGCCAGTTCCTTGTCGCTGCGGTCGAGATTCTCCAGCAGCACCAGATTGCCCAGGGTGATCACCGAGAATTGCACATAGGCCGCTTCGACCTGATGGGCGCCCAGATTGGCTTTCCTCAGGGCGTTCATCACCGCGTCGCGGACGATGGCGGCATGGGGTTGAACGCGGGCATTGACCGCGCGGGCCAGGATCGCCGCGGCGACGCCGGGATAGCGCGAATAGGCCCGCCGCGCGGTGGCCGAGACGGCGCGCAGGGTCTCTTCCCAGTTCAGCCCGGTGAAGTCCGGCATATGGCGGGCGAGGATCTCGTCGAACAGGGTGACGAGCATCTCCTCCTTGTCGCGCACATGGTGATAGATCAGCCGGGGCGACACGCCGAGGTCGGATGCGACACGGCGCATGTTGATTGCGGCTAGCCCTTCGTGCTCGGCAATGGTAAGCAGCGCAGTAACCAATCGGTCACGGTCCAGCGCCGGACCCTCGTCCAATCGCCGGCGGCCGCGTCTGCGGGGTGATGTGTCGGTGGAAATCTGGCAATCTCCGTGTGGTGGGACGATTAATATATACGTAGTGGAATTTTTAGCAAAGAGAACCCCCAAGGGAAAGAAATGATGGACATCGCGCACCTGATCCCCGCCGTCATCGAAGCCGGGGCCTGCGTCATGGCCCATCGCGCCGCCGGGGTGCTGGCCGAGCAGAAAAGCGATCTGTCCCCGGTGACGGCCGCCGACCGCGAGGCCGAGGCGATCCTGCTGGCGGCCTTGTCCGCCGCGGCGCCGGACATTCCGGTGATCGCGGAGGAGGAGGCCGCCGCCGGCCGTCTGCCCGATGTCGACCAGCAGTTCTTCCTGGTCGATCCGCTCGACGGCACCAAGGAATATGTTCGCGGCGGCGACGATTTCACCGTCAATGTCGCCCTGATCGACCAGGGCGTGCCGGTCGCCGGCATCGTCTATGCCCCGGCGCAGGCGACCCTCTGGTGGGCCGACGTTCCCAAGCGCCTGGCCATGCGCGGTGTGGTCGAGGACGGCAAGCTGGTCCAGAAGCGCCCGATCGGCGTGCGCCCGTGCGGCGGGCGCCCCAAGGCGGTGGCGTCGAAATCCCATCCACATCCCGCCACCGAGGCTTTCCTGACCGCCTGCGGGTCGGAAGAGCGCGTCTCGGTCGGATCGTCGCTGAAATTCGTTTTGGTGGCGGAAGGAGTTGCCGATCTTTATCCGCGCCCGTCTCCCACCATGGAGTGGGATACCGCGGCCGGCCATGCGATTTTGCTGGCGGCGGGCGGACGGGTGTTCGACCTCGACGGCCAGCCGCTGACCTACGGCAAGGCGAAATTCTTCAATCCCGGCTTCGTCGCGACCGGTCCCTATCATCCGCCGGTCATGCGGGATTTCATGCCTGAGGTGGAAGCGTGAGCATCGAACTTACCCATCTGCGCCGCCTGGAAGCGGAAAGCATCCAGATCTTCCGCGAAGTGGTGGCCGAGACCGAAAATCCGGTGATGCTCTATTCGGTGGGCAAGGACAGCGCCGTGATGATGCATCTGGCGCGCAAGGCCTTCTTCCCGGCGATGCCGCCTTTCCCGCTGCTGCATGTCGACACGACGTGGAAGTTCCGCGCCATGTACGAGCTGCGCGACCGCATGGCCAAGGAAAGCGGCATGCAGCTGCTGGTCCACCAGAACCCGGACGCCCTGGCGCGCGGCATCAATCCGTTCGACCATGGCGGCCTGCATACCGATCTGTGGAAGACCGAAGGCCTGAAACAGGCGCTCGACAAATACGGCTTCGATGCGGCCTTCGGCGGCGCGCGCCGCGACGAGGAGAAGAGCCGCGCCAAGGAGCGTATCTTCTCGTTCCGCTCGGCCAATCACCGCTGGGACCCGAAGAATCAGCGCCCCGAGCTCTGGCGTCTCTACAATACCAAGAAGGCCAAGGGTGAGAGCATCCGGGTGTTCCCCATCTCGAACTGGACCGAGCTGGACATCTGGCAATACATCCATCTGGAAAACATCCCGATCGTGCCGCTCTATTTCGCCGCCGAACGGCCGACGGTCGAGCGCGACGGGCTGATCCTGATGGTCGATGACGACCGCTTCCGCCTGAAACCGGGTGAAAAGCCGGTGATGCGCTCGATCCGCTTCCGCACCCTGGGCTGCTATCCGCTGACCGGTGCGGTGGAAAGCCATGCGGCGACCCTGCCGGAAGTGATCCAGGAAATGCTGCTGACCACCACCTCCGAGCGCCAGGGCCGCGCCATCGACCATGACCAGGCCGCCTCGATGGAGAAGAAGAAGCAGGAGGGCTATTTCTGATGAGCGTTTATGAGCCCGAGGCCCTGATCGCCAAGGATATCGACGCCTATCTCGACCAGCATCAGCATAAAAGCCTGCTGCGCTTCATCACCTGCGGTTCGGTCGATGACGGAAAATCGACGCTGATCGGGCGGCTGCTCTACGATTCCAAGATGATCTTCGAGGATCAGCTGGCGGCGCTGGAAGCCGACAGCAAGCGGGTCGGCACCCAGGGCCAGAACATCGATTTCGCGCTGCTGGTCGACGGCCTGGCCGCCGAACGCGAGCAGGGCATCACCATCGATGTCGCCTATCGCTTCTTCACCACCGAGAAGCGGAAATTCATCGTCGCCGACACGCCCGGCCACGAGCAATATACCCGCAACATGGTGACCGGCGCCTCGACCGCCGATCTGGCGGTGATCCTGGTCGATGCGCGCAAGGGCGTGCTGACCCAGACCCGCCGCCATTCCTATCTGGCCCATCTGCTGGGCATCCGCCATCTGGTGCTGGCGGTCAACAAGATGGATCTGGTGGGGTACAGCCAGTCCACCTATGACAAGATCGTCGCCGATTACGCCGCCTTCGCCGCCTCGATCGGCATAGCCGGCTTCACGCCGATGCCGATCTCGGGCTATCAGGGCGACAATGTCACCACGCGCTCGGCCCATACGCCCTGGTATCAGGGGCCGACCCTGATCGGGCATCTGGAGAGCGTCGAGCTGGACGTCGCCGCCGACCAGGCCAAGCCGTTCCGCCTGCCGGTGCAGTGGGTCAACCGTCCCAATCAGGATTTCCGCGGATTTGCCGGCATGATCGCCGGCGGCACGGTCCGCCCCGGCGACAAGGTGCGCATCCTGCCGTCGGGCCACACCAGCACGGTGTCGCGCATCGTCACCTTCGATGGTGATCTCGATGCGGCGGTGGCCGGCCAGTCGGTGACGCTGACCCTGGCCGACGAGGTCGATTGCTCGCGCGGCGACGTCATCGCCGCCGCCTCCGATCCGTGCCAGGTCGCCGACCAGTTCGAAGCGACCATCGTCTGGATGGCGGCCGAGCCGATGCTGCCGGGCCGTCCCTATTGGCTGAAGCTGGGCACCCAGCTGGTGACCGCCAACGTCCAGGCGCCGAAATATCAGGTCAATGTCAACACGATGGAGCATCTGGCGGCCAAGACGCTGGAGCTGAATGCCATCGGCGTCGCCAATCTGTCGACCGACCGCCCGATCAGCTTCGAGCCTTATTCGGCCAGCCGCGATCTCGGCGGGTTCATCCTGATCGACAAGCTGACCAATGCCACGGTGGCGGCCGGCCTGCTGCATTTCTCGCTGCGCCGCAGCCAGAACGTCCATTGGCAGGCGCTCGACGTCAGCCGCGAAGCCCATGCCCGCCTGAAAAATCAGAGCCCGGCGGTGCTGTGGTTCACCGGCCTGTCGGGCGCGGGCAAATCGACCATCGCCAACAGGGTCGAGAAGAAGCTGCTGCGCATGAACCGGCACACCTTCCTGCTGGACGGCGACAATGTGCGCCACGGGCTGAACAAGGATCTCGGCTTCACCGATGCCGACCGCGTCGAGAACATCCGCCGCGTCGGCGAGGTGGCCAAGCTGATGACCGATGCTGGCCTGGTAGTGCTGACCGCCTTCATCTCGCCCTTCCGCGCCGAGCGCGAGATGGTGCGCCAGATGATGGCGCCCGGCGAGTTCTTCGAGATCTTCATCGACACGCCGCTGGCCGATGCCGAGCAACGCGACGTCAAGGGTCTCTACAAGAAGGCGCGGTCCGGCACGCTGAAGAACTTCACCGGCATCGACAGTCCGTACGAGCCGCCGGAAAACCCGGATTTGCGCATCGACACCACCAAGGTGACGCCCGACGAAGCCGCCGAGATGGTGATCAAGCTGCTGTTCGGCGAGCTTTAATTTTTTCACCACGAAGACACGAAGAGAGGGACTGCCGCGCCGGAATTATTGCGGCAATAACCTCTCGATCTTCGCCGCCAGCGCCTCCGGCTTGACGGTCGGGGCGTAGCGGCCGACCACCCGGCCATCGGGGGAGATCAGGAACTTGGTGAAGTTCCACTTGATGTTCGATGTGCCGAACAGGCCGCGTTTCTGCTTCTTCAGATACCCGTAGAGCGGGTCCGCGTGCGGCCCGTTGACGTCGATCTTGGCGAACAGCGGGAAGGTCACGTCATAGGTGGTCGAGCAGAAATTGGCGATTTCCGCCGCGTCGCCGGGTTCCTGCGCGCCGAACTGGTTGCAGGGGAAGCCCAGCACCTCGAAGCCGCGCCCGCCATATTTGCGGTGCAGGGCTTCCAGTCCGGCATATTGCGGGGTGAAGCCGCATTTGCTGGCGGTGTTGACGACCAGCAGGGCGCGGCCCTGGAACTCGGACAGCGGCTTGGCCTGGCCATCCGGCAGCTTGGCAGAGAAGTCGTAGATCGAAGTCATGCCCCTATCTAGCCACCGGCCGCGGGCCGAGACAAGTCGGGCTTGCATCCCCGGTTGAGTTCACCGAGTGTGAAAGGAACGCAGGGAGGTCAGCGAAAAGTGAGGGGATCGTTCCGCGCTGCCATGGGCGTGGTCCTCATGCTCGGTTCAGGGGCGGCTTGGGCCCAGGATATGTTCGACAGCGGCCGGCTGCTGGCTACCGGAGGCGTGTCCCAGGTGGAAGGTGCCGGCGGCGGCGGATTGGCGGTCTGGTCGCTGATCACCGGCTACGGTTCGCGCGACGGCATCGGCGTCGATGCTCACGTCACCTATGTTCCCCTGTCCGATTTCTCGCTGCTGACCGAAGGGGCGGCGGTCGGCCTGTTCGACCGGGTCGAACTGTCCTATGCGCGCCAGACTTTCGATACGCGGGATGCCGGCATCCGCCTCGGCCTGGGCAAGGGCTTCAAATTCGATCAGGACATCCTGGGCGCCAAGGTCCGCCTGTTCGGCGACGCGGTCTTCGACCAGGACAGCTGGGCGCCGCAGGTGGCGGCGGGCGTACAGTACAAGATGAACGACCGCGGCGATGTCATCCGCGCCATCGGCGGCCGGCATGACGGCGGCACGGATTATTACCTGGCGGCCAGCAAGCTGTTCCTGGCGGAAAGGCTGCTGGTCAACGCCACCCTGCGCGAGACCGAGGCCAACCAGTACGGACTTCTCGGCTTCGGCGGCGGCAATGGCGGCTATTCCACTCAGTTCGAGGGCGGGGCGGCCTTTCTGCCCGTCCGGTCGGTGGCGCTGGGCTTCGACTACCGCACCAAGCCGGACAATCTCAAATTCGCCAAGGAAGACGACGCGTTCGACATCTTCGTCGCGTGGTTCGTCAATAAGAACCTGTCCCTGACCCTGGCCTATGCCGATCTTGGCGATATAGCCCTGCAAGGCCGCCAGGATGGCGCTTATCTGTCTCTTCAAGTGGGGTTCTGATGCTGCTTGCTTTTTCGACCTGGCCCGAAATCGAGGACAGGCTTACCCGGTCCAAGGCGGTGGTGGTTCCGATCGGCTCGAACGAACAGCATGGCCCGACCGGCCTTCTGGGCACCGACTGGCTGTGTCCCGAAATCATCGCTCACGCGGCCGAGAAGCAGGGCGACCTGCTGGTGGCTCCGACCTTCAATATCGGCATGGCACAGCACCATCTGGGCTTTCCCGGCACCATTTCGCTGCGGCCGTCGGTGTTTCAGGCAGCCATTGTCGATTGGGTCAATTCGCTGGCCCGGCACGGCTTCACGCGGATCTATTTCCTCAACGGCCATGGCGGCAATGTCGCCTCGATCGAGGCGGCCTTCTCCGAGATCTATGCCGGCTGGTCGTTCCGCGGCGAGCCTTGCCCGTTCGCGCTCAAGCTGAAGAATTGGTGGGACCTGACCGGCGTGCTGCGCCTGACCCGCGAGCAATTCCCCACCGGCCACGGCAGCCACGCCACCCCGGCCGAGATCGCGGTGACCCAGGCGGCCTATCCGGATTTCATCAAATCCGCCAATTACGCCCCGCAGATCGCGCCGAACGGCCCGATCCGCGATGCCGCCGACTACCGGGCCCGCTTCGCCGACGGCCGTATCGGCTCCGATCCCGGGCTGGCGACCCCGGAGAAGGGCAGGGAGCTGATCGACAAGGCGTCGACGGCGCTCCTGGGCGACGTCGAGGAATTCGAGAACGAGGAAAGCCCGGCATGAAAACTCTGCTGATCGGTCTCCTCCTGCTGGCCGGCGCGGCCACCGCTGAAGAAGGGTCCGTCACCATTCCGCCGGTGACCGTTCCCTTCTCCGCCTATGCCAGCCAGGCGGCGCGGCATTATTACGAGACCGATCTGCGCGACGTCCATCCGGACTTCCCCAGCCTCGCCGAGGCGCGTGCCTATTACGACAAGTGGAACGCCGATCAGGCGGCGCGGGCGAAGCAGAATTACGCGGTCGAGATCCATGCCGAGACCATCGGCGGCGTGCCGACCGACGTGATCATCCCCAAAGGCGGCCCGGCGCCGCGCAACCGCAACCGGGTGCTGATCAATCTGCATGGCGGCGCCTTCCTGTGGGGCGCGCGCGACGGCGGTCAGGCGGAATCGATCCCGGTGGCGGCGCTCGGCGTGATCGAGGTGATCACGATCGATTACCGCGAAGGGCCGGAGAACCATTTTCCCGCCGCTTCCGAGGATGTCGCATCGGTCTATGCCGAGCTGCTGCAGCGTTACCGGCCCGAAAATATCGGTATTTTCGGCTGCTCGGCCGGCGGCATCCTGACGGCCGAATCGGTGGCCTGGTTCCAGAAGCATAATCTGCCGCGCCCGGGCGCCATCGCCATGCTGTGCAGCGGCGCCAAGCCGTTCGAGGGCGATTCCGCCTATCTGGCGCCGATCCTCAACGGCGACAAGCCGGTGACGCCGCAGGACGCGGTGGCTCGGCTGGCGGCGCTGCCCTATTTCACCGGCGCCGAGATCGCCGATCCGCTGGTGTTCCCCGGCGTTTCCGACACGGTAATGGCGCAGTTCCCGCCCACCGCCATCCTGACCGGCTCGCGCGATTTCGCCATGAGCGCCGCCCTCGACACCGCCAACCAGCTCAACCGGCTGGGGGTCGAGGCCGAGCTGCATGTGTGGGACGGCATGTCGCACGCTTTCATGATGCTGTCGCAGCTGCCCGAAGCGCGCGAGGCGAACTACACCCTGGCCCGTTTTTTCGACCGCCATCTCGGGATGAAGCCGAAAGGGTGAGGGCGGTCTGTGACCGAATTGGGGCCGCGCCAAGTGCCATAGTTTACGCCGAGGAAAGCCATAATTCGGACATCAAGCGCGACTAGCTTTTTCCTCACGGATCACTCAGAGATCCTGGAGGAGTACAGATCATGTTGCTTAAAGCCGCTGGTGCCACTTTCGTTGCCGCTGCCCTGGTAGCCGCCCCGCTCGGCCAGGCTTCCGCGCACGATCATGTCAACGCCGTCGTCGCCGGGACCCTGCTGGGTGCCGCCGTGGTCGGCACCGCCATCGCCGCCGGCGCGCAGCCGGTCTATGCGGCGCCCGCTCCGGTCTATGCCCAGCCGGTTTATGCCGCGCCCCCGCCGGTGGTCTATGCCGCCCCGGGCTATTACGCGGCCCCCGGCTATTACTATGGCTGGCATCCGCACCCGCACTATTACTGGCATGGCGGCTATTACCGCCGCTAAAAAACAGCAGCAATAGCTGCTTTCCCATCTTGAATCTCCCCTGTTCCGCGGCAAGCTCTTGGACACACACTCAGTCCAAGAGTCCGGAACAGGGGAGAATTCAATGGCTTACCGTACCGCCTTCCTTCGACGCACCGCTCTGGCGGGTCTTGTCGGCCTTATGACCCTTTCGGCTGCGGCTCAGGAAGCCAAGCAGCCGTTGCCGCCCGGTTCGGCGCTGATCGGCCGCCCCGAGAACCCGGAAGCCGCCAAGCTGGCGCCGGTCTCGGCGCCGCCGCTGCCCACCGCGGCCGACAAGCTTCCCACCGCCAAGCTGCATCTTCCCCCGGGCTTCTCGATCGAGGTCTATGCTTCCGGCGTCGGCAATGCGCGGTCTCTCCGGGAAGGCACCAAGGGCACCGTGTTCGTCGGCTCCCGCCTGCTCGACAAGGTCTACGCCATCACCCCGAACGACCATAAGGTCAAGGTGATCGCTTCGGGCCTGCACCGCCCCAACGGCGTGGCGTTCCATGATGGAACGCTCTATATCGCCGAGCTGTCGCAGATCTCGAAGATCGACAATATCGAGGACACTCTCGACAATCCGGCCAAGCCGACGGTGATCTACAGCGATCTGCCCAAGGACGAGGCGCATGGCTGGAAGTTCATCTCGATCGGCCCCGACAACCG
>JAJPHO010000136.1 GCA_021325215.1 Alphaproteobacteria bacterium
CGATTTGTTGAATCGGAATACCCAAGGGATTAGCTCGCGAGTTGGAGGGGAAGCTTGAAGTGCAGGTCTTCGGTCACGCCGGGCAGGGTCGCCAGTTCGGTCATGCCGTAATCCTTGCGCAGCACTTCGATGAGGTCCTGGACGAGGTCCTCGGGGGCCGAGGCGCCGGCGGTGATGCCGACGCTCTTGACGCCCTTCAGCCATTCGGGCTTCAGCTCGGCCGCCTCTTCCAGCAGATAGGTCGGAATGCCCTTGGCTTCCGGAATCTCGCGCAGGCGGTTCGAGTTGGAGCTGTTCTTGGCGCCGATCACCAGCACCAGCTCGACCATCTCGGCCAGTTCGGCGACGGCGGTCTGGCGGTTCTGCGTGGCGTAGCAGATTTCCTTGGTGTCGGGACCCACAATGGTCGGGAAGCGCGTGGTCAGCGCCTTGATGATTTCCTTGGTGTCGTCGACCGACAGGGTGGTCTGGGTGACATAGGCCAGCTTCTCGGGGTCCTCGACCTCGAGGGCGGCGACGTCCTCGACGGTCTGGATCAGGCGGCCCTTGCCCTTCAGCCAGCCCAGCGTGCCTTCCACTTCGGGATGGCCGGCATGGCCGATCAGAATGACCTCGCGGCCCTGGCTGGCATAATAGCCGCCGTCATTGTGAACGCGCAGCACCAGCGGGCAGGTGGCGTCGATGACGTCCAGGCCGCGGTCCTTGGCTTCGTTCTTGACGGTGGGCGAGACGCCATGGGCGCTGAAAATGGCCAGAGCGCCATCCGGAACCTCGGAAAGTTCCTCGACGAAAATCGTGCCCTTGGCGCGCAGCCGGTCGACCACATGACGGTTATGGACGATCTCGTGGCGCACATAAATCGGCGAGCCGAACTTCTGCAGCGCGATTTCGACGATATCGATGGCGCGCTGGACGCCGGCGCAAAAACCGCGGACTTCGGCGAGCACAACTCGCATCCGATCTCTCCTCACAAATATCACAATGTTTCCGAATTGCGGCGGATAATAGGCACCCGGACGGTGCTTTTCAACCGAAGACGATCAGGGCTTTCGCAATTGCGGTAGATAAACCATATATGTTTCGCTACAGATGGCTTCCCATGATCGAAATTAAAGCCTGAACCGCAAATGAAATCCAGATTCGCAGCTCTCGCCCTGATCCTCTCCGCCGTCTGTGTCCTTCCTGCCACAGCGGACACCGATCCCGCCGCGCCGGTCCACCAGCTGTGCGACGCTCTCATCGCGTCGATGAAGCAAGGCGAACAAGTGGGTATCCAGGCCCGTGAAAACAAGCTCCGCCCGGTGATCGCGGCGGTCTACGACATGACGGCGGTGACCAAGACCACCTTGGGCGTATCGGCCAACAAGCTGTCGCCCGAGGAACTGCAGAAGCTGGCCGACGCCTATGGCCGCTTCTCGGTGGCGACCTATGCGGACCAGTTCGCCAAATTCGGCGGCGAGCATTTCGAGGTGGGCGAGCCCCATCCCGGCGCGCAGCAAGGCACCATCGTGGTTCCCACGGTGATCGTCGGCGGCGACGGCAGCCGCACCGAGATCGATTATGTGATGCACGAGGCGAATGGCGGCTGGGCCATCCTCGACGTGCTGTTCAACGGCTCGATCAGCCAGGTGGCGGTGCGCCGCTCGGAATTCGTGCCGCTGTTCCGCCAGAACGGCCTGCAGGGCCTGGTCGACGTGCTCGACCAGAAGACCGCGGCCTTGGAGAAGAAGTGAGGCTGCTCGGCTTCATAGCTGAGCTGCTCGCCCTGGCCGGCGGGGTAGGACTGGTCTATCAGGTCGCCAGCGCTCTGGCGGTCAAGCAATTCATGGCCCGCCCCGCCCCGCCGCCGAAGAAACGCCCCCCGGTCACCGTACTGAAGCCGCTGTGCGGCGCCGATCCGGGCCTCGAAGCCCACCTGACCGCGCTGCTGCGCCAGGGCTATCCCGAATTGCAGGTCGTCTGCGGCGTGTCCGATCCGGCCGATCCGGCGGTTGCCGTGGTCCATCGGGTGATGGAACAATTTCCCCAGGCCGATATCGAGCTGGTGGTCGACCCGACCCAGCATGGCAGCAATCTGAAGATCGGCAATCTGATCAATATGATGCGTGCCGTGCGGCACGGCTTGCTGGTGATCGCCGATTCCGACGTCGCCCCGCATGACTTCTATCTCGACCAGGCGGTCGAGCCCTTCGCCGATCCACAGATCGGCCTGGTCACCTTCCTTTATGTCGGGCGTCCGCTGCTGGATACCGCCAGCCGCCTCGGCGCCATCGGCATCAATCACGGTTTTCTGCCCTCGGCCCTGGTGGCGCGCTGGCTGGGCCGCGCCGATGGATGCTTCGGCGCAACCATCGCTTTGCCGGCCGCGCTTCTGCGCAAGATGGGCGGGTTCGAGGCCGTGGCCGACAAACTGGCCGACGATTGGGAACTGGGCGCCATGGCGCGCCGCGAGGGCCTGAAAATCGCCATCGCCGCCCGTCCGGTCGCCCTGACCGTGGCCGAGCGCGACCTGCAGACTTTGTTCGATCATGAAGTTCGTTGGGGGCGTACTATTGCCGCCGTCGACCGGGCTTCCTACATAGCCTCGATCATCACTCAGCCGGTGGCGCTGACCTTGCTGGCCGCCCTGATCGGCGGCTGGCGCCTGCTGCCGATGCTGGCGCTGGCCGTCGCGGTGCGGGCCTGGGTGGTGCGGACGCAGGAGCGTGCCTTGCGATTGCCGAATGGTTCGCTTGCGGATTTGCTCTTGCGCGACCTATTGAGTTTTGTGGTATTCGTCACCGCCTGTTGCGGGAAAACCGTTCTATGGCGCGGAAAGCGCTTCTCGGTTGGCAGCGACGGCAAATTGACCTTGTTGGAAGGCTGAAGAGAGATGAAGAAGACCCTGTTCCTGAACCCGCCCTCTTACGAAGGGTTCGATGGCGGCGCCGGATCGCGCTACCAGGCGAAGCGCGAGATCAGGTCCTTCTGGTATCCGACGTGGCTGGCCCAGGTCGCCGCGCTGATCCCCGAGAGCAAGCTGATCGACGCCCCGGCGCGCGGCGTGTCGCTGGACGAAGTCGCGGCCCAGGCCAAGGACTTCGAGATGGCGATCCTCTACGTCTCGGCCCCGACCTTCAAGTCGGACATCCTGGTCGCCGAACGCCTGAAGGCCGAGAACCCGAACCTGATGATCGGCCTGTGCGGCGCCCATGTGGCGACCCTGCCGGAGCAGTCGCTGGCCGCCTCGGAAAAGGTGGACTTCATCGCCCGCCACGAATTCGACTTCACCATCAAGGAAATCGCCGAGGGCAAGCCCTTCGCCGAGGTCGACGGCATCACCTGGCGCCGCGATGGCGAGATCGTCAACAACAAGGACCGCGCCCTGATCCATAATATGGACGAGCTGCCGATGGTGGCGCCGGTCTATCACCGCGACCTGGTGGTCGAGGATTACTTCATCGGCTACCTGCAGTACCCGTACATGTCGTTCTACACCGGCCGCGGCTGCCGCTCGAAGTGCAGCTTCTGCCTGTGGCCGCAGACCATCGGCGGGCATGTCTACCGCACCCGCAGCGCCGCCGAAGTGGTGGCCGAGGTCGCGTACATGCATGAGAAGTTCCCGCAGGTGAAGGAATTCATGTTCGACGACGACACCTTCACCGACGACACCAAGCGCGCCGAAGAGATCGCCCGGGGCTTAGGCAAGCTGGGCGTCACCTGGTCGTGCAACGCCAAGCCGAACGTTCCCTACGAGACCCTGAAGGTCATGAAGGAGAACGGCCTGCGTCTGCTGCTGGTCGGCTTCGAGTCCGGCGTGCAGGAGATCCTGAACAATATCAAGAAGGGCACCCGCCTCGACATCATCCGCCGCTTCGCCGCGGATTGCCGCAAGCTGGGCATTCTGATCCATGGCACCTTCATCGTCGGCCTGCCCGGCGAGACCAAGGAGACCATCGAGCAGACCATCAAGTTCGCCAAGGAAATCAACCCGCACACCATGCAGGTTTCGCTGGCCGCGCCCTATCCGGGCACGCTGCTCTATCAGCAGGCCACCGAGAACGGCTGGTTCAAGCAGGGAGACCTGGTGCGCGACGACGGCCTGCAGATCGCCGCGCTGAACTATGAGCACCTGAGCTCGGAAGAGATCTCGGAAAGCCTGGCGCGCTTCTACAAGGCCTTCTATTTCCGTCCGAAGAAGATCTTCGAGATCGTCCTCGAGATGGCCCAGAGCTGGGAAATGACCAAGCGCCGCCTGCGTGAAGGTGTGGAGTTCTTCCACTTCCTCAATCACCGCATGGATCAGGCCTGATCATCACAGGTTGAAAGAAAAGCCGGCCGGGGCGACACGGCCGGCTTTTTTTATTGGCCGGGGGCGGGGTATAACAGGCCTGATATGGAGGCTCGCATGGCGGATTTCGACCTCGCTTTCGCTCAGGAGTTGTGCGACCTGGTGGCCGCCGACATGGGCTATGTCTGTTCCTTCATGAGCGAGGGCGGCGTCATCGTCGCCTCCAGCGCCCGCGAACGCATCGGCGTGGTGCATGCGGGCGCGGCCCGCGTCATGCGCCGCGAGATCGAAGAGGCGCCGGTTACCCAAGCGATGGCCGAAGAGTCCGGCGGCAAGATGCGCGAGGGCATCTCGATCCCGATCGATCTCGACGGCAAACGTATCGGCTGCGCCGCGGTGGCCGGGCCGCTCGACCGGGCCCGGCCTCTGGCGCGTGTCCTCAGCCAGTTCATGAATGCCAGCCTGCGCCGCATCCAGGCCGACCAGGAGCGTCTGGAGCGGGTCATGCAGCTGGTCGAGAAGGCCGGCACCATCGCCGCTTCGGCCACCGAAGCGTCGCGCCAGGCCGATCAGTCGATCGAGGTGCTGACCGAGGCGACCGGCCGCATCACCCAGGTCGCCAAGCTGATCAAGCAGATCGCCGGCCAGACCAATCTTCTGGCGCTGAACGCCACCATCGAATCGGCCCGCGCCGGTGAAGCGGGCAAAGGCTTCGCGGTGGTGGCCAAGGAAGTGAAGCAGCTGGCGGCGCAGACCGCCAAGGCGACCGGCGACATCGGCGACCAGATGAGCCAGGTGCAGGGCGCCACCCGCGAGGTCAAGGACGCAGCCGCCAACATCAATTCGGTCATCGCGGATGTGAACGAGGTGATCGCCGCGGTGGCCGATACGATGCATGCCTCAGAGGGCTGACATCCTGGTCAGTTCAAACCGTTTGGCCTTTTCCCTGACCACCGGGTCGATCAGCGCCCGGTATTCCTCGACCACCAGATAATCCTCGGGCATCGGGTGTTCCTCCCAGCGCCGCGTCGCCGGATGGCAGTAGAGCTCGGTGACGCCGTCCGGCAGATGGTCGAGGAAATCCGCCACGTGGGCGGCGTCCATGCGGCCGGAATCGGCGAAGCCGAACACCCGGTCGTTGGTCTTGAGGCCGGCCTTGGCGGCGGCCTTGCGCATCTTGGCGGTGGCGCGGCGGTGGAACAGGCCGGTCATCATCCGCTTGCCGAACTGGTCGCCTCGCGCTCTCCACGACGCCAAGGGCGGCTCGTAGGGAATGCGCGTCGCCGGCACCCCGAACTCGACCGCCAATTCCAGCAGGATGGCGAAGACGGTCGGGTGCAGATGGTAGTGATGATGCGAATCGACGTGATCGAACGGCAGGCCGGTCGCGGCATAGGCCTCGAACTGGGCGCGTAGTTCGGCGCGCACCTGGGCCTGGACCTTGCGGTCGAAATAGATGCGAGTGCCGATCGCCACCACGCGCGACGTGAAGCGTCCGTCCGCCTCGACCAGATCGGGGATCTGCCCGGGCGGCAATACCGGCTTTCCATCGACCAGGGTGGCGTGCAGCCCGACACCCAGCGTGGGATTGGCTTTGGCGCGGGCTACCGCGTCGTCCAGCGCGTCGCCGCCCACCATCAGGCTGGCCGAGGTGAGGATGCCGTTGCGATGGGCATGCTCGACGGCTTCGTTGATCGGCAGGCAGCGTCCGAAATCGTCGGCCGTGACGATTAGGCGCTTCATCCCTTGTGTTTCTTCACGACGCTGAACAGGGCCGGCAGCAGTACGAAGGTGGTGACGACCGACAGGCCCAGCGACAGGAACAGCAGGAATCCCATCGAGGCGGTGCCGAGATGCGGCGACACGGCCAGGCTGCCGAAGGCCGAGGCGGTGGTCAGCGCCGAGAACAGCACGGCGCGGGTGGTCGGCGATTGCAGCGGCGTGGTGATGCCATAGCGCCAATTGATGACGAAATAGATGTTGAAGGCCACGCCGACGCCCAGCAGCAGGGGCAGGGCGATGATGTTGGCGTAATTGATCGCCAGGCCCGAAACCACGCAGCCGATCACCGTCAGCAGCGCGCCGATCGCCAGCGGCAGCAGCACCAGCAGCGCGTCGCGCACCTTGCGCAGCATCAGCCACAGCAGGATGAAGATCACCACCACCGCGGTCGAACCGGCGCGGACGAAAGCCTCCACCACGATCTTGCCTGACTGGTCGATGCTGATCGGCGGGCCCGACACCAGCACGCCGTCGGTGATGGCGGTGATAGTGTCGACGAAGGCGCGGCGTTGGGCTGGGATCTGGATGTCGCCCTTGGGGCTGATCTGCAGGCGCTCACGCCCGTCGGCGGTGCGCCAATTGGCCAGCAGATCGGCCGGCAGATCCGCCTCGGACACCGGACCGGTATGCAGCAGATCGTTCAGCTGGCCGAGCAGCGGGATCAGGCCGCCGGTTACCGCGCTTTGGAATTCCA
This sequence comes from Alphaproteobacteria bacterium, assembly GCA_021325215.1. Classification (GTDB taxonomy): domain Bacteria; phylum Pseudomonadota; class Alphaproteobacteria; order Rhodospirillales; family Magnetospirillaceae; genus JAJPHO01. Next base: position 6,747 of record JAJPHO010000136.1, read on the forward strand.
GCACCGTCTTATCGTCCTTGGCGGCGACATCGCGCAGATGCTGGGCGATCGGCTTGCCGTCGAGCTGGGCGGCGGTGGTTTCCAGCGCCTTGCGCAGTTCAGCCGGGGTCGGGGCGGGGGCGGGTTGGACCGGGCCGAGCGAGGTGGCCAGCAGGCCGGCGACGTCCTGCAGGATGTCGAGCTTGTCCTGCTGGTTGTCAGGCACGAAATCCTTGAGGCTGAGGCAGCGCAGGATCTCCGGGCGGCCGCAGCGGGATTCGATCTCGCGCACCTTGGCCGGATCGGCCAGCAGATCGACGGCGAAGGCGCCATTGTCGGGATTGGCGGCGAATTCGAGCAGGGTCGAGACCGCTTCTTCCTTCTTGCTCTGCAGATGCAGCGGATTGAAGTCGAGCGGCAGCACCGGCAGCAGGGCGATGCCGAGGATGGTCAGCGCGGCGACGGCGGTCACCACCCGCTTGTCATGTTTGATCAGCCAGCGGTCGGCGGGGCCCCAGGGCAGGCCGATCGACTGCTTCAGCACCGCGGGCGGCAGCACGGCCAGCAAGGCGGGCAGCAGGGTGAAATCGACGATCAGGGCGATCACCATGCCGGCGCCGGCGATCAGGCCGAGCTGAGAGACGCCGGTATAATCGGTCGGCACGAAGGACAGGAAGCCGGCGGCGGTGGCGACGGCGGCGAGGGACAACGGCGCCGCGGCCTTGGCGGCGGCGGAGCGCATCGCTTCGCGCGGATCGGCATGTTCCTGCTGCTCGTGGCGGTAGCGCACGATGAACTGGATGCCGAAATCGACGGCGATGCCGACGAACATCACGGCGAAGGCGATCGAGATCGGGTTGAACTTGCCCACCGCGACCACGCCGAAGAACATGGTCATCATCAGGCCGGCGACCAGCGCCAGCATGATCGACAGCACGATCTTCATCGACTTGACCGCCCACCAGATCAGCACCAGCACGGCGACCAGCATCAGCGCGCCGTTCAGCGCCGCACCCTGGGTCACCGAGGCGAAATTGGCGTCGGCCAGCGCGACGGCGCCGGTGATGCGGAGGCGCATGCCATGGTCCGGGGTGATACCGAGTTCGGCGGCGGCCTTATGGATGGCATCGGTGGCGTCGCCGCCGGCGACCAGATCGCCGAAATTCAGGCGCGGCTGGGTCAGCAGGACGCGCTGGGCCTGATCATGATCGCCGATCGAGCCCAGCATCGACGACCAGTTCACCGGCACGGCGGGGAGCCCCTGGGCGAGGGCGGTGGCCGGCTTGTCGAGCTGTTCGATCAGCGGCGCCATGGCGGCGTCGTCGCCCGCGCCATGCTGGGCGGCGGTGGCGGCGAGGGAAATGACGCTGAGGAAGCCGCGCAGGCTGGGGTCCTGGTGCAGCGTGCCGATCATCGGCTGGGCGGCGCTCAGCCGGTCGGACAGATTGGTGAGGTCGTCGACCGACAGGAACAGCAGGCCATGCTGGCGGAAGTAGGTTTCCTCCGGCGGACGGGTTACGCGGCGGAACACGCCGGTCTGCGGCGCCAGCTTATCGCGCAGCGCGTTGACCGCCTGTTCGGCCTCGGCGGAGGTCGGGGCGTCGATCACCGCGACCAGACTGTCGGTGGTCTGCGGGAAGGCCTGGTCGAAATTGCGTTCGGCGACGCGGTAAGGAATGTTCGGCGAGATCAGATGGGCCTGATCCGTATCGAGCTGCATATGGGTGACGGCGTAATAGCCCAAGCCCCCGGTCAGCAACGCGAAAATGATCAGAACGGGCCAGGCGTGGCGCCAGCACCAGTCAACGGTAACGACGATCAAGTTCTTCAGCATTTGGACGAGTCCGCCTCGAGTGGTCCTCCCCAAACGCCTCTACGGCGTTTGGATTAGGAGGCCCACCATGGTTAGTTACGGGCGGAGCCCGCCATTCGCTACGATCTTATGGCCTCGCCAAACCACATTGTCGATACCGTAGGTGGCGACGATCTCGGTTACCGACAGCACGTCGCGCAGAGGATAGGCCCACAGAGGGGACGGATAGAGCAATCCGCGCATACGCGGACGCAGCAGGGATTCGACGCCGCCGGCGGTCAGAGCCCGGGCCAGCCAGCACAGCAGGAACAGGAACAGGGTCCAGCCCTCCGCGCCGGTGAACAGCATCGCCAGCAGCGACCAGAACAGCGGATATTGCAGGGTCGAGGCCGCCAGGGCATAGGGCGCGAGGCCGCGGATGGTGCGGGTCCAGCGGGTTTCATGCTGCCACAGCTGATGCAGGGTGTTCTCGGGCACGGTGGCGGCGGCGACTGCATAGGACAGACGAATGTCGAGGCCGAGCTCGACCACCTTGCGGCCCAGCGCATTGTCCTCGGCCAGCAGATCGGACAGGGAGTTCAGGCCGCCGGTGCGGGCCAGGGTCTCCTTGGTGATCATCACGGTGCTGCCCAGGCAGTCCTGGCGGCCCATCATGCGCGACATCAGCACGCCGGGCAGGAAGGCGTGGGTGATCTGCATGGCGCCGAGGCGCGGAAACAGGGTTTCCGGCTGCGGCACCAGCCCGGCATAGAGCGAGCAGACCATGCCGGTGCCTGGCTTCTGCAGCTCGCCGACCAGGCTGTCGAGATAATCGGTCGGCACATGGATATCGCTGTCCGAGATCACCACGATCTCGTGCTTGGCCGACGGCAGCATGTTGATCAGGTTGGCGACCTTGCGGTTCTGGCCATGCGGGGTGGAATCGACCACCACGGCGACGTCGCGCTCGGGGAAGCGGGCGCGCACGCGCTCCAGCACCGCCAGCGCCGGGTCCTTGGGGTCCTGGATGCCGAAGACGATCTGATAATCCGGGTAATCCATGGTGAAGCAGGAGACCAGGGCCTCTTCGAGCAGGGGCTCGATGCCGCACATGGGTCGCAGGACCGTGATGCCGGGACGGGAAACGGGCGCGGCCGGAGGCAGTCGCGAATAGCGAAACACGGCTGCCAGGCCGAGCAGGGATTGGATTACGCCAAAGACTGCAAGAGCCGCGCACAAATCAGCAAAAAGACTCATTGTGCGGCCACGCACACCTCAATCGTCAAAAAACTTTCCAACGCCCCCACCAAATCCACCGTTGGAGAAACGGCCCACAGTGTAGGATTGTGGCGGGAGCAGAGCAACGGTTGTTACAAAAAGTTACTTGATGAGCAATTTCAAAACATTATCGGTCGCTTTGGCGGTTTTGGGGCTGATGGGCGGCACCGCGCTGGCCGCGTGGTTCGGCTTCGCGCCGATCGGCAAGGCCATCCTGTCGGTCGGCGGCGGCGGCTTCGTGCTGTTCTGTCTGTGGCAGGCGGTGACCATGGCGCTGCTCGGTTTCGGCTGGTGGACGGTGGCGCCCGAAACCGAACGTAACCTGCCGGCCCTGATCTGGGGACGCATGGTCCGCGACTCGGCCGGCTGCTGCCTGCCTTTCTCGCAGGTCGGCGGTTTCCTGCTCGGCGCCCGGGCGGCGTCGCTCCATGGCCTGTCCTGGAGCGTGGTGACCATTTCGATGGTGGTCGACCTGACCGCCGAATTCATTTCCGAGCTGCTGTTCGCCGCCGCCGGGCTGCTGGTGCTGCTGCATCATGTGTCCGACGGCTCGCAGACGCTGCCGATCGCGGCCGGCATCGTCGGCGCTCTCGGGCTGGGTTGGGCCGTGTTCCATCTGCATGGCAAGGCGCTGCCGGTGCTGGTGCGCTTCGGCGAGCGGATACTCGGCGACTGGGCGAAGGGCGGCTTTACCGGCGCTTCGGCCGGCGACCTGGCCTCGCTCTACAGCCAATCGGGCCGGCTGGTGGCCGCCACGGCGGTGCATCTGTTCGGCTGGATCGCCAAGGGCATCGGCAATTGGCTGGCCTTCCATCTGCTCGGTGCCGATCTGTCGCTGCTCGACGCGCTGGCCATCGAAGGACTGCTGCATGCGCTGCTGATCCCCGCCTTCATCGTGCCGGGCTATGCCGGGGTGCAGGAAGCCGGCTATGCCGGCCTGGGCGCCCTGTTCGGGCTGGCGCCGGAAATCTCGATCGGTGTTTCCCTGCTGCGCCGGGCCCGCGATGTCGCGCTGGGCATTCCGATCCTGCTGGCCTGGCAGGTCTGGGAGATGAGGAAGCTCCGCACCCAGAGCTGAGCGGCAGGGGAATCGGATGCTTCCAACTTGCCGGCGCTTGCCGTTAAATGGGCGGCGCGCACTGCGTTCGGAGGATGTGATGGAAGCCCCAACCCGCGAGATCGTGTGGAGCGACGACCTGTCGGTGGGGCACCGGACGCTCGACGGCCAGCACAAGGGCCTGATCCGCCTGATCAATCATTTCGGCCATGACGCGCTGACCCCCGGGCAGATGGCGCAGAGCATCGAAGGGCTGATCGCCTATGCCGCGCGCCATTTCAATGCCGAGGAAAAATACATCCAGGGGGCGGTACCGGATCTGCTGGGGCATCAGATCGAATGCCACGCCCGCTTCATCGAAACGGCCTACGATTTCGCCCATCGCTTCCACGAGGGGGAGGGGGAGGAACTGCGCGCGACAGTGCATGCCTTCCTGTGCGACTGGCTGATCAGCCACATCCAGGAAGAAGACCAGCAATACAATCCCAAACGCCGCTGATCAGGTCTTGGCGCGATTGGGCGCCTTGGGGGCGAGGTCGGTGGGTTTGGCGCGGCTGGGCTGGTCGAAAGCGACGCCGCCGCTCATCATGATGGTCTCGCACAGCCGGCGATAGGCATTGCGCCAGACATCGTCGCCGCCCAGCTTGCAGACATTGGCGAAATAGCGCCGCGATTCGGCCAGCTTCTGGCCGCGTTCGCGTAACTCGGACACATTCATCAGCGCGGCCGCCTCGTGCAGCAGGCGGTCGGCGGTGCGCATATTGGCCTCGCATTCGAGCTCGCGCATGCGCTTGGTGATCTTCTGGCGGATCTGGAAATCCAGCAGCTTGTCGTTCTGCAGGAAGATTTTGATGCGCTCGGCGATCTGGGCCGCGGTGACGGGATCGGTGTCGTGCATGGATTGCAGCAACTGGCGCGCGGCCAGTTTCTGCTGCTCGATCTGCTGCTCCTTCTGCTCGTTCGAGCCGGAAGGCTTCCCTATGCCGAACATGGATGGAACCTCGGTTGGCGCCCTTTCCCTTCGCTGCCGCCGATTGTGGCCCGCCCGGGGGGCAAAGTGCCACAGGAAACTACGGGACGGGTATTTCTCGGTCGCGCCGTCTTGAAAAAACCGCCAAACTGCCGCCAACAAAAGGGATGGGAAAAGTTTTATGAAATCGAGGCAGATTACCCAGCGCATCCTGGTGGCCCTGGTCCTGGGCGCTGCAGTGGGCACGGCGACGCGGCATTTCCTGGACGGGGACAGCGCCAAAGAGATTGCCGGCTATTATTCGCTGCTCACCGACGTCTTTCTGCATCTGATCAAGATGATTATCGCCCCGCTGGTGTTCGCCACCGTGGTGTCGGGCATCGCCAACAGTGGCGACACCAAGACCGTGGGCCGCATCGGCGTCCGCGCGGTGGGCTGGTTCCTCACCGCCTCGCTAGTTTCGCTGACCATTGGCCTGGTGATGGCGACCATTCTCAATCCCGGCGACGGGCTGCATCTCGATCCCAACAGCGCCGGCGCGCCGATCGACAAGGTCGAGACCCATGCGCTGAACCTGAAGGATTTCCTCGGCCAGGTCTTCCCCTCCAGCGTGTTCGAGGCGATGGCCAAGAACAACATCCTGCAGATCCTGGTGTTCGCGGTGTTCTTCGGCTTCGCCATGAACAGCTGCGGCGAAAAGGTCGCGGGGACGCTGATCCGGATCGTCGACGAGGCGGTGCCGGTGATGCTGCGCGTCACCAATTATGTGATGCTGTTTGCGCCGTTCGGCGTATTCGGCGCGGTCTCTTCCGTCGTGACCCTGCAGGGGCTCGACGTGATGATCACCTATGGCAAATATCTCGGCGGCTTCTATCTGTCGCTGCTGATCCTGTGGGGGCTGCTGGTGCTGGCCGGTCGGATCTTCATCGGCCCGTCGATATTGGGCCTGGTGCGGCTGGTGCGCGAACCCATGCTTCTGGCTTTCTCTACGGCATCCAGTGAGGCCGCCTATCCTGGCGCCATGCAGGCGCTGGGCAAGTTCGGCGTCAAGAAGGAGACCGCCGGCCTGGTGCTGCCGCTCGGTTATTCCTTCAATCTCGACGGCTCGATGATCAATATGACCTTCGCGTCTTTGTTCATCGCCCAGGTCACCGGCGTCCATCTCGACCTCGGCCAGAAGCTGCTGATGCTGCTGGTGCTGATGGTGTCGTCGAAGGGCATCGCGGGCGTGCCGCGTGCCTCGCTGGTGGTGGTCGCGGCCGTGCTGCCGATCTTCCACATTCCCGAAGCCGGCCTGCTGCTGGTGTTCGGCGTCGACCACTTCCTCGACATGGGCCGCTCGGCGACCAATGTGCTGGGCAATTGCGTCGCCACCTCGGTGGTGGCGAAGTGGGAGGGTGAGCTGCCCGCTCTCGGTCAGATTCAAGAGAGCGAGGACGAGTAGCGGCCGCCGCGGCATTCCGCTATCCTTGGCGGCAGGGGAGGGAGGGCCTTCGTAAGTGCGGAGTGCTATTGCGCGCCTGCTGGTGACGGCGGCGATCCTGGCGGCCGTGGCCGGCGGGCAGTCGGCGATCGGCGCCGACAGCGTGACCATCACTGTCGCGGGCATGGGCAAGCAGATCTATCTGCCGGCGGTCCTCGCACAGCGCCTCGGCTATTTCGACGACGAGAACCTTCGGGTCGAACTGCTCGATTCGCCGACCGGCATAGAAGCCGAGAACGAGCTGCTGGCCGGCGGCGCCCAGGCCGTGATGGGCTTCTATGATCACACCATCGAATTGCAGGCCAAAGGCAAGTTCGTCCAGACCATCGTCCAGTTCGGCCTCGCGCCGGGCGAGGCGCTGCTGGTTTCCGGCGGCGAGGGCGCGGTCGGGAAAGTCGCCGATCTCAAGGGGGCTCGCATCGGCGTGGTCGGGCTGGGGTCGTCGACCGATCTGCTTTTGCGCTATCTCGCCTTGCGGTCGGGCTTGCCGCCCGGCGCCTATCATCCGGTGCCCGTCGGCTCGGGCGACGATTTCATTGCCGCCATGGCCTCCGGCGGGATCGGCGCCGGTATCACCACCGAGCCGACCGTCAGCCGCATGCTGAAGGGGCCGGCGGCGCGTCTCCTGGTCGATCTGCGCACACCGGAATCGGTGTCGGCGGCGCTCGGCATGACCTATCCCGGCGCGGCGCTCTATGTTCAGTCCTCGTGGCTGGTTTCGCACCGGCCGGTTGCCCAGAAGCTGGCCAGGGCCTTCGTCAGGACCCTGCGTTATATCGCCAGCCACGATGCCGCCGAGTTGGCTGCGCTGGTGCCGCCCGACTTCTGGGCCGGCGACAAGGATCTCTACATCGCCAGCCTGCGCCAGCAGAAAAGCATCTTCAGCGTTGACGGCCGGATGCCTGAGGGAGCGCCGGCGGCGATCGCCGGGATCTACAAGGCATTGGGAGCGGATCGCGGCAAGCTCATAGACGTCTCTCGGACCTACACCGACGAGTTCGTTCTGGCGGTGGAGCCTGCGCGTTAGAGCCCCGCCGCAGCGGAGCGCAGGCGTCATATAAAATACTAAAGCGACGTGTGATCCAATTTGATCGCAAGTCGCTCTAAAGCTCTGCGAGCGGGAGCCGGATATCGACGGCCAGACCGCGCCCGTTGGCGCCCTCGGCCAGGGTCACGGTGCCGCCGGCGGTTTCGACGATTTCGCGCACGATGGCCAGGCCCAGGCCGCTGCCGTCGCCGCCGCTGCCGGGAATTCGATAGAAGCGCTCGAAGACGCGCGTCTGTTCTTCCGGGGGAATGCCTGGGCCGTCATCGACAATGACGATCCGGCATAGACCCTCTTCGGCCGCGATGGACACTGTGACGCTGCCGCCGGCTGGCGTATAGCGAAGGGCGTTGTCGATCAGATTGACCAGCATCTCGCGCAGCAGGACCGGGTCTCCCGGCACGACGATCGGCGTGCCCCCCTCCTCGAAGCCCAGTTCTATCGAGGATTTGAGGGCGGTCGCGGCGAAATCGTCCAGCACCGCCCGCGCCGTCTCCACCATGTCGGTCCGGCCGCTGCGTCGCGCGCCGGAGCGCGGTTCCGCGCGCGACAAGACGAGAAGCTGGCTGACCAGGCGGGCCGTCATCATGGTGTTGGCCTGCAGCGCGGATAGCGCCTCTTCGCGGTCGCGATCGGCTCCGGCGCGCTGGGCGAAGGCGGCCTGGGTGGCCAGCAAGGCCAGCGGCGTCTTGAGCTGATGGGCGGCGTTGGCGATGAAGCGCCGCTGGGCCTCCATCTGTTCGTGGACCCGCAGCATGTAATTGTTGAGGGCGGCGATCAGGGGGCGCAGCTCGGACTGGGTACTTTCGGAGAAGGGCTTCATGTCGCTGTCGTCGCGCCGCAATACGGCGTCGCGCAGCCGCAGCAGAGGGGCCAAGCCGCGGGTCAGGCCGGTCCCGATCATGCCGCCGGCGATGACGAGCAGGACGAATTGCTGAATCGCGGCGGTCAGCCATATGTTCAGCAGCATCGCATTGTGGGCTTTGAGGGTGACGCCGACCACCACCAGCACCGAGACGGCCGGCCCGGCGCCGACGACCGGATATTCCATCGCGATCAGCCGCATGGGTTGCGAGCGGAAATCATGCTGGTAGGCGATCGGCTGCGACTGCGGCCCGCGGTCCTTGGGCACGGGAACGTCGGCATAGCCGGCCAGCAGGCGCCCGTCATCGGATTCGACACGGTAATAGACATGGTCGCCATGGCCGGTATTGAACATTTCGAGGGCCGATGGCGGGATCTGGGCGGCGATCATTCCTTGCTCGACCGAGGTGTATTCGGCGATCGAGCGCACGGACGCTTCGAGGGTGCGGTCGGTGACGAGGTCGGCGGTTCCGCGCGCGTTCAGATAGCTCGTCCACAGATTGACGGCGACCACCGCGGCCAGGGGGACGAGCACCCAGAAAAGCAATGTGCCTTTGAGGCTCTCAATTTTCATCGCCGGCAAGGATATAGCCCAGTCCGCGCAGAGTCCTGATCTGCAGGGGCTGCCCCTCCATTTTCTTTCGCAGGCGATGGACATAGACCTCGATAGCGGCTTCGTCGACATCCTCGTCGAAGCCGAACAGGCTGTCGCGGATCTGGCGCTTGCTGACGGTCTTGCCGGCCTTCAGCATCAGATGGTGCAAGACGGCGTGCTCCCGGGGCGTGACCGAGACCGGCTGCCGGTTCAGCTTGAACTCCTGGGTGCGGCTGTCGAAGCTCAGCGGCCCGCAGGTCATCACCGCAGAGGCCTGATCGTTGGCTCGCCGCAGCTGTACCCGGATGCGGGCTTCGAGTTCGGCGAATTCGAAAGGCTTGGCGATGTAGTCGTCGGCGCCTTCGTCGAGGCCGGCGACCCGGCCGTCCAGGCTGCCATTCGCCGTCAGGATGATGACCGGCAGCTTGCTGCCGCGCTGCCGCAGCCGCCGGAGCACCTGCAGCCCGTCCATGCCGGGCAAGGAAAGGTCGACGATGGCAAGGTCGTATTCGTTCATCGACAGAGCGCAGTCCGCATCCTCGCCGTCGAATACGCAATCGACGGCGAAATGGCTGTTGCGGAGCAGCTTGGCGAGCCATGTCGCCAGTTCCTGGTTGTCTTCGACGAGAAGAATGCGCATCGATCGCGGCCTATGCCGAACGATTAGTGGTCTCTATACCTTCGTTCAAGTCCATCCCCCGATTCAACAGGGAAAAGGGCGCCGGAGGGAGCCTCCGGCGCCGTGGGGATGTTTAGAACTTGAAGCGGAAACCAGTGCCCAGGCCCAGCGAATTGGGACCCAGATTGCCGGCGTCGCCGTTGCCCTGATTGTTGAACAAGGCGTGCGCCCAGCCGCCGCTGCCGAGCTGATAATCGACGGCAGTGTAGAGGTCGAGCTGCTTGTCCAGGTGGAACATCAGGGTGCTCATCGCATTGAGGCGGCTGCCATTGACCGTTTTGGTGCTGTTGGCGGTCGAGATGAAGAACGGCAGGGCCACCAGATTGTTGCCGGCATAGAGCGCGGCATTGTGGCCATACGCCTTCCACGCACCCCAATAGAGGTCGATGTTCTCTTTACGCGAAATCGGGATGGTGCCGTTGACCGTGAACACATTGTCGGTCCGGTTGCCGAGATCGGTGAGGGTGGTGTGCTGCTGGGCGTCGTAGCGGATATAGCCGGCGCCGAAGCGGAAACCGTCGATGACGTAGGTTCCACCGGTCAGGAAGGCCTGGTTGGTGTTGCTGTTGACATAGTTTCCGGCGCTCGGATCGGCCGCATTGCAGTGATTGTCGCCGAAATTGCCGCAATTGGCGCGATTGTAGTTGATGTTCCAGCTCAGCTTGCCGCCGCCGATTTCCAGATTGTTGTAGGCGACCGAGGCGGCCTGATTGCTGCCCACGAAGAACTTGCCGGGGCTGCCGCCGCCGCCATCAAGCAGGGGGGTATTGCCGATGCCGCCGTTGCCGCTGCCGCCGACGCCCTGCGACCCGAAGGCGTAGTCGAGGCCAACCACCAGGTGGTTGTCGAGGAACTGCTTCTTCCACACGATCGCCGAATCGTTGCGGGTCAGGGTGGAGGCTGCCGAGTAATAGATGATCTGCTTGTAATTGTTGACGTTCGAATAGCCGCCCTCACGCGTGGTCACATAGGGCGTGCCGTAAGAATCGCCCCAGGTCTGGGTGAAGTCGCGGGTGACGGTGTTCTGACGGCCGAAGGTCAGCTTGCCGATGTCTGGGCTCTCGAAGCCGACCCAGGCGTCGCGGTTGAAGAACACGCCGGGCGTGTCGCTGTTGCCGGTCGGCGATTCGAATTCGGTTTCCAGCTTGGCGATGACCTTGAGACCCGGCAGGCCGATCTTTTCCGCCGCCTTGATCTGATGGTCGATGTCGAAGCCGAGGCGGTTGCCGCTCAGCCACGCGGTCTGGAAGCCGACCGCTTCGGTCCGCTTGTTGTTGCCGCTGGCGTTCGGCTGGTTCGACCAGCCGCTGACGGTCGCCTCGATGATGCCGTACATATGCATGCTGGTGGTGCTGTCGTCATACAGCGTGACCGGGTTGGTGAGGATGCCGAGCACGCTCTTGCCCTTGTCGGCGCTTTCCTGCGCGAGGGTCATGCCTGGCGTCGCATCGGTGCCCAGCGAATCCTGCGCGGCCTGCGCCTGGGCTTGAGCCGACACCGACAATTGCGGCGCCTGCGCCTGCGCCGGTGTCGCCGGAGCCTGCTGCGCCTGTGCGGCGCGGGCGTCCTCGCGGGCCTGCAGCTGATTCAGGCGTTCGTTCAGCAATTGGATCTGCGCCTTCAGGTCGGCCAGATCGTCGGCCTTGGCGGCGGTGGCGGAGACGAGCATCAGCGCCGTCGACCCCAGCAAAATGCTCCGGACAGCCGATGAAGCGCTGAAAAAGCTTACAATACCCCTGTGAATGGACATTTTCGGACCCCCTTGGTTAACCGTTTTTATTGAGGGGCAGCCTAAGCGGGGTTGGCTTTCAGTTAGCTTTCGGAAAAATCGCCGGGCCGGTCGGGTCGATTTTTCCCGCTCTGAAAGCCGACTGTAAGCTTGGTGGCGCTGTCATGTCTCCGACCGGGCGGCCAACAGCCCGGAATCGTGGGGCGTCCGGGAAGGGCATAAAGCATGAAATCATCGGGTAAGTTCTGGCCTCAGGGCTGGTGGCGTATCGTCGACGCTCAGATCGGCGCGGTTCCCGTACCCATATTCGTGATGCTTCTAGGGCTGATCGCCGCTTTCGTCGCTACCGGCCCGGTCCCGTCCGATATCCTGATGGCGGTCGTGCTGCTCTCGGTCGGCGGTTTCGCCTGCGCCGAGTTGGGCAAGCGTCTGCCGGTGCTGCGCCAGATCGGCGCGGCGGCGATCTGCGCGACCTTCGTGCCGTCCTTCCTGGTCGCCCGGCACTGGCTGCCGGCACCGGTCATCGCGGCGGTGACGGATTTCACCAAATCGAGCAATTTTCTCTATCTGTTCATCTCCTCGATCATCGTCGGCAGCATCCTCGGGATGGACCGGCGTGTGCTGGTGCTGGGGTTCATCAAGATATTCCTGCCGCTGGCCGTGGGCTCGGTGGTGGCCGCCGGGATGGGCACGCTGGTGGGAATGGCGATGGGTTTCAGCGCCCACGACGCCTTCTTCTTCATCATCGTGCCGATCATGGCGGGGGGAGTCGGCGAGGGAGCGATTCCCCTGTCGATCGGCTATTCCTCGATTCTGCATCAGTCCCAGGGCGACCTGTTCGCCCAGATTCTGCCCTCGGTGATGCTGGGAAGCCTGATCGCCATTATTCTGTCCGGCTGTCTCAATTTTCTCGGCAAGCGCCTGCCGCATCTGACCGGCGAGGGGCGCCTGCAGTCCCAGGGCGACGAGATCGAGCCAGGAGAAGCGCCGCTGGCCAAAGATCCTGACGTGATGACGATTGCGGCGGCGGGCGTGACCGCGGTGACGCTCTATCTCGCCGGCGTGCTGGCTCAGCGGCTGGTCGGTTTTCCCGCGCCGGTGACCATGCTGTTCCTGGCGGTGATCCTTAAGCTGAGCCGCGCAGTGTCGCCCAGGCTGCAGAGCGGCGCCCATGCCCTGTTTCGTTTCTTCTCGGCCGCGGTCACCTATCCTTTGCTGTTCGCCATCGGCGTCGCGATGACGCCGTGGGACAAGCTGACCGCTTCCTTTACGGTGCCGGTGCTGGTGACCATCTTCGTCACGGTCGCCAGCCTGATGGGCTCGGGCTATCTGGTGGCGCGGCTGATCGGCATGTATCCCATCGACGTCGCCATCGTGAATTCTTGCCACAGCGGCCAGGGCGGCACCGGCGACGTCGCGATCCTGACCGCGGCGAACCGCATGCAGCTCATGCCCTTCGCCCAGATCGCCACCCGCATCGGTGGCGCGATCACCGTGACCATCGCCTTGTCATTCCTCGCGTGGATGTCCTGATCGAACGGGAGAGACGTCATGGTGCTCGCGAATATGCCCATCCGCGTGAGGATTCCCCTCGGCTTCGGGGTCGTGCTGCTGCTGGTGGCCTTGCTGGGCGCGCTTTCCATCGAGCGTATCGGCGCGGTGAACGGAAACGCCGCCGAGGTGCGCGACCGCTGGATGCCGAAAACGGCTCTGATGGGCAAGCTGCTGACCTCGATCTACAGCTATCGCCTCAGAGAATCGCGCTACCTGCTGGTCGCGACACAGGGCGGCGACCTGGCTCCCGTGCAGGCCGACATAACGGCCGGCCAGGAGCGCATCCGCAAGGCGCGCCAGGCGCTCGATCCCGGACTCTTCGATGGCGGCGAGGACGAAAAGCTGCTGAAACAGTTCGATCAGGAATGGGAGGGCTACGGCACCGTGTCCGGCCGCATGCTGGATCTGTCGCGCGGTGGTGACGCCAAGAGCGCCGTCGCTTTGTTCAATGGCGCCTCCCGGGATGGTTTCGATCATGCCATCAAGGCGTTGAATGGCGCGACCGACGCCAGCGTGCAGGGCGGCAAGGCCGTCGCCGATGAGGGGGCGCGCATCTATGTCGCCACCTGGCGCACGGAACTGGCGGCGATCGGCTTGATCGCCGCTCTCTGCGCCGTGCTGGGGTGGCTGCTGGTGCGCGGCGTATCCCTGCCGATCCAGAAGATGACCGCCGCGATGCAACGCCTGGCCGGCGACCAGCTCGATGGCGACATCGTCGGCTTGGATAAGGGGGGCGAGATCGGCGCCATGGCGCAGGCGGTCCGGGTCTTCCGCGACCGGATGAGGGAGGGAAGCCTCCTCTCGCAGGAGCGGGCGCAGGAAGAGCGGCGCAAGGAAGAGCGCGTCGCCCGTCTGGTCGAGCTGAATGCCGCCTTCGACCGGACGGCGAGCCAGGCCATGGATGGCCTGGGCGAATCGGCCGATGGCGTGCGCCAGGCGTCGGAGTCGCTGTCCGACAGCGCCGACCAGGCGTCCAAACGGGCCGGTGCGGTGGGTGCTTCGGCGGATCAGGTGGCCAACAGCGTGCAGACGGTCGCGGCGGCGACCGAGCAGCTCTCGGCCTCGATCCAGGAAATTACGCGCCAGATCGACAATTCCGCCGCCATTGCCGGTCAGGCGGTCGAGGAAGCCGGGGAGACCAGCCGCACCATGGCCGATCTGTCGGAGGCCGCCCGCCGCATCGACGAAGTGGTTCAACTGATCAATGACATCGCCGGCCAGACCAACCTGCTGGCCTTGAACGCGACGATCGAGGCCGCCCGGGCCGGAGACGCGGGCAAGGGGTTCGCGGTGGTGGCCGGCGAAGTCAAGAATCTGGCCGCCCAGACCGCGCGGGCCACCCACTCCATTTCCGAACAGGTGGCCGCCGTTCAGGATTCCACTCAGGCGGCAGTCCACGCCATCGCGCGGGTCGAGGCCACCATCGGACGCATCAACGAGATTTCCGCTTCGATCGCCGCGGCGATGGAAGAACAGGGCGCCGCCACCGGCGAGATCGCCCGCAGCGTCCAGGAAGCCGCTCTCGGCACCGCAGAAGTGTCCTCGCACATCAACGGCCTGGGACAGGTGGTCGCGGAGACCGGCGCGATCTCGGTCGACCTGCTGCGGGCCTCGGATCGCCTGGGACGCGAGACCGACAGCCTCAAGACCGAACTGGCGCGGTTCCTGACGGCGATCCGCCAAGCCTGAGGCTTGTCTTATTCGCCGGCCGCTATCTTGTCGATGCCGAACAGGGCCGCGTCCAGGTTCGCGATGCACCGCGGATAGGCGGGGTCGCCCGGGGCGATGCCGATCTCGGCGCAGGCGTGCTGTTCCTGGGCCAGATGAGTGTCCTGCGGTTCCGGCTGGCTGGCGCAAGCCGACAAGGCGGCCGCGCCGAGAACGATCAGCAGACGAGTCATCTCTACCTC
>JAJPHO010000176.1 GCA_021325215.1 Alphaproteobacteria bacterium
CCGCGGATTTCCAGCATCGGCACCGACATTTAACCCACACTCCCTTCCAAACTGATCGCCAGAAGCTTCTGAGCCTCGACGGCGAATTCCATCGGCAAATTCTGAAGAACCTCGCGGCAGAAGCCGTTGACGATCAGCGCCACCGCCTCTTCCTGATCGAGGCCGCGCTGCATCGCATAGAACAGTTGGTCCTCGCTGATGCGGCTGGTGGTCGCCTCATGCTCGACCGAGGCCGAGCTGTTGCGGCTTTCGATATAGGGCGTGGTGTGCGCCCCGCACTGGTCGCCGATCAGCAGGCTGTCGCACTGCGTATGGTTGCGCGCGTTCTCGGCCTTGGGCAGGAAACGCACCAGACCGCGATAGGTGTTGTTGGCATGACCGGCGGAAATACCCTTCGAGACGATGCGCGACCGGGTGTTCTTGCCGATATGGATCATCTTGGTCCCGGTATCGGCCTGCTGGTAATTGTTGGTGATCGCCACCGAATAGAACTCGCCCGAGCTGTTGTCGCCCTGCAGGATGCAGCTGGGATACTTCCAGGTGATGGCCGAACCGGTCTCGACCTGGGTCCACGAGATGCTGGAGTTCTTGCCGCGGCAGGCGCCGCGCTTGGTGACGAAATTATAGATGCCGCCCTTGCCGTTTTCGTCGCCCGGATACCAGTTCTGCACGGTCGAGTATTTGATCTCGGCATCGTCCAGCGCGACCAGCTCGACCACCGCGGCATGCAGCTGGTTTTCATCGCGCATCGGCGCGGTGCAGCCTTCGAGGTAGGACACGTAGGAGCCTTCCTCGGCGACGATCAGGGTGCGCTCGAACTGGCCGGTCTTGGCCTCGTTGATGCGGAAATAGGTCGACAGCTCCATCGGGCAGCGCACGCCCTTGGGGATGTAGACGAAGCTGCCGTCGGTGAAGACCGCCGAATTCAGCGTGGCGAAATAATTGTCGGAATAGGGCACCACCGAACCGAGATATTTCTTCACCAGCTCGGGATGCTTCTGCACCGCCTCGGACATGGACATGAAGATGATGCCCACTTCCTCCAGCTTGCCCTTGAAGGTGGTCGCCACCGAGACGCTGTCGAACACCGCGTCGACCGCGATGCCGGCCAGGCGCGCGCGCTCGGCCAGGGGAACGCCCAGCTTCTCGTAGGTTTCCAGCAGCTTGGGATCGACTTCGTCGAGGCTCTTCGGCCCCTCCATCTTCTTCGGCGCCGCGTAGTAATAGGCGTCCTGATAGTCGATCTCGGGGTAATTCAGCTTGGCCCAGGCCTGCGGGTCTTCCATCGTCAGCCAGTGGCGATAGGCCTTCAGGCGCCATTCCAGCAGCCATTCCGGCTCGTTCTTCTTGGCCGAGATGAAGCGGATGATGTCCTCGTTCAGGCCCTTCGGGGCGAATTCGGACTCGATGTCCGTGACGAAGCCATATTCGTACTTCCGGTCAGCCAGTGTGGCCTTGACTTCATCGATATTCGTGCTCATTTCGCCATTCCAATCTCGCTCGCCTCAGGCACAACAGCCCAGGCGGGAAGTTTCACGGGTCGGGGTTCGGCCATCTCGGCCAGGGTCACCTTGCCCAGCGCATCGTGGATCGCGCCATTCACCGGGTCCCAATGGCCGCGGATCGGGCAGCTGCGCTCGAAGCTGCAGCTTTCCTCGTTCTCCTCGACGCAGGCGGCCAGCACCAGCGGGCCTTCCAGGGCGACGATGATCTCGCGGGCGGTAATCTGCTCGGCGGGCCGGGCCAGGCTATAGCCGCCCGAGGCGCCGCGCTGCGCCGTCACCACTTCCTTGTGCGCCAGTTTCTTCAGCAGCTTGCTGACGCTGGGCAGCGGCAGGCCGGTGACCTCGGCCAGGGCCGGCGCGGTGAAGACCGCGCGGCCGGGCGCCCGCGCCATCTGGCACAGCACCACCACCGCATAATCGGTCATCCGCGCAAGGCGCATCGAGGGCTTCCTTAATCAGGACTAATTTAGTCCGGATTACATAGGAACCCAACAGCGCCGATGCAAGAAGAAAATGTTTCATGGCTGCGATACGGACAGCCCGGAAAGGCCGCTTCGTCCGTATCACCCCCAATACCTGGAGATAAGCGATGCAGTCATTACCACCCCTGGCCGGCGAAATAAACCGTATCCTTCGCAATCTGGCCGGTGGTAACGCGGGTTTCTCGCTTATGACCGTGTCCACCTCCAGCCTTCCCGCCTCCGCCTTGCGCTCGCTGACCGAATCGGCGGCCCGTCCGAACGACATCGTCGGCAGCCTGGTCGAAGGCTCGGCCGCTGTGCTGGCGCTGCGCCCGAGCGGCAAGGGCGGCGAGGCCGAACTGGAACAGGAATTCATCGACCGCCTGCAGCCGGCCATGGCCGAGCTGTGCGAGCACCGCCTCGGCGGCCGCGTCACCCTGTGGCTGCGCGCCGTGCACCGCTCGGTCGAGGAAGTGGCCCATGCGGTCGACCTGGTCAACGCCCTTTATGACGCGCCGGCCCAGTCCTTCACGGTCAATGCCGACGCCGATGCCGACGAGATCGCCCTGTCGAACCGCGTCGTGCTGTTCCGCCCCGCCATGCCGGTGGCCGAACCCTTCATCGAGCCGCAGGTCCGCATGCCGGCCGCGCTGCGCATCCTCAACGACATCACCCTGCCGCGCTTCCACTTCGGGAATAATTAGACCGTGATGCAGAAAATCTGCATCACTCGTGCGGGGTAGCCTCCCTCCGGCCCATTCCAGACGTCGGCTACGCCGACGCCCGGAACCTTGGGGCCTTCGCCCC
>JAJPHO010000095.1 GCA_021325215.1 Alphaproteobacteria bacterium
ACCGGATAGGCCATTGCCGCGGCCAAAGCGCCGAAAGCGGCGACAGCGCCAAGCGTGCCGAGGTTCAGGCCGCCCATGCGATTGGTCAGGACCAGCAGCGAACCGGGAATGCGCGAAAAGTCGCCGCTGGCGATCTCGCGGCCCAGCACGATGATTTCGCGGGTGACGCCGGCCGTGCCGACGGACAATCCTTGCTGAGCCGCGGCGGCATTCGTCGAGGCCGAGCCCATGCGGGTGGTGGCGTCGGCGTGCGAAGAAGCGGCAGATGCGCCGCCCGTCAGTTCCGCATTCAGCTGCGCCACGCTCGCGGCGAAGCGCTGATTGATGCCGACCGCCGCGTCACCAACCTGGTTGAGCGCGCCAGTGCGGGAGATCGCCGCATCGATCGCCGCCTGCTCCTGGCCGCGCACGATGACCATATTCTTGATCATCTCGTTCAGCTGGATGCGCTTCTGCGCTTCCTGCTCGAATGCGCCGGCTGCCGTGGTCGTCGCCGCGGCTTCCTGCGTCACTGCCTGCTGCGATGCTGCGCGGGCGCTCGTGACGTCCGAGATAGCTGCCTTCAGCCGGGCATATTGCTGCATGAAGGCATCCGCACCGGTGGCGGCGTCTCCTGCATCAATTCCAAGACTGAGGACGATATCGGACATCACTTCTCCGGCGAGCGGGCTCTGAGGATTTTCATGAGGGCGGCATCGGCGGCGCGGATCATCCGGACGAGGACGTCGAAATCCTCATCTTCGATGCCGTGCCGCCGCGCATAGCGGTCGATGGATGACCAAGGGATCGGGGATATGCCGCTGAAGGATGGCGGCCGATCCGTGGAGAGTTCTTGAAACGCCCGGTAATATTTCTCGACGCCGGGCGTCGGCTTGGGCCGGTGAAGAATGGGATTTCCCTTGTCGAGGGGGTCATCCACCAGCCATTTGCGGAAAAGCTCTATGTCCTCGCCGTATTCTTCTTGCCATTCGACGAGGCCGACGAGTTTTTTTCCGTGGCCTTGGTCGCGGCCTTGCGATAATTGGCGGCGTTCATGGAGAACGTCACGACGCGGCCGCGCAGATCCTCGAATTCCTTGTCCAGCAGCATGGCCTCGGCCAGCGCGGGCGAATAGGCCACCTCGGTCTCGTCATTGGGATCGACCAGGCCGGTGATGCCGCCCCAGCCGACCAGCACGCCGCCGGCGATGCCCTTGACCATCAGGCCCTCGGATTCTTCGTCGGTGAGCTTCACGCCCAGCTCGATCTTGTCGCGGTAGGGCTCGCGCAGCTGCTCCAGCAGCGCAGCATGCTTCTTGTTGCCCCAGCGGGCGACCAGGAAATAGGCGCCGTCGCCCAGGTCCATCTTGGCGCCGCTCACCGTCGCATCGACGTTAAGGGCGAATTTCTTCTTGAGGTTCAAAGCCATTTGTCGGGGTTCCTTTGTCGGGGAGTCGGAAATTGTCGGGGCGGAAGAAACGGGCGGCCGGCGCCCGACGCGCCGGCCGCCGCTCGGGCCGAAGCCCTACCGAGCTTTCGCCCGGGTCACGCGCCGTAGGAGGCGATGCGGTTGATGCGCATCTGCTTGCCGGAAACGCTGTCGTACTGGGTGGTGAAAGTGCCGGTCAGCTTGTAGTCCTGGTTGATGCCTGAGACGGGGGTCTTGGCATCGGTGAACCGGCCCGCCGGCATATCGACCGCGTAGGCATTCCCGGCGGCGTCCTTCAGGACGAACCATAGGCTGGACTGCGTACCGGCCAGGAACTTCGAATAGATGCTCTGGCCCTGGGTCGCGGACATATAGATGCCGAACTGCAGGGTGGCATTGAATTGGCCGTCGCGGACGTCCGCATCGCCCAGCACGCCCAGCGCCATAACGTCGCCCAGGTTGTTCTTGATCATCAGGGTGGCGTCGCTCATCTTGCCGGACGCGACGCCGGCCTCGTTGATGCGGACCACGCTGGTCACCGCGTTCATGATGCTGTTGTTCGGCGCCGCGATAGGCGTGCCGGTGCTGGCGGTCGCGGTGCCGGTGGAAACGCTCATGCCCTTCCAGGTCGTGGTCGCCTCGAGGATCTGGCCGGGCGTCATCTTCAGCTGGAACTGGTCCGGATAATGCCCGGTGAATTCGCGGGTGAAGCTGATGTCTGGGTGGTCTTCCTCGACGGTGAAGCTGTTGCGCGTCACGCCATTGGCGATGGTGTCTCCCCACAGCAGGCGGATGGCTTTTCCCGCGCCCGCGTCGGTGGTCCAGCCGGTGGGCAGGTTGTCGCAGGTCAGCGCGTGTGCGGCGATGCCAGTGATGCGGACATAGTCGTTATTGGCCGCGGTGGCGAACTGATTGGCCGCCTGCGAACCGCCGACCTTGACCACCAACCCGACCGACAGGCCCAGCGTGGTGAAATCGAGCGTGGTGCTGGCCAGGCCGGTCGAGGTCGCGGTGATGTCGCCGGAAGCGCCCTCGTAGCCGATCACCTTCAGCGTCTTGCCCGCGCCGGCGGTTTCCGCCGTGCTGGGCGCCGTTGCGGTGGTGATGGTGGTCCCTGTCGAGGACGAGGCCTTGAACACACCGTCATTGCCCGAGTTGGTGAAGCCCGAGGCATAGAGCAGCATATTGGCCAGAACCGCCGCGCCGCCCGAGGGCACGGTGAAGACGTTCGGGGTGCCGGCGGTAACGGCCACATTCGAGAAATTGGTCGTCTGGTTCCAGGTCGCCGCGTCCTGAAGGGTCGCCGCCAGGATCGGATCTGCGACCCCATAGGCGAATTCATAGACCAGCGTTCCGCCCGGCTTGCGGTCGGTCAGGATATTGTCCTGCACGGTGCGATCGGTGCGGATGCCCTGGCTCACGGTGAAGGTCTGATTGGCTTCCAGCGCGCCACTCTTGGCGGTGATATTCTGGAACGCGACCGCGGGGATCTGGTTCTGCGTCGCCTCGACGGCGTAGCGGAATTGGGTCTGCGAAGTGTTGCTGAAGGACATTTTCTCGGCTCCTTGATGCGCTTACGGCAAGGCGGGAGCGTCCGTCGGGAGACGCTGGGTAAGGCCGAGCCGAAGGGCGCGGCAATTGCTGGGGGATTGGTCTGAGGCCTGGATCAGGCGTCGTAGTCGTACCAGAAGCGGATGACCGCGGCGGCGGTGTACCAGGATGCGTCTTTAGGACTATTGGCGGCCGGCGTCGCATAGGAATTGAAGAACAGCAGGTGGCCGGCGCCGCTGGTATCGAGGGCGTGGCCGCGAAAGACCTGCGCTGCCTCGTCGAGCAGCTGCGAAAGCGCTGCCTTACCTTGGCCTGCCTGCACCGCTGCGGTGATGATCACCTGGCCCGGAATGCGCCAGCGGCGCGTGCCGTTGTTGGCGGTCGAGATCTGGCCCAGCCCGGGCTGCTGGATGACGCGCAATTCGACCCAAGGGCCGCCATTCTGAAAGCCGGCGCCGATATCTGCTGCGTTCAGATTATGCGGGTCGAAGGCGACGTTTTCCCATGCCGTCGGCGTGGCCGTCCATGCCGCTTGCCACATGGCGATGATTGAGGCGTCGATATCCTCGGCGGGGATCGCGTTGGTCATGAAAAGGCACCGATCAGAAGGGGATCGCCGCCATGCTCTGGTCGGCCAGGAACTGCCAGGAATAGCCGGGCGCGAAAGCCGACTGGATCATCGCCGCGGCCAGGCCGAAGGGCTCGACATGGCTTTCGACATCCTCGGCATAGGGCACCGCGTCGGCGATGTAGACTATCTGGAACGCTTGGATGCTGGCCAGGGAATCGACCATTCCGTCGACATCGGCAGGCGGGTAGGGATTGGGGTGGATCGGCCAGGGGCCGGGATTGTCGGGTGCTGCTGTGTCATCGGGTGCGCCGACGGCCACGGTTACCGAGGCGCGGAACTGGCCGGACCAGTAATCATTCGGCTGCTTGTCGTTCCAGGTCGCCTTGGCGGTGACGATCGCCTCGGCGGCGGCGCGGGCGACCTCGAGCTGCGCTGCGACGACGGCCGGCTTGACGACCTTTTCCATCCAGTCATGGCAGGCGGCCTCGAATTCTTCGGCGGTTGTGACGGTGACGCCCATGGCGCTCCTAGAACAGGAGCGCGGCGGCTCCCGAGACGGCGATCAATACGAAGATCCAGCCGGGCGCGGCGCTCTCGCGTTTGGGCGCCTCGATTTCGGGGAAAACGACAGCCGGCGGATGTGGCCGTTCCCAGTGATAGGACTTGTCCGCTTGGACCCGAGAGCCTGCCCCCATTCTCACGGCGCCCTTCCTCGGGCTCATGTGAAAATCCCGCTCATAGGCCAGGACTTCCTCGGCATAGATCCGCATGAAGCGCTCGGCCTCAATCTCCCCCGCCCGCTCAGCAACCTCGGCCCGGTGCTGCGCCAACTCGTCGTTGAGGTCGTTCTGCGTTGCGTGCCATCTTCCATCGCCTTCGGCGGCGAATTGCCGGCGGGCGTGGTCTTCGACAAGGGCGCGAATGGCGTGGCGGGATAGCTGGGTGGTCGACATGGCGCGAATTATGCGCCAATCGCCGGAAAACCGCCAGATTATCGCGCTTGGACGTCGAAGACCGCGATATCGGTGCCGGCATATTCCGGCTTGCAGGCGATCACCGAGCGCGCGACGCCGTCGATGATGATCTGATCGGTCAGCGACGGTTGCGGGATCTCCCGGCCATCCTCGGACAGCGGCGACAGCATGACGCGCAGGTCCGCGATCTTAACCACGCCGTTCGCCATCATCGAAGCGTCGTAGCCGCTGATCAGCGCCTTCACCGGATAGTCGGTGGTGGTGCGCGTCGGGTTCGGCCCGCTGCCGGTGGTGATCTGGCGGTACGTCAGCAGCTTGCCGATCAGGCGGATGACCGTCTGGTAATGCTTGATGACGCTGTCCGACAGGAGGGTGGTCTGCTGGATCGAGCAGCGCCAGCCCAGGTCCGACAGCTCGGCCGCCGTCATGAAATACTGGCGCCCGAGGTCGTCGGTGACGAGGTCCGCGACCTCCATGGTCAGGTCGGGCACGGCGGGCAGCAACATCCACCAGTGCGGCGTCGACGGGCTGCCCGCGATGTCCTCAAGCGGGGCGTTGCCGCGCGTGCTTTCCACCAGGATCGAGGCCGGCCAGCCGACGGCGACCGGGTTTGTTCCGCCCTGAGTGATCGACACCACCCGATTGCACCCCACCGCCAGGATCGGCAGCAGCGGCTGCTTGGCCGCGATGAAGAACGTCCCGGGCGCGCCGACCAGATAGTCGCCGACATTGACCTGGCTGCCGTCCAACACCGCTTGCCATGTTGCCTGCCCGTAGGTGTTTGGCTTTCCATAAGCGTAGGAGGTGGTGAAGCTGGCCGACAGCTGCGCGGTCGCATTGGCCGGGTCGATCGGGTTCAGCGCGCCGTTCGGGCGATAGCCCTGGAACGGCAAGCCGGTATGCGCCGCCGCTTTGCCGAGCCCCTTGTAGACCAGCGATTGGAGGCGGGTGCCGTCCATCAGTGAGTGACCTTCGGAGCCCGCTCCGCGCCCAATTCGGCAGCCCAAAAGCCGTCGATGGACGGAAAATAGCGGTGCGCGATGTCGATGGTCACTCTCATTGCGTTCAGAGGCGCGACGCTGACGGCGGTCAGGGCGTCCAGCGCACCATAGGCAACCTCATCACCTTGCCCGATGCAGCACCAGCGGCCGACGGATATTTCGCAGGCATCGCCAAAGCTGTTGCAGCGGAATACGCGCCCTGGACGCGCCAGAATGAGGTCCGAATCGTGCTCGGGAAACTCACCCTCTTTGATAACGGGCTTCATGCCTCGCGCGACATGCGCCTGCCAAATCGCCGCGACGATCTCGATGGGCTCCTCGCCGCCGGAAATGACCTTTGCCGCATCATCGATGGCAAACCGCACAAGCGCTGCCCCAGCGATGCCAACCATCCAGCCATGCAGCGGAATCCACTTCTGCATGACGACCGGATGGCGCCAACCGAAGCCGTTCTGCAAGACGGTATCAGCGCCAATCCACGTCGTCTCGCCATCGGTATAGGCCATGCAGAGGGTCATGCGTCGGGGTCCTCGGTGTCGATCGTTGTGTGACAGCGGCAATTCGGATGCGCGGCGGGCGCAGGCAGGCCGCCAGGGAAAAACTCATCAATGCCGACCTTCACGCCGTCCAACGGGCCGCAAATCGAGCAGACCCGTTCGTCGCCGGCCGTGTTCCAGGTCTTGGTGACTCGGTAATTGGTCTGGCGCTTCATCTGGCCACCGGCGAGCACTTGACCCAGCTGCGCGCCGCTCCATAGGGCATCCGATGCGATGATTGCCGAGCGCTCCTCGATTACACCCTTGGCGCTCTTCCGCGCCGCCGTTACCAGCGCCGCGTCGCTCGATCCGGTCGACGCCATGCTGGCCAGCGTCGTCAGGATCGGCGAAATCTGGTTGGCGTTCAGCCCGGCCAGTTCCTGCATGATGCCGTCGCGCGCCTCGGCGGAAATGCCGGCCGATTGCGCCCAGGTCACCACCTGGTTGACGGCCTTTTTCGTCGACGCCACCAGATCCGCCACCATCTTGTCGCGCTGAGCGCGCTGGGCGTTGACAGTGGCGGGGTCGAGGCTGTCGAAGCCGAGATAGACGGCCTTTGCCGCTTCGTCGCCGGCCGTGGTCGCGGCATCGAGCGCTTGTCCCAGCCGATCAGCGAATTCCGACCAGGTGCTGGGCATCCAATAGAGCATGAGCGTCATACGCGGCTGCAGGAACAGCATCGCCGCAGCGACCGCCTTCTCGACCTGGCGCTGGCGCTTATCGGCTGCCGCCTTAGCCGCGCGCTGGTCGCTGGTGAGCACCATGATCAGCTGCGCGTGACGGTGTTGCCGCCCTGAAGCATAGGCCCAGGCGCCACGCCGAGGAACGAGCACAGCTCCAGCCTGGCGTAGCGGTATAAAGATTTGCGCTCGGCGAGTTCCTGCGGGTTGCGGGTCCAGATGCCAGCGACGGCGGTGTCTTGGTTGGCGGTTGTGCCGTAGATCGCCTGTTCCAGCGTAGCCAAATTGGCGAGGTGGATATTGATCAGCGTGGTCTCGTTCTCGGGCCGCAGGTTGGTGAGGATGCTTTCCAGCGTCTCCCACACGCCGGGCAGCGTCCAACCATACGAGAAGTCGCGCGAGGCATCGACCGTATGGTTGGCGCCGACCTGCGGATAGCCGGCATAGCGCCGGACGTCAGCCAGCTGCTGATCGGTAAGGGCCATTTACTCGGCCGGCTCCCAGCCGCCCAGGCGATAATTCTCGACCTCGGCCGGATGGACCGTCGCGGTATGGGGCTCGGAATAGGCGTCGGGATCGCGCACCATCTGCACGAATTCGACGATTTCCTCTTCGGGCTCGATCGGCTGCTCGTCGATCGGCGGCGCGGCGTTGTCAGAACCATCATCCGTCACGGTGTCGCCGTCGACGGGAGTCATCTCGACGCCGGTTCCTTCGAAGGCCTGCTCGGCGGATACGGCCGGGGCCGGAGCTTCCGATGCGGGCGCATCGGGGGCCAGTTCGCCGCTGGCGGGCACCGGTTCGGCGGCGCGGCTGTCGGGCGCGGAAGCCTCCTCGGCCTTCGGGGCCAGGGTGAGCGTCGCCTGCTTCTTGGTGGTCTTGGTCTCGTCGGACATTGTCGGGGTTTCCTTCTGTTCGGCGGCGGGGCTGTCGGGCGCCCCGCAGCCTGGGTTAGCCCAGCAGGATCGCCGAATGCTCCGGCTTGATATTCGACGCGCCATAGGCGATCGAAATTTCGTACCGGACGCGGCGATACTGCTTGTACATGGCCACTTCGAAGGCCAGGCCGGAACGCGGATCGGTCAGCATCATCCGATCGTCGGCCATATCGCCCTCTACCGGCAGGGCCGGCGCGCGGGTGGCCAGCACCAGGGCGGCGCGGGCGAAGGCCAGATTGGCGGTGAAGCTGCCGCCGACGGTGACGGCGGTGCCGCTGTTGATGGCGGTCCGCAGGCCGGGCGCGGCGATCACCACATTGCCGCCGGTCAGGGCGGTGGTGACCAGGTACTTGTTGGTGTCGCCGGCGAAGGTGATGAAGTTGCCGGCGAGGATCGTGCCGGTGCCGGTCTGGACCGGGATGGTGGTGGCGCCCTTGGCCAGCGCGCCGTTGGTGACGTAGTTGGCGCCAGTGCCGGCGGTGACGGTATTGACGCCGGCCGACTCACGGATGTTGAAGCCGTCCAGCTGGAGCAGGGTGCCCTGGGCGCGGAGCTCGGTGGTGCCGGCTTCGTTGGCCTTGGTCAGCTGCGCCAGGCTGCGCATCTTGGTGCCGGCCGTGGTGTTGATCACCAGCTGCATGTCGGACAACGGCGCGCCGTTGTCGGCCAGGATCTGGCGCATGTTGGCGGGATCGGACAGGTCCGAGGCGAACGGCGTGGTGCCGGCGGTCCCGTAGGCACGCGAGGCGCTGACCGCCAGACCGCCGACGAAGCTGTCGATCTCGTTGGTCAGGGTGCGGAACGCCTGGGCGATCTGGTTGGTCCGGATGTTGTTGTAGCCCGGGCCGGAATTGACGCCCTTCTGCTCCTCGCCGGTCCAGCGGAACGGCACGGTGCGCGCCTTGGTGATGACGATCTGGTTGTTGCCGATCGTCTGGTCTCCGTCATCGGGCGGCAGCTGGCCGGGCGAGATGTCCTCGGCGGCGGCGGCCGGCGCGACGAAGCTGCGCACGACCTGGTTCAGCGCGGCGCGGTCGGCGCTGGCGTCCAGGGTTACGGAAGGGATGAAGCCCACGAGTTCGCGGGAAACGACGTCCAGCGCCTCGAACAGGTCGGGCACCAGGCTGGTCAAAGTATTGGCCATGATGATCTCCAGGGAATGGAAAGGGGATTTCGCGGTGCGTCATCCGACGCGAGCGCCCCTCCCCATCCAGGGAGACAGGCCAATGAGACGCAGGGGGTTGGGCTGGCGTCTCAGCAGCTTTTCGGGTTTTGCGGGTTAGTCGGTGACCTTGCCGCCGTCCTTGAGGAAGGCGCGCTGGGCGTTGGGGTCCATGCCTTCGAACTGCTGGCGATTGGCGGTCTTGGCGCCGCCGGCGCCGCCGGAACCACCCGCGCCGCCGCCCGAGGCGCCGGAGCCCTTCACGATCTGGTCGCGGAAGGGATACGAGGCGACGATGGTGGACAGGGCTTCGTCGAGGTCGGCGATTTCGCCGGGGTTTTGCCGGCTGAAGATGCGCTGGCCGTTGGCGTCGTAGCCGACCACACGGCCATCCTCGACCTTGAAGTGGCTGCCGAACGTCGCGCGCACCATCGGGGCGGGCACAGCGAGGTTGTCGGCGATGAATTTGGAGCCGCTGAAGGCATAGCCGATGGTCATGTCGGTGAGTTTGTCCGCCAGGCCGTCGCGCTCTTCCACGACCGGCTTGTACTTGGCCTCAACCTGCTCGAGTTGCTGCTGGAAGGCGGTCTTGGCCTCGTCCTTGACCCGTTGGACTTCGCCGGCATCGATCAGCTGCTTGCTGTCGAGATTCTGGAAGGTCTCCAGCGCCTTACGGGCGGCGGCCGGGTCCAGGCCCTCGAACACTTTCAGCTGCTCCAGCGCCTCTTCCTTGGCGAC
The DNA here is from genome assembly GCA_021325215.1 of Alphaproteobacteria bacterium. Classification (GTDB taxonomy): domain Bacteria; phylum Pseudomonadota; class Alphaproteobacteria; order Rhodospirillales; family Magnetospirillaceae; genus JAJPHO01. Next base: position 9,559 of record JAJPHO010000095.1, read on the forward strand.
GCGATGCGTCTTGGCTTCGGCGTTGAGTTGCGTGATCTTGGCGACGGTCGCATTGGCGTCGAACGGGCTTTCGCGCCCGTCGTCGTGGATGTAGACGGGCATTCCGTTCTCGATCACGGCATGGCCCTGATCGTCGATTTTCAGCTTCATGGGCATGGTCATCCGACCCTTCTGTTGTGCCGATCCCGGCAGTTGCACCCCTTCGCGTCCGCGTCAGGGCAGGAAAAGCCGCTCGGTGGCGGCGAAATGAACGGGTGTCAGGCGTCGTCGGCGGGCGGCGTCGGGGCCGGCGCGGGCGTGGGGGCTGCGCCAGGCGGTGGCACGGCTCCAGGCGGAACGGACGCGGGCGGCGGAGGCGGCGGCGGGTTTTCCGCCTTCTCGGCCTTGATCTTGGCCTTCTCGTCGTCCCAGGACTGACCGGCCGGGATGATGTCGCGGCGCTTGAGGCCGTCGAACACGGTCTGTTTCGAGACGTAGCCGGCGCCCTGGGCCTTCATCAGCGTGTCGGCCGAGGAATCGGACAGGCTGGCCGCGCCGAAGTCCTTGAACAGGCTGACCTCGGCATTGCAGGGCAGCTTCATCCAGTCGCCCAGGCAGTCGATCGCCTTTTCGAGCGTCTCCTCGAAATCCTCGACGATCTGCTGCAGCTTCGACTTCGACGCCTCGCCCTCGGAAATGGTCTGGGTCGCGGTGACGTTCAGGGTCTGCTGGATCAGCAGTTCGGCGCCCAGCTGGCGCATGCGGTCCTCGATGTCGACGATGCTCTGGCGGCCTGCGTCGATCGCGGCGCCGGTGTGCTCGACGAACTTCATATCGGCGTCGGCGCTCGACACCAGCGTGATGCTGTTGGCGCCGACGACGACATTCGCATCCTCGGGAAAGCCCTTGCCGAACAGGATCGGCACGCGGGCGACGTGCAGGATATTCTGCTGGTCGCTGCTGGACTGCCAATGCTCGACATTGGCATAGGCCAGGTCGAGCAGCGGCGACTTGCCGATGCCGAATCCCAGCTTGTAGCCGTAGAAGAAGAAGAACGGGATGTAGGTGAGCGTCGTGACGCCCTGGTCGAAGATGGCCCAGACCTGCCGCCCGGCATTGGTCGGGTCCTGCACCATGCGCCAGACCTGCCAGATGCCCGGCATCAGCACGCGAACCTGCTTGACCTGCTTCTCGCCGAAGTCGCCATCCGGCTCGGTGACGCTCTCCAGCAGGCGCAGCTGGGTCAGCTTAAAACCGATCTTGTCCTGGTCCTTGTCGGCGTCCGTGGCATTCGGATTTCTCGTCACCTTCTCGACGCGCCACCCCAGGATCGACGGCGCGGAATAGGCGCAGAAATACGGGCGGATGCCGGCGGCCTTTTCCTCGGCCACGGTGCGCGTTCCCGGGTTCGGCGGCGCGTCGACCAGGATGCCGCCGATGCCGAACTGCAGGGCTTCGCGCAGGCGCTGCATGGTGAAGCTGGCCAGGGTCGAGTCCTGACCATCGATGTCGTCGAACAGCGCTTCGATCTGCGGCGGCACGCCGTTGATCGACATCTCGCGCGACATCGGCTTGGCCGCCAGCACGTCGACGGTGTTGCTGAAGGCGGCGAACAGAACGGCCTGCCCGAGCCGGATCTTATAGGCGTCCTCGGTTTCCTTGGGGAACTGCGGCAGGAAGGTCTTGCCGGCCGCGCGCATCGCTCCGGTGCCGTCGATCAGCGCCTGGATCATCGGCCACGGCTCGGCCATCTTCTGGACGGCGGCCGATTGTGCGGCGACGGCTGAATTGTCCGGAGTTGCGGCCATGAGGTCCTAGATCGAAAGCTGTTTCGAGGAGGCGGTCGGCGGCTGCACCGGCCAGAAGGCCATGGCGACGGCGTCACCGAGGTTGGGCGACTTCGTGCCCTCGGGGGTCTTGTTGATCAGCAGCTTCAGCCGCGCGCTTTTCCCGGCGACGGGCTGGCTGAGCTCCTTTTCGAGCTTCAGCCGCAGCGGCAATTCGCTGGGAATGACGATCAGATCCTCGGGCCGCCAGGTAAAGCCGGGCTCGTTGATGGCGCGCCAGGTGCGCTCGAAGCGCCGCGCGAGGTTCCACCAGGCCTGGGCCTTCAGGTTCTCGAAGAAGTCCTCGTTAAGCGGGCTGTCCTTGTCGCCGGCGATCACTCGCTCTTTCGGCTTCTGGGCGCCCGCTCCGGCGTTCCATGGTACCAGCCGCAGGCCGGCGGGCAGCAGCTTCTCGTCGCCCAGCCGATTGGTCTCCGCCTTGATGCCGGCGCCGATGCCGATGCAATCATATTGGAGCTCGAAGGGTCCGAGGCCGGTGCAGGCCGAGACCGCATTGCGCGCGGTGACGGCTGTATCGCGGGCCGCCCATTCGGAGACCGACTTGATGAAGATGCCCTTGCGCAGCGCCAGGGCATTGACGTCCGGCCCTTCGTCGGCGACGTCGAGGGCGCCGCCCCAAAGCCCGGTGTCGGTGAGGCGCAGTTTCTTGTCCGCGTCGACCGCGGCGAGAATCCACTCATGCCGGATCATCACGCCCTCGACGCTGGCCGCATAGTTGCGGTCGACCTCCTGGGCGAAGACATGCAGCAGGCCGTCGTCGCGGGCCTTCGCCTTGCGCTGGTCGTACCAGGCCTGGGTCTTCTCAGGATGATCGCGCCAGTCCATGACGAACACGCGCGTCTTGCCCCGCGGCATCTGCGCGCCGCGCACCCAATCGACGCCACCCTCGCGCCGGCGGTGGAAGACGTTGCCGGTACCGTTGACCGACGAGATGTCGATCTGCACGCGGGTATTGTCGGCCAGCGCCGCCTCGATCTTGTCCGGGCGGGCGTAGTGCGCGCTCTCGTCCTTGAAATAGATCAGCTTGCGGCCGCCGCGGCCGATATTGTCGCCCGCCTCGCCGGTGATCGTGGCGCCCGTCTCCGGGTTCACGATCCGCATATAGGCCATGTGTTCGTCGGCGCCGAATCCGGCCGGCAAAAATTCGACCGGCAAGCGCCCGATGATGATGCGCAGCTTCTCGAAGATGCTGTCGGGGTCGCCGATCTTGTCGACCAGCTGGCCCTTGCGGCTGCCCCAGCCGACAGCGGCGCCGGGCCAGAATAGCCAGAGATAGACCGAGACGGCGGCGCACAGCCAGGTGGCGCCCATGTCGCGGCACTTCTCGACCAGTCCGCTTTCCTGGTCGCGCAGGCAGCCGATCAGGAACTCGACCAGATCATCCTGGCGCAGAAACAGCACGAACGGCATGTGCGCCGGCTTGTCGATGCTGCCGGCCACGCGAGGATCGTAGGTGTCGACCCAGTGATTGATGAACGCCTGCGCGCCACCGGCCGATGACCGGTAGAACTCCTTGGCGCCCTGCAGCAGGATCGGTTGAGCCCTGAACCTGTTCAGCTGCTCCAGGCGCCAGGCGAAGACCGCGTGATAGTCCGGCGGCCAGGCGTCATTTCTGAGGGTTGAGGGAGGCAGCATAGAGATCCGCAGCCTCCTTGACGCTCATCTCGCTGGTCACGGTGGCGACCGGGCCGCCGCCCTTGCCGGTCAGTTCGATCTTGTCCTTGAAGGCGCCCAAGGCGCGGCCGATCATCTCGTGCAGCTTGGCGCGGTCCACGTGGAGCGCCTTCTGGCCGTCCTTGCCGATCTGCATACCCTCGTAGAGGCGGCGTGCGGCCGGGGAAAGCGTGCGGCTGTCCTTGAAGATCAGCCGGCCGATTCCCTCGCCGCGGCATTCCGGGCAGTCGGGACAGGGCGCGCGGGTGATGTCGTAATCCAGGCCGCCGATCTCGGCAGGCGGCGGCTCGCGCTCCTTGACCTTGTCGCTCAAGCGGTCGTATTTGCGCTCGGCGGCGCGGAACTCGGCTGGCGTCCACTGATATTCATGGTCGACGCCCCAGCAGTACCGGCAGTTGACGCGGCGATACTCGACGATCTCGTTGATGTCGACGTTCGCCATCTCGACCCACTGGCGAACCAACTCGTCTTGGTCGATCTGCAGCCGCTCGATCCGCTCGGCTTTCAGCTCGGCGATCCGGGCCTGGATCTCGGGCCATTTCAGCCAGAGCGAGGCGCGGTTCCTCGCGCACTTCTCTGTGATGCCGACGAAGCGGGCAGCGCGCGCGCCATCGCCGTTGAAAGCGTATTCGACGCAGAAGGTTTCGTGCTGGGGGGTGAGGCGGCGGGTCATCGCACTGCCTCCTGAAAACGCCGCGACAATGGCTCGGCGTTTTCTTCGCCTGCCTTCGTCGTCAGCTTGGAGCGATCTTTTTGGTTCCGCCGACTATGTCCTTTGCGACTGGGCTTGTCAAGATGTTGGGCCTGCTTGCGCCTCTCAGGCCCTATATGCGCTTGCTCGATGCGGATCTCGGTGTCGCGGCCGAAGACGTTCAGCCGCACCGTCGCGGTCTCGTAGTCGGCGGCGGTGCAGACGCCGGCCCGGCCACCGAAAGGGCCGTCGATGATGTCGAGGATGAAATCGACCTGGCCGAAAGGATCGTCGACCGATTCGTCAAGGATCAGCTTGCCCTCTCGGAAATAGACGTCGAGGGCCTTGGCGAGTTGCGCGCGGGAAACCTTGGCCTCTCCGCCCTGGGTGCAGCGCATGATCAGATCGATCAGGCTGTCCGGCACCGGCGACGGATATTGGCAGTGCAGCGGCAGAATGCCTGCGACGCCCATTACCTTGGTCTTGATCAGCGTCCAATGCTGCGGCGCCTCGCGGCGGCAATCGGAGCGGAAAAACAGGTATCCGGGGAACATCGGTTCGATGTCCTCGACCAGTTTCAGGTTGCGGACCCGAGAGACCTTGAAGTGAGGCCAGAGCACCGGAAACGCCGGCCGCCCGGAGAACGGATCGGGCCGCGCCAGCTTCTTCGCCACGATCGCGTCGAATTGCGGCTCGACCGCCAGCACGTACCACCTGTCCGACATACCACATCTCCCGCCTCTGGCCGGCGCTTGCCACAAGGGCTTGTGCCGGTGTATCTATTGGACTTCCGCACGAGCTAGCGGCTTTCTTGTCAGAGACTGGTGATGCACACCCCGGCGCCGCGCCAACGGCGGCCGGGGTTTTTCATTGGAATGTCGCCTCCTGCATCTGGGCGACCATCCATTCGGCCAAAGCCTCCGAATCGGTCTCGCGGATCATCGTCCACGGCATCTCGATCCTGATGACCTTGTCGTCCATAGCGACGCCGAAGGTGAAACTGTCGCGCTTCAGCGCGGCTGCTATCTTTCCGCCAGGATCGTTGGCGATTTTCTCGCCTCTCGCTGCTGCCTTGAGACTTTTGACAATACCTCTTGCTTGCGCCTTGAGGGCGCGGCGCGGCGATCCGGCGGTCGTCATTTTCCCACCTCGATCACCTTTGCGCAGACCGGCTTGGTCCAGCCGCGCATGAGTTCGCCGCCAGCCGCATGGCAAGGACCGGCAAGCGTCGCGTATTGCCAAATCGGAATGCCCATGGCCGCCAAGACGATGAGCGCCAGAAGCGCTGCCAGGATTTTCTCTTTTATCGCTGCGTCCTCCTTATCCTGGCCGAAGCCGCGCGGCGCCCATGCCGGTTGTTCGGCAAATCGGCGGTCTCATATTCGAGGCGCTTCAGCCGCTCAATCTGGGCCTCCGCCTCCTCGATTTTGGCCTGCAGGGCCGGATCGCTCGGGCGGTCGAAGTCTTCCCGCGCTTTCGCCAAGCCGCGCTCCTGCTGTTCGAAGAGGGCTTCGCGCTCGTCTGCGGTGATTCGGCGCAGGAGCTTGGTCTGTTCGTAGCCGCTCATGACCGCATCGCCTCTTCCGCCGCCCGATAGACCGGGCTTGAGCTGTTCACGACGCCGGTCTTGATCGCTGCCAGCAGGTCGCGCGTCGCCTGCTTGATGCGGACGTTCTCGGCCAGCACCTCGTCGAACCTCCTGGCCCGGCTTGCTTCGTTGGCCTTGCGCGTCTCCCAGCCCTTCCTGGCAGCGTCGGTGCGGCCGATGGTCGAGGCGCGGGTCATTGCCGGTCACCTTTTGTCACCGAGTTACCCTTTGTGACTGGCGCGCCTTCGTAGACCAGGTCGGCGCCATGGGCAGCGCAGGTCATGCGCCGCGTGTCCATGCCCTGCTGTTCCAGCCAGGTGCGCAGCTCGCCGCGGCGGTCCATGTCGCTGGCCTCGGCGGCGGCGAGGCGGATGGTGACGGTTTCATCCGACATGGTCGGCCTCCTCGGTTTCGTTGCTAACGGCGCCGATGCCTGGCGCGAACCCGATCTCGACCAGCACGTGATGAGGAACCCTGCATCCAGCCTCTCCGGGCTGTGGCCCCCAATGGTCGAACCACTTCCCGGCCTGGTGGCGGCGCATGCGGTGACGCCATTGCTCATCCTCAGCCTCAGCGTCACCGATAGGCTCTGCTTGGCGTTGCTCGGTGCGCATCCTGGCCAGTTCATCGGCGAAGGCTTTGACCAGCAGGGCGATGGGATTTCCCCTCAGGCTGAACCCGGGTCGATTGGCGAGACGCTGGGCGACGGCCAAGATGGTCTCGGGACTGTTGCCCTGAGCGTTCAGGTCTCGAAGCTGACCGAAGTGACCCATGAACGATTTCGGGTCGACGCCGAACGCTGAGAGGATCGCATTTCCGAGTTCCAGCAATTCGGCGTGCTCTAAGCTAGCCTCTGGCTTCTGGCTTCTGGCTTCTGGCTTCTGGCTATTACCATGGGGCTCGGGAGGCCGCTCAGGCGCTCGCTCTGCCGGGCGCTCTGTTTGCCGCTCGGGAACGCGCTCATCATCGTCACCGAGCGGTGCGAAAATTCCCTTTTTATTTCGGGCACTTACTGAACCGCCGACTGAGCCATTTTTCTTGTTCGTTTTGCGCGCTTTTTCTTCCTTAACCATGCGCCGGGAGTAGATATTTCCGTGCCGATCTCGCGAAAAAACTCGGTTATTTTCGAGTTCGGTTACCAACTCGGCGATTTGATCCGAGGGCTTTCCGACCAGACTGGCGAGGGCGTCGGTGGAGACGGGGCGACCACTCACGAAGAGGAAACCGACGGGGTCCGCTTCGGCGCAGATGCATAGCATGCGCATCCATAAGCCCTGCGCGGCCAGGCTGCAAATCCTGAGCTCCTTGTCGGCCTCCCAGTCGCTCCAGAAGAATTTCGCCCATGGATTACCGGTCATGCCAATCTCCCGCGCCGCTGCTGGGCGCTTGGTGCAGGTTGCTGAATTTGGTGAGGCGCCCATCGAAGTGGGCTTTGACGCTGTCGGCGCTGCCGTGCCTGTTCTTGGCGATAAGCACCTCGGCAGTATTGCGGCATGCGTCCAGAAGGCGCTCCCAGGAGGCGTAGCGCGCATTGAACTTGTCGTCGCTTTCGTCGGCCCGGCGGTTAGGCTCCGCGCGCTCCAGGTAGTATTGCTCCCGGTAGATGAACAGCACGGCATCGGCGTCCTGCTCGATCGAACCGGATTCGCGCAGATCGGCCAGCTGAGGCCGCTTGTCCTCGCGGTCCTCGACCTTGCGGGATAGCTGTGACAGCGCCAGAATCGGCACGTCGAGTTCTTTTGCCAGAGCCTTGAGGCCGCGGGTGATCTCCGAGACCTCCTGCACACGGTTCTCCAGGCCCCTGCCGGTGCCAGGTCCACGCATCAGCTGCAGATAGTCGATAACGATCAGGCTTAGGCCATGCTTGCGCTTAACGCGCCGGGCCCGAGTACGGATCTGAGCAACGGACAGGCCGCCGGTGTCGTCGATATGGATGGGCAGCGCCTTGATCTCAGCGCCCGCTTCTACGGCTCGGGCCACGTCAGCGCCCGATGCGGTACCCTGGCGTAGTCGCGCGCCCTCAATGCCCGATGCGGCGGAGATCGACCGGTGAGCAAGCTGCTCCCGGCTCATTTCGAGCGAGAAAACCGCGACCTGTTTTCCGCTTCGCGCGGCAGCTTCTGCGATCGTCAGGCCAAGGGCGGTCTTTCCCATACTGGGACGGCCGGCGAGGATGACGAGGTCCGAGTTATGCAGTCCGCCGAGCCGCGCGTCGAGATCAACCAGGCCGGTGGTGACGCCGATCAATTTGCCGTCGGCCTTAAACGCGGCGTCTATGGCCGCCAGAGCAAGTTCGACGGCGCCGGCGATGGGCTCGGTCCGGTCTTTTTCCGTCACAGCGCCTGTGATGCTGGCGATCTCGACCTCAAGCCCCTCAAGCAACGCGGCGCCGGTGATGTCGTCGCTGGTGCTGGCCAGCATCTGGGCTGCTTCCTGAAGCGATATCATGGCGCGGCGGCGAAGCCACATGTCGGCGACACGGCGCGCGCGCTCCTCGACGAACCCTGGCAGCGTCAAGACGACGGCACCGCAGAGATCCATCAGATACTTGCCGCCACCGAGCTCGATATAGGCCGGATCGTCCTTGAGCCTGGCGTTGATCCCCGGCGGCGTGATGATCCTGTTCTCGGCATATGCCTCGGCGATGACGCTCCAGATTGCGATGTGGCCGTCGTGGGCGAAATGTTCGGGCCGCACGATCTCGGCGGCGATCTCAACCAAGCTCGCCTTCATCATGACGGCGCCCAGCAGCGCTTGCTCAGCCTCAAAATCGACGGGCAACTCGGGGATCAGGCTTTCCGGGCTATCGGGGTGCATGACGGTGAGCGCGTTCATGGCCGTCCGTACCCCTTGCGCTCGGCCGCAGCCAATTCCGCGTGGGTGACCCAGACACTGAAATCGCGCAGCCGGATAATCGCGCGCGCCCGAATCCTGCCAGAGCCGTCGCAGCGCGTGAGGAAGTAATGACCCGACAATGTCGGTGGCTGCAGCGGCGCGGGATATCGATCCCGATATTCGTAATTCATTCCGCCGCCTGCCTTCCGGCGATGCCGGTTCTCTGCATAGCCCTGTCCACCCATCCCCGGTCGTTGATGCCCTTCAGTTCCGCGATGGCTTCCATATCCCGGCGCGAGGTCGCGATCTCGACGGCGTCCTGCAGCGTCATGGCGGCGACCACCTCGGGCCGGCGGCCGGCGATGCTGGGCAGGTGCCAGACGGTGTCCAACGCGCCCTTCTTGGCCTTGGGATAGCCGCAGCCGCAGCCGGGGCAGTGGTCGGCTTTCTCGTGCACGCGCCAGCAGCGGACGCAGCGGCTGGTCGGCGCGACCTGGCGCTCGAGGCCCTTCAGGCCGCCTTCCAGTGTCCATGGCCTGGGCGCGTCGTACATTCCATGCCGGGCCGTGTTCATGACTAGGTCGAGGATGACGGCGTGCGACTTGTCCGGGTGAGGCCGGAGAGCCCGGCCGATCTGCTGGATGAATAGCGAGGTCGACTCGGTCGGCCGCTCAAGGATCGCCACCGCGATTTCGGGGCAGTCGAACCCCTCGCCCAGCAAGCTCACGCTCGTCAGGATCTGGATGCGCCCGCTGGCGAGGCCCTTGACGGCGGCGGCGCGCTCGCGGGCCGACATGGTGCCGTCGACGGATTGCGCGCTCCAGCCGGCGGCGCGGTAGGCGGCAGCCGAAGCCTCCGCCATCTCCACGGTCGGGCAGAAAACCAGCGCCGGCTGGCCCGGCGCATGGCGCGCATACCAGCGCCGGCCAATCACCGCCAGCTGGGCGCGCTGCACCTCGGCCGCCATGTCGGATAGCTTGTAGTCGCCGCCCAGCTTGGGCACCGAGCGCATGTCCAGATCGGTCGGCGGCGAATAAACGATCGCCGGCGCCAGGTAGCCCATGGCGGTCAAATCGCGGCTTCCGGGGCACTGCACGATACGGTCGAAATGGTTGCCTTCACCCAGGCCGCGGCCGTCCAGCCGGAACCAGGTGGCGGAAAGGCCGACGCGTTGGGCCCGCACCGCGGCCGATACCACGCCATTCCAGCCGCTGGCGACGATGTGCTGCGCCTCGTCTATGAAGATGAAGTCGAGGCTTTCCAGCCAATCGCAGATGCCGCCGAGCCGGGCGGCCAGGGTGTCGACCGAGCAGATGTGGAACCGCTCGGGGCCGATTTCATGGCCGGGCATGACGCGGCCGTGCGGAATGCCATACAGGGCGGCGCGTTCGCTGGCCTGGTCGCACAGTTCCACGCGGTGCGCCAGCCACGCGCCGCGCTTGCCGGCGTCCAGCAGGGTCTTGACGACGGACATGCCCATCGTGGTTTTGCCACTGCCGACCGGGCTCTCTACCGCAACGCCGCGGCAGCCGCGCTGCAGATAGGCCAGGGTTTCAGCGACGGCGCGGGATTGGTAGGGGCGAAGCTGAACCGTCATCGCGCCCCGCCCTCCAGGTCTATCCCGGCGCTCGCCGGCTCTGCATCCGGCGCCTTCATCAGCACCGAATGCCGGCCGTTGTGCGTGTCGGACAGGTCGTCGGATACGGTCCATCCCTTCGCCTCGTATTCGGCGCGGCGGTGGTGCGGGATGAATTGGAAGGTGCCTTCGGTCATTCGGCAGCGCCATCGAATAGGCACTGCTGCGCCTTCTTGATGCTGCGCAGGTTCGCGATGGCCTGGCGGAAATAGCTCTCCTTCAGCTCGACGCCGATCGCCTTGCGGCCCATCTCGACCGCGCAATAGATCTCCGACCCGATGCCCGCGAACGGGCTAAAAACGACATCGCCGGGATTGCTCCACAGGTCGATGCAACGGCGGATCGGCGTGAGTTGGAGCGGGGAAATATGCCGCTCGTCGGCTTCCTCGCGGGCGCAGCGGAACGAGAGAACATCGTTTTGGTTGATGTCCATCCAGCAGGACTCGGCGTAACGCTGCCAGACCGCCACGGAGAACCAGGGATCGCCTGGGCGCAGCATGTCGACACCCTGGCTGTTCTCGTTGCGCAGAGGACCTTCCGGGGGCGCCTCATCGCCGTAATAGGCATCGAATGGCCCCGAGATGGGTTCGGGGTTGTCGCCCGGCTTGCGCATCATGACCATGTAGTCGGCCGCCGCCATCCGGCTCATGGCGCTGTCCTTGCAGATCTGCTTGTGCAAGAGGCCGATCGCCTTGGATCGCTGCATGGCCGAGACAGGGTCCTTGCGGATCATCACCTCGGAGTGGAAGTGCATGCCTTCAGCCTGGAAGGCGCGGATGATCTCGCCGCGGAAATCGCGCATGCCGATGAACCCATCACGGGTCTTGCTGGTCGGGAGCTGCATGCAATGGGTGGCGATCAGCCGGCCCGGCACGGTGGCGCGTACCATCTCCTTGATCAGGAAGCGGTAATGCTCCCAGAACACGGCCGCGCTCTTGTTATTGGAGATGTCGCGTGGGTTGTCGCTGAAGGTGTAGAGCGATTCGAACGGCGGCGAATAGATCGTGAAGTGCACAGAGTTGTCCGGTAGGCCGCGCGCCACGTCGACGCAATCGGCATTCCAGATGGTCCAGTCTTCGCCATGCTCTTGGGCCAGCACGAGGGGCTGATTCACGCCGCCATCCATCTGGGAAGCTCCATCGGTTGAGTGGGTTCGTAGGTTGAGGCGGTCTGCCGGCCGCCGCGAATTTCTGCGGTTGAGAGGTCTTTCATGTGATCGACCATCGCGGCCATCATGGCGTCGTACTTCGCCTCCTTCTTCTTGAGGTTGGCGACGACCGCGCCCTCCAGTTCGGAAGCGATGAGCCAGCCGTGTACGTCCTGCTCCTGGCCGAAGCGCCAGAAGCGGCGGATCAGCTGGAACAGCTGCTCGAAGCTGTCATTGAGGCCGACGCAGACGAACTTGCGGCAGTGCTGCCAGTTCATGCCGCGCGAGGCGATTTTCGGCTTGGTCAGGATCATGCGCGGCTCGCCATGCGCGAACCCGATCAGGCGCTCAGCCTTCAGCTCGGGCTTGTCGCTGCCGCGCACCTCGACCAGGCCGGGCACCAGGGCGCGGATCGCATCGGCTTCGTCATTGAGGTTGCACCAGACCGCCCAAGCGTCGTCAGGGCCGTTCTCGGCGATGATCCTCGCCGCCGCCTCGGCGCGCTCTTTCACGGTGTCGCGGCGCACGGCGATCCGGTCCTGCAGGGTCTGCGCGGCCACCGGGAACAACATCCCCGCCAGGGGGCGCGCTTCGGTGGCTACCGTGACCTGATGCAGATGCAGCGGCGGCAGATGATAGCCCGGCTCGTCATAGCCAAGGTCGTTCGGGTTCTGGATCACGACCGCCCAGGACGCCACCCAGCGCCAGAAGTCGGAGGCCGCGTGACGCTTCAGCCGCCACTCTTCGCCGTTGGGGTCGGCGCGCACCGATCCCTCATGGACGAAATACATGGCGAGCATTTCCTTCTCGCTCATCACGTCGAGGAATTCGGCATGCGTTCCCAGCTCAGTGTAATCGTTCGGCGCCGGGGTAGCGGAGGCGCACAGCTTGTAGAAGGTCTGCCGGCAGGCGTCGGTGATTTCCATTCTGGTCTTGCCCGACGCGTCCTTGATGATGCCGCTTTCGTCGAGGACGACACCGGCGAAGTCGGACGGGTCGAAGCTGGCCAGGCGCTCGTAATTGGTGACGACGATGTCGCCGGCCGCGGTCTTCTGGCTCTCGGCGTAGCGCACACCATCGAAGCCCCATTTCGGCGCTTCTTCCTCAACCGTCTGCCGGGCCACGCCGAGGGGCGCGAACACCAGAACACGACCTTGGGTTTCGTGCGCAACGGCGCGCGCCCAGGACAGCTGCTGCACAGTCTTGCCGAGGCCGGTTCCCTCGAATAGGGCGGCGCGGCCGCGGCGTAGTGCCCAGCGCACGATGTCGCGCTGGAAGGGCTTTAGGAATGGCGGCAGGGTATTGCCGGGATCGAAGCCGATCGACGGCGCGACGTTCTGCTTGCGCGCGAGGAAGGCATCATAGGATTCGGCCATGCGCTCGGGGTTGATGTCGAGCTCGGTGAGGAGGGCGGAGGTCATTCAGCGGCCTCCGCGAAGGCCTGCGGCACATTGGCGCGCCACAGCAATTCGGACATCTCGCGCGGCACGCTGTTGCCGACCAGGCGGAAGGTTTCCGTCTTGGTCAGCGGCCGATCGATCCAGACCCTGCCGAACTCGTCCGGCACGGCATCCGGATCTACCAGGGTCGCGCCCCGTTTCGGTTTTTCGAAGACCCGGATCGTCGCCGGCAGATCCAGCTGATGAGCCGCTGCCGCCTCACGTCCGGTCAGCATCCGCATCAGCAGACCGATAATCACGTAGGGGCCGACGGTTACGATCTCGCCGCCATTCCACACACCGTGCGACCGCAGGAATTCAGCGACGCGCCGGGCCTTGGCCCATTGCTCTGGCGTGAGCGGCGGTACTTCCATTTCGGCGATGGCGATCCTGTCGTGATTGACGGCGACGTGCACGGGCGAGCCGGTGCGCTCGATTCCCTGGCACGCGCCGCCCATGCCGGCGAACAGGACGACGTTGATGCCGTGCTGAAGCGGCCAGGGATGGACGTCATCGCGCGGCCTGGGCGAACGGCGACGCGGTGGAGCGGTCAGGCGCCGATGTAGCCTCGGCAGATTGTCGAATAGAAGCGCGTTCATGCCGCCCTCGCCTTCGCCCGCTCGGCCTCCAGCCAGACCTCGACGATGGTCTTCGGGGTCTCGCCGTAAACCTTCCGGGCTCGAAGTTCGATGATCAGGGCGTCGTCGGTGTAGACGATCATTTGCCGGCCCTCCAGCAGGCGCGGCATTTTGCATAACCATGCCGGCTTAGTTCGGCGCCGCAGGATTGGCAGCGTGGCAACGGCTTCGCCATGGCACGCTTATTGGTCGCAAGAGCCGCAACCTGACATGCCGAGGAACAGTGTCGCTGCGCCTGTCGCTTGCGGCGAAACACTTGTCCGCAGTAGGCGCAGGCGACGGTCTGGAGAAGCTTGCCGTAACGGGTGCCGGAGCATTCGTCGGAGCAATATCGACGGTTGAAATATGCCGGCACGAACTCCACGCCGCATGCTGCGCAATTTTTGGTCCTGATCCCGCGGTTCATGGAGCTGGAATGCGGGCCGATCAGGATCACCGTGCGCGGCCGATCAGGATCAAACTCGACCAACCCAAGCTGCGCGGTGACTTGGCAATCGTCGTTCCAGCAGATGCCCGTCGCAGAATCGAGAACCTGCTTCATCATATTGTCGGAGTCGACCCGGTGATGGTCCGACCGAAAGAATATGCAGCCAACGGCGATGTTTCCCTGCACAGGCTTAGGAAAACATTGCGACAGCCGCTTTTTGAGTGCTGCAGCTTCAGGCGCATGATGTTCTCGATATGCCGCGGCCTTGGTGCGCGGCTCGCCGTCAAAGACCACCATGCTCAGCCATGCGGCCGAGCTATTAAGCAGCCGAGAAACAGCAAGGGCGCGCCGCACATCGCTCTTTGCCGAGCCAACTGCTTTGATCAAATCAGACATGGTTCAAAAGCCTCGATGACGATCTCGGTCCTGGGATTTTCCCGGTCGATCGCGTGGTAGAGATGCTGTTCGCGCAGCTGCCGGTCGTTTTCGTAGACGCGCTCCTGCAGGAAATCGAAGATCAGCGACGGGTCGAGGTCGGGGCGCTGCGAGGCGTAGAAAATCCGGCAATAGATCACCAGCGGGCCGGACAGAAGCACCGGCAGGCGCCTTACCTGCTTGTCGGCTTGCTTCAGCCAATCCAGCGCCTTCTTGCTCTTGATGAAGCGCGGCTTTCCACCGATCAGCACCAGCTTGCGGCTGTTCGCCTTCGAGGCCGGTTCGCCCAGGATGACGAACCGGTGCTGCTGCGCGCGTCTCTCCCCCATCACCCGAACGCCTCAGATGGCGGCCGGGAAAGCCGGACGTTCGGCGCCAAGCGCCTCGCCAGCCGGTATCTCGACGCCGTCGTCATCACCGAACAGATTGACGACCTCGGCGCCCTCGCCCTCCTCGGCCTCATGGTCATCGGCGACCGCCTTGGCTTCGGCGTCGAGGAACTGCTTGAAGCCCATCGCCCGGCCGCGCTCCCAGAGCTCGCCGCCTTCGCTGGCTTCATAGGGGTTGTCCTCGGAAAGCATCCCGGCCCGCCCAGCTTCCTTGCCCTCGGCGAAGATGTGACCGCCCTGGTCGAGGTGTTCCGCGTTGCCCTGATCGGCCGCGGCGCCATCTTCCCAGGCCTGCGCGGTATCTTCGAGCATGGGGTCGCCTTCTTCCCGCTCAGCGCTGGCGAAGGTCAATTCGGCAGGCCCGGCCGGCGCGCGCTCTTCGTCGTCGCAATGGCCGGTCTCGCCCTCATCGTCGATCTGGGGACCGGGCTCTTCCTCCAACATCGGATCGGGCTCTGCGGCGCGGCGCTTGGACGCTTTGAACGCCTCCTCCGAAAACCAATCGAGCTGCATGCCCTTGGCCAGGGCGCCGGCGCAGCGTTCCAGATCGTCGCGGCGCTTCTCCTCGTCCTCTTTCTCCAGCAGGCGCGACGCGCTGCGGTCCAGCTTGTAGAGGGCGTACAGCGCGTTGCTGACCTTGAGGTCGATGCCGGACTCGGCCTTGAACTTACCCTTGAGGGCCTTCAGATCCTCGTTCAGCGGCGCGATGTGTTCGGCCTTGAGATCGTCGATCTCGCATTCGATGGCGTAGCGTTCGGCGAAATAGGCCTTCTGCGCCGGGGTCAGCTGGGCGTCGTTGAAAACATGCACATTGTCGGTCATGGGGTGGCCCTCCGAAGCGGGGTTGGTCTGCTGATGCCGAGGCCCCAGTCCGGTTTTCAGGCCGGATCTGGGGCTGGGTGATGGTGGTCTGGATTGCCGGATTCGAACCGGCGACCTCTGCATCCCAAATGCGGCGCGCTACCTGGCTGCGCTAAATCCCGAACCTTGGTGGACCGAGCCGGGATCGAACCGGCGACCTCAGGCTTGCAAAGCGAGCGCTCTCCCAACTGAGCTATCGGCCCTTTCTCGGAGGGGTGCCGGCCGCTTCTCACACCTGCCGGCACCCCCGCGCTTTCGCCCGCTTCCGCACGGGCTCGGCGCTTCTCGTCAAATCTCCTTCTTCGGCCTGCTGTCGCAGGTCCATCCGCCGATGCGCTGATGACCGGGGTTGTCGGCCAGCCATTGCGCGATCGGGAATTCCGCCTGTCCCATTTGGCACTGCGCCATGGTCATGGGCCGCTCGATCTGCTTGCCGAAGCCGAGGTCATAGATGGCGACGGGCTGAAGCTCGACGGTGCGGCAGGCGCTGGAATTGGCCAGCAGGCAGGCGGTGAATGTCAGTACAAGCATTCATGCCTCCCGATCTGGCCGGCTTCCTTGCGGGCCGCGATGATGCAGCGCTCGACATCGCGGTAATGCCGCCGGCGAGTGAGCCAGTCGGTGAAGGCCATGCCGGCGCAGACCAAGGCCAGAAGCAGCACCATGACGGCGGCGGCGATCACGAAGACTTCGCTGACGGGATCGATGGCGGGCATCAGGCCGCTCCCCTCGCACCGGCGATTTCCTTCACGGGGCGCTCACGGGCGATGATCTCGCGCATCCAGGTAATCGTGTCGGCCCGGCTCATTTGCTTGTAGCCGTCGCCCAGGAAGAACTTCTTGTTGGCGGTCTTGCAGAGACTGTGGCCGCGAATGATGAGCGCCGAATAGAGCTCGTTGATGGTCTTGTCGCCGAAGTCCGGCTGGGTCGAAACGCCCTTGCTGGCGATATGGCGCTCAATCATGTCCTGCGCCTCGCTCGACTTGGCATCGAAGCCCTTGGCGCCCGGGATCTGGTAGCGGCCGAAATCGACGCGCTCGATGTGTTTCGCCCGGCACAGAGCGGAAAGAATCGCATTCGCCGCAGCATCGCAGCCCGGCATGATCCGTTTGAGATCGGCGGCCGAGAACACGGCGCCGCCAAGCTTTTTCAGCTCGATCAAAGCGCGAAGGTGCGAACCCGAAAGACCTTCCTTGGAATCGGCGGAGGGTTGGGGCGCCGCCGTTGGCTCGGGACGGCAGAGGGTCCCTTTGGCTGGTCCTGACGCGCGCAGCGAACAGCCGAGCTCCTTGGCGCGCATCCGCACATAACCGGAAGAAAGGCCGGTGGCATCGGCGATTGCCTCGTAGGTCGATCCCGAATTCGCCATATCCTTGATAGTGGCGTCGTGGCGGCGCAGGAAATTGGCGGCTTCCGGCGCTGGTCCGGGAGGGGCTTTCGACAGATGCGGTTGCGCCGAAGCACCTTCGGAATCGGGGGGGGGGGGTCTGGGGCTCGCGCGCGCAGTCACGCGGCGCGGCTGCATGGGTATGAACGGTATCAGATATACCTGCGATCGAACCCGCTTCGCCCGCCCTTTCAGCGCCGTCCATCACCGATATGACGATGGGCTCTTTGGACGCCGATACGCTTTCCTTGTCGGCCAGCGCCCCCAGATGCTGGCAGACCAGCTCCGCCACCAGCGGGCGCACGATCTCGATCAGCAGGTTCGGCGTGATCATTTCTGCGGCGGACTCGACCTTGCCGTTGATCCAGCTTTCGGCCTCGCGAGCGACTTCGAGCGCCAGGCGCGTGTCGCTGGTGTGGCCGAGGAGTTCTTGCAGCAGTGCGATACGAAGGCGCGGATTGCCGGTCAGGGAAAATTCGTCGAGGTCGAGCTTCATCAGATCCCCCTCCCCAGCGCGGTCGCCAGCAGCTTCGGCACGGGCAGGCTGGCCAGGGCACCGAATGCCGCGCCATCGATCGCAAGACCCGCGACGATGCTGGCAACGCCGACGATGACGCACGCGGCGCGTCCGACGGCGGCGACGCTGCGGCGCTTCTTGGGGGCGGTGACGAAACGACGCTCCACGGCCTGGGCGACGGCGGGTTTCTGCGGTTCCGGGGTGGTGCGCTCGGCGGCGGGCGCGGCGATCTGTCGGCGCATCATCTCGTGCAGGCAATCGCGCTCCAGGTGTTTGCGTTTGGCGAACTTGCCGTCGGCGGCGCGCTGCGGAATGGCATCGGCCATCAGCATGCGAATGGCCACGGCCGGCTTGTTATCGAAGGGCGGAAGGGTCGAGACCGTCATCAATGCCTCCCATTATCGAACCGGAGCGCCATCAGATGCGCGCCAGTCACCGGGTTGACGAACTGCTGCTTGAAGCCGTACCGCGCCCAGCGCGCCGGGTTGACGCTGCTGACCAGCACGATGCCAGCACCTTCGCGGGCGGCGATGTCGAGGCGGCGTGTCACCAGTTGGTGGCCGAGGCCGTGGCCCTGCAGATCGGGACGGGTCGCGCCCAGGCAGAGTGTCCAGGTATGGCGCGCGAAGCTGGCGGGAACGATGCCGCCGCAGGCGACGATGCCGCCTTCGATGTCGGCGACCAGCAGGATGCCCTTGGCAATGCGCAGGTCGCTCAGCCGGCCCTCGACGGCCCAAGGCTCGTAATGCTCATCGAGCGTGCCGGCGGCGCGGTGCGCGTCGGAGATCAGATGGGCGGCCTGGATGAAGTCCTGGCCGCGGGCCTCGCGGATCTGGGCGGCGCCGATCTTCATTTCGTCACTCCGCGCCCCAGTCGAGCCACCAGTCCGCCCAGGCGTTCAGCCGATCGGATGCCCGGTTGAACCTGACGCTCAGCCAAAGGAGTGCCCCGCTGATCCGGGCGGCCATGACGCGACGCATCGAGCAATTCCTTTCGCTTGGCTTGGAGCAGCGCAATTTCGAGATCGGTCTGCGCGATCTGTTGCTTCAGAAGCGCGCTGCGCCCGCGAAGGCGGCTTTCGAGCCGCGTCATGGTGGCGGCGTCGGCCAGCGCCAGGTTGAGCGCGGTGGCGAGGCTCGGGCGCCCGTCCCGATTGCGCAGCTTCACGATCGCGCGCTCGGACAGGCCGGTCATGGCGGCCAGCGCCTTCACCGGCAGCTCGCGCAGCACCGGCAGGAAGATTTCGTCGATGTCGGCCTCCGTCAGAGGAACCGAAGTTCCTCCCAGGGTGAACGACAGTTCCGAGCTCTGCGGGGTAGCTTTCCGCTCATGGATCAACGATGCGGAGAGTTCGACATGGCGACGCGGAAGAAAGGCAATGCGACCGGCGGTGAAAGCCGAAGGGGCGATGGCATTGCGAGCGGCGCGGAGGTGGATTCCGCGTTCGCCGCTCAACGTATTCGTGCCGTATCGGCGAATCGTCGGCACAGCCATCACAGACACCTCGCCGAGAGCCCCGCGGGATCGCGGCATTCGTTAAAAAAGATGCCCGCGATCCCCGCGCTCATTGAACTCGGGGACATATGCTTCAAAAGGCGCGGGCGAGACAGCATTACGCGGCCTCCCTCTCGATCTTGACGCCGGGCGGCATGAAGTCGTCAGGAATGGGCCGCTCTAGGCGCCGCAGCGTGTCGGCGGTCGGGCTCCAGTTCGGCTTGTCCATGTGGCGGATCAGGGCCTCGTAGACGCCCAGATGGCGGGCGAACTCCGAGACGTTCATGCCGAGATATCGGCGGTATGCGCGGATGCGCTCTATGGAGAGATCGACGATAAGCATTCCCTATCGTCGTAAAGTTTTACGGTTATGTCAAGCATATGATCGTAAAACTTTACTATCGTAAAAATCTACGCAGGATTTTACTTTTGTCACATGAGCATGGTTCAAAACAGGAAGGCCGCTCTGAGGGCCTATATCGATAGCCGCAAAGCTGAAGATCCGAGCTTTAGCGCAACGGAGTGGTCGCGTCGCGCCGGCGTGTCCGAAGGCACCCTTCGCAATTTCCTGACCAATCCCGATTCGACGATCACGCTGGACAAGCTGGATATGCTCGCCGCAGCTGAGAATGTGCCTCTTTCGCTGATCCTGGGCGAAGGGCAGATGTTCTCTGACAAGGAAATGGAGATGCTGAGATTGCTCAACCAGCTGCCCGATCAGAAGCTGCAGGCCATTTCTGAGCTGGTCGGGGATGGCCCCTTCCTTACGGAACGGGAAAAAGGACTGCTTGACCTACTGAAAACGTTGCCCGATCAGAAACTGGAAGTTCTGACGGCGACGCTGCGCGCTCTGCAATAGAGGATATCATCCGCTCTATAACATCGCGGCGATTCGGCTCTAATTGACGCATACGCAGTATTATTTCGATCATCAGCAGATCACGCTTTTGCGACACAATCCCACCCCATTGGACTATGAAAACCAAGGGGATGTCGCAAAGAGACCGGCTACCGCATCGAAGACGGTCCGGATCGCCGGCTCCTTCAAGGTATCTCGGCGCGACGACATCCAAACCGACAGACTGATTTCCGGCTCGTCGTCCAGCTCGAGGCGCACGGCCTCGGGGTCATACATGCTCGAATAGCTGGGGAAGATGCTGACGCTGTCACCCTGCTTGAATGCCGAATACATATCGACCGAGTTGATGAACTCTGCCCGGCTGGCGCTATCCAGACACAGATCATTCCAGGCAGCCATGCTCGGCACCGTGGCATAGTCGGTCCGCTGAAACAGGCCGTGATCGCGCAGATCCCGAAATTTATGAACCCTGGCCACTCCGGCCGATGCCCTGGGCGCGAATGGAGCGAACCGCATGGTGCCGACGCGGCGCACGGTGATGTCGCCCTTGAGGCCAGGGATATCGCCGGTCGACGTCAGCGTCACCGATACATCCGCATCGCCTTCCGTGCTGAAGGTCATGGCGGGCAGCGGATAGCTGCTCGGCGCCAGGTCGAAGGGCTGGAGCGTTTTGCTCAACTTCAAAAGCGCAGGAACGAGCGTGAAATGCAGGACGCCGGGCGGCGCGCTGACGCTGACGACGGGGTCGAGCGCGCGAATTGCCGCCATGGACTGGTCAAAGCTGCCGATCGCCTCCCTCACAGCCCGCGCTCTTTCGAGCAGGAGGTCGCACGCAGCCGTCGGAACCGAACCACGGCGCTGCAGGCGACGGAAAAGCCGGCGACCGACCAGGTCTTCCAGATCGTCCAGACGCCGCATCACGGTGTCCTTCTTGAGCTGCAATTCGTCGGCCGCGCCGGAAATGCCTCCGCACTCTGCTACCGCGAGGAGCAGGCGGATGTCATCCCAGTTCTTGAGCGAATTGCGAGGAATATCAGTAACTCCCAATGCCGATAAGTCCGAAATTTGGACTTTTTATGCAACCACAGGCCGACGAGCCTGTAAATGTTTTTTCTCCTAAAAAGGGAACAGGAGCATGAAGGACCGACCTAATTCGCTCGTTGAGGTACGCATTGCAGCCAGCCAGAATGACCTTCATATGGTCACCGCTGTAAGGGCCGCGGTGTTCATGGCGGAAAGCGCCGAATCCTCGACGGCGACCTATGCCGATGAATTCCAAGCCAACGATTTCACCTGCACGCATGTGCTTGCGCTGGTCAACGGAGACCCGGCCGGGATTCTTCGCATTCGCTGGTTCAAGGACTTCGCGGCCATGGAGCGAATCGGCATCCGTGCGCGCTATAGGGCGAGCTATCAGATCTTCATGGATCTATGCGACTTCAGCGTGCAGCACATCCGCGAGAAGGGCTATACGACCATCGTTGGCCGCGCCTTCGAGAAGACCTGGCTGATGTGGGCTCGGCGCATTCAGGCCGAACGTTCGGGGCCGGCCATTCATTTCGAGCGCGGGCGCCTTTGGCCGATGGTCGCGCACTTTCCCCCACTCGAAAATAGCGTCTCGAATTTGGCTTTCGGAGATCCTGCCGTCGAGGAGCTGATCGTTCAGCAAGAGGGCAAGTGGGACTTCGGCCTGGTGCGCCATCCTGAAGGGAGTGCCGCCTGAACGATGACCAGCACGTCCAAGATTATGAGGATGCGCTCTGATGCTGCGGAATTGCTGCTGGATCAGAACTTAAAAATAGAAGACCCGATCCTCTTCACCGTCCTGGGCTGTTATATCGAAGCCCTGGACCGCTTCATCATGCGCCAGGAAAGCGCCCTCCAGGAGAAGCGCCGCCGATCGGTCGCGTCCATTCTGGGGGCGCCCCCAAATTCGCGGAACTGACGCGCCTCAGGGGCAAAGCGTCGGGCTGCCAGACTCCCTCACGAGAAGGCCATCGGCGAACCAGGCATAGGTAGTTTGGTAGCCGGTATATGCGCCGAAGCCATTCTTGGCATTGACGGTGACCGGCACCACCCAGCCGTGAAATGTGCCATAGATGCCTCGCTGGCATTGCCCGAGGCTGGGCCTTCCTATTTCGACCTGGGCCGAATAGGGATCTTTAAGGGTCGTCGCGAGGCGCCCGCGAATTACCTCTTCATATGACGCGGGAAACGCTCCGGCATCCTCAGGCTTATTGCCGAGCAAACCGGCGCCGGCGCATGCGGAGAGCATCGCGCACCCGCTGACCATGATCAGCCGAAACCTCATGACTTCCCCCGTCTAATAAGAATTTCGAATGCGAGACCAAAGCAGGGAATTTGCGCGAGTCCTGTGATGTACCTCACAGGCGCGGAGCCATCGCAAAACTTTGACACCTTCGTATCGTAAACTTTTACGTTTTACCTCTTGACTATATCGTAAAGTTTTACGATCATCTCTCTGTCACCAGCCGTCGCCCCCTTACGGCTGAGACACCCACCGGCCCCGGCGCTTCCCCACCCCCTCTCAAGCGCCGGGGCCAACAGGGAGAGAGATTATGGCCCGACTTGCGTTCTGCTTCCCGCTCGGCTGGCCGAGCAACACCTTCGCCGAGCTCGACGGCCACGCCGAAATCGATAGCTCCGGCGAGATCATCGAAATCTTCCTCCCCGACTATGCCGTCAAGGGCATGCCCGAGGTCACCGTGACCGGCGCGCTGGCCGACCAGATCGAGCGCTGGCTGCTGATTGCGCGCGGCGACGAGGTCGTGGCAGCAACGGAAGAGGCACGACGCGGTCGGATCGCTTCTGACCGCGAGATGTATGGGAGCGCCGCCGAATGACGCGCACCATCGAAATGTCCGCCGTCCTGGACACCGCAGGAGAGAAGGCGCGAGCCGACTTCGACCATCGCGGCGTCAGCCTCTCGTGCCATGGCAAGGGCATTTTCCTGAATTTCGAGCAGATGGACGCCCTGGTCGACGAATACCGCCGGTTCCAGCGGCTGCAGGCCCTGGCTGACAAGCCGGTCGGCGTCGAGGATCTGCCGCTTCATCGGAGTGCTGCGTGATGACGATCGAGCAGATTGCCGATGCACTGCGCGAGGCTTACCCAACCGCGACCGCTGTGACCGTCTTCGTCAGCCATGGCGAGGTCAGCGTCGAGGTCAAGAACTGTCAGCCGATCAAAGGTGAGTGCAGCTATCGCTGCCTGAATGGTCAATGGGCCGTTCCCACGACCGAGAGGAGCGACACCAAATGACCGCCACCATCCTCCCCTTTCCCCGGCCGCCCGAGCCCGCCCGCGGCATCATCATCCCGATCCGCCCGGCCCATCCGGTGCCGCTGCCGTCGTCGCGCGATCTGGCGCTGGGAAACCTGCGCAAGGCCTATCACGGCGCCCGCCTGGGCAACCCGAAGGCCCGCGAGGTGGTCGAGATTTTCGCGCTGTATGCCGGGGATGAGGAGATCGCCAAGCTGGCGCAGATGCTGCTGGGGGATCTTGATCAGCGTGCGGTGATCGCTCCGTGCGACTGCGAGCCGGATGGTGCGGCGTGAGCGCGGCAATGACCGACCGGAAATGCCAGTGCTGCGGCGTCTCGTTCCGCGCACGCACCGCCGACGTCAAACGCGGCTGGGCAAAATTCTGCTCCAAATCCTGCAAGGCGAAGAAGCAGGAGAAGCGCACCGGACAGTTCCGCAACTATCTCGGCAGTGGCGTCGATCGCGTGACCTACCTGCACTATGCGCGCGAATACGGCGGCATTCCGCAATTCGATGGGCGCGGCGAATATGTCGGATTCACCGCGGTCGGTTTCGACAATACCGAACATCAGGACCACGAACGTTCATGACCGCCGCCCGCACCCACACCATCAACGTTCCGTCCTGGGTGATCGACTTCATCCTGCTGCGGCCCCTGCTGCGCCGCGTCGTGCGTCGTCTGCGCAAGCGGCTGGCTAAGTCGCGGAGGTGGATGTGAGCCGCCCGACCAAATTCATCCCCGGCCCGGCGATACGATCCAGCCAGGCCGTCATCGCCCTGATTGAGCAGGGGCAATGGTTCTACCGCGTTGGCCGGATCACCAATCCGAAGACGCTGGCGAACATGACCTATTCCTCAATCAAGCATGCCGCCGAGTTCGGCTATATCCGCCTCGCCCTTCCGAACCCAGAAAGGGCAGAAAAATGAGCGCGCCATTCGAGATCCGCATCCGCGCATCCTCGACGCCCAGCTATGCCGATTGCGCGCTGCGCACCGCGGCGAAGATCTGGCGTCCTATGTTCCGTGATGCCGGTATCGAACTGCGCGCCGTGTCGTCGTCGGCGGGCGCGATTGTCGGGTCATCCCTCCATGCCGGCGCAGCCTATTTGCTGACCAGCAAGATGGAGGCCGACGATCTCGGCAACCAGACCGAGGCCGAGCAGCGCGCTTTCGAGGAGATGGATCGGCGCATCGGCGAAGAAGGCGTCACCTGGGATGACACCACAGGCGATCTCAACGCCGCCCAAGCCCAAACGCGCAAGATGGTGGCGAGCTATCGCATCCACATCGTTCCGAAAGTGCGCCCGGTGGCCGTCGAGCAGCCGATGGAGGCGCAACTGCGGCCGGGCGTCCTGATCACAGGAACCGCCGATCTCTTGGAGAACGACATCTTGCACGACACCAAGAGCGGCGTGCGCCAGCGCGTCAACCTCGCGCAATACGGCGTCTACTCGCTCCTTCGTCGGACCGCCGAATTCGAGGTCAACGGCATTGTCGAGGATTACGTCCCTCGTGTCGGAATGAAGAAGCTGCAGCCCGAGCCGACGACGACTCCCTATTCGATCTATGCCGCCGAGCAATTGGCCATGCGAACGCTGAACGCAATGGCTGACGACGCTGCCCGCTTCAAGGAAACCGGCGATCCACTGGCCTTCCTCCCGAACTCCGGCAGCCAAATGTGCAGCGATAAATATTGTCCCGCATGGGGGACCACCGCCTGTCGCGTCCATAAGGGCGCGGCCAACTGAGGAGATGAGCATGACCAATTCTTCCGCTGCCACCCTGGCAGAGCCGCGCGTTGCTGAGCAGCCGCAGGCTGATACGGCCCAACTTCCCGCCGTCGCCGAGCAGCGCCAGCGGCTGGTCGTCCATGACGACAGCAGCTTTTCCAACTATCTCGACACCGCGAAATTCGAACAGCTGTGGCGCGTTGCCCGCGCGTTCGCGAATTCCGGTCTCGTTCCCAAGCACCTGACCGGGAACGAGGCCGGCTGCTTCATTCTGCTTCAGATGTCGATGCGCCTTGAGGTCGACCCGTTCATGTTCATGCAGAACACCTATATGAGCCCGGATGGTAAGCCGGCCCTCTATGGCCAGATGGCTATCGCGCTGATCAATAGCCGCGGCCCTTTCACCGGCCCCATCCAGTTCCAATTGACCGGCGAGAGCGACACCCGCAAGTGCCGGGCGTTCGCCAAGCACAAGATCACCGGCGATATCTGCGACATCGATGTCGATATAGCCATGGCCAAATCCGAGGGTTGGTACAGCCGCAACAAGAAATGGCAGAGCATCCCCGATCTGATGCTGCGCTACCGCTCCGGCGCATGGCTGGGCCGAGTCTATGCGCCGGAGACCCTGATGGGTATGCCGACGATGGAAGAACTCGAAGACACGGCCACGTTGACCCTGGTCGGCACTGGCAAGCCCGGCGCGCCATATGCGGTGGAGGGTGTGCAACCGATCGTCCCCGAGAAAGCCAAGGCGGCCATGAGGCCTGTCGAGGCGAAAAAAGACCCTGCATCGGTCGAGCCGAGGAAATCCGAGGCTTCCGCCGAAAAGCAGCAGGCCCAGGCCGCCCCGCAGCCCCAGCCCCCGCACGATCCCGAAACCGGCGAGATCCATGGCGATGACAGCCAGGGCGGCGCCGACGAAACCCTCTTCTCGGAGTAATCGATCATGCAGATCACCGTCAGAAACTGCCTTGGCGTCGATCGCCTGGAAGCCGCCGCCGACCCGATCCTGCTGCTCAGCGGGCCGAACGGGGCCGGCAAGTCGTCGACCATTCGCGGGCTTGCCTCTGCCCTCACCGGCGAAATCATGCCCGAGGGCGTCGCCAAAAAGGACTCGACGCTGCTAGTCCGCGACGGCGCCGACGCCGCCCGCGTGGTGGTGACCGGCCCGCAGGGCTCGGCTGGCGTCCGCTGGCCGGAAGCCGAGCGCCGCACCGATGGCACCCCGCCGAAGGCATCGCCGACCGCCGCCGGCCTGACCAGCCTCCTCGACCTGCC
Source organism: Alphaproteobacteria bacterium (assembly GCA_021325215.1). GTDB lineage: Bacteria > Pseudomonadota > Alphaproteobacteria > Rhodospirillales > Magnetospirillaceae > JAJPHO01. Next base: position 35,697 of record JAJPHO010000095.1, read on the forward strand.
CGTGAAGGAGCGCGCCCGCGAACTCGATCGCCTGCTGAAGGCCGCGCCGAGCCCTGCCGACCTGGCTGGCGCCCTGCGCGACACCGATGCCAATTTCGTCACCGGCGGCGGCGCGGCCACCGAGGACGAGGCTGCCGCCATGGTGCCGATGGCCCTCGACCCGAAGGACCAGCGTGACGCCGCCATCTACCGCATCGTCGCCGGCATCTGGCCGACGGTCGAGATCGACGGTTTCGACGGCGCGCATTCGCGGGCCGCCGACAAGGGCAAGGAACTGAAGGGCGCTTGGCGTCAAGTCACCGGCGAACAGTACGGCAGCGAGAAGGGCGCGAAGTGGAAGGCGCCGGGCCACGAGCTGCTGGAGGAACTGGAAGTTCCCGAGGCCGATCCGGTCGCGCATCTAACCAAGCAACTGGCGCACGTCAGCAGCGTGGCCGAGGGCGCCGCCCGCAATTTCGCGATCGGCCAGGTCGACCTCGACGGCACCCGCGCCAAGGCCGAGCAGGTTCCGGCGCTGCAGGCTGCCTTCGACGCCGCGAAGAAGGCCTGCGACGCCGCCAACCAGGCGCATAACGATGTGATGGCCAAGCGGCCCGGTCTGATCGACGTGCCGATGACGTGCCCGCATTGCTCCGGCGCCGTGCAGATGGAGGGCGGCAATCTCGTCGCTGTCAGCCATGCGCCCAGCCCGGAAGACATCACCGCGGCGCGCAAGCGTTTC
>JAJPHO010000082.1 GCA_021325215.1 Alphaproteobacteria bacterium
TCGCGGACCCGGTCGGCGAGCCGGTCCGGATCGCGGTCCATCAGGGTCACGGTCGGAGTGAAATAGCCGATCGAGGCATAGTCGCCGCCGAGGATCGCCAGCGCCGCGTCGGCGTCATTGGTCTTGGCCGTGGCGTCGGGGTCCTCGAGCAGCGAGGGCTCGTGGGTGATCGCCTCCTTCAGCAGCGCCATCACACCCTTGCGCTTGGCGAACCAGCGCTTGCGGACGGTGGACACCGCCTTGCGGGCGTCCTCCTTGTCGAGCGGCATGAACCGGCAGGTCCAGCGATAGCTGACCCCGAGCTCGTTCAGCCGGTCGAGCAGGCCCGGCGAGGACGAGGTGGGGTAGGCGCGCACCGAGATGGTGCGGACGTACTGCCCGCCCAGGCGCGGCAGCAGCCCGCCCTGGAAGTCGTCATCGCACAGGAAGGCGTCCAGATAGGCCGGCGTGTCGGGGGTGCGGACATAGTGGCGCTTGGTCGAGATGCAGCCGTGAAGATAGGTCAGGGTCTCGTCGTCATCGAGCTCGCGGACCTCCGGCATGATGGCGCCGAGGATGTCGGCGATCTGGCGCACCGAGGCCAGGAAGCCGCCCAGGGCGGCGCGATACATACCCGCCGCGCCGCGCCCCGACGGCGCGTTCTCCAGCATCAGGCTCTCCGCCGTCGAGATCGCCTCCTCGGGCGGCAGGAAGGTGAAGGTCAGGAAGTAGCGGCTCTCGAAATGGCGCTCCTCGGCCTCGAAGGCGCCGCGGCGCTCGTCGTCGATCAGGGCCGAAACCGGGTCGGGAAAGGTGCTGGAGGCATAGTCCTGCGAGGAGGCGCGCAAGGCCTCGACGTGCAGGCACCAGCGCGAGCCCAGGCGGCGCAGAGCGTTGTTGAGTTGGGCGCGGGTGGCGACCAGCCCAGCGTCGGTAGCGCTGGCCAGATCGGGGCCGCGAAAGGCCAGGGTCTTCTGGAAGCTGCCGTCCTTGTTGAGGACCAGGCCCGGCCCGATCAGCGCCACCCAGGGCAGGTGATCGAAGAGTCGTTCAGCCTTGGCGCGGTACTCGCGGAGATAAAGCATGACCCTGGGACCTCACGTCTGCCGGCCGAGCGCACAGGTGGCGAAGGCGAACGCGAAACAGGCGACGGCGGCCGTCACGGCGGCGGTGCTGGCGAGGCGGCCGCGCGCCAGGGCCGGCCAGGTCGGAAAGCCGGTTAGCGGCGCCCAGACGAGCGCGGCGGCCATGGCGATGGCGCCGGCCGGCGAGGTCAGGGCGTGTGCGACCGCGCCCACGGTCAGGCGTCCCAGTAGGGCTTTTGGCGGATGTGCCGCTTCAGGGCGTCGAAGAAATAGGGGTCGCGCTTGTTCAGCCAGTAGCAGGCGGTATGGACCGCCAAGCCCAGCGGCAGGCCGATTGCAGGGACCTGGAGGCCCAGCGCCAGGACGGCGGTCAGGGTGCCGTTCAGCACGGCGATCATGCGGGGCACGCCGGCGATCGTCACCGGTTCAGACAGGGAGCTGTGAAAGCCAATTTCGAAGCCTTCGATCTGAGAGACGGCCATCTCAGAACACCGCGCCGGACGTCAGGTTGAAGAAGCTGGAGATGAAGGTCGTGGCGGTGAAGGCGATCGCGAGCCCGAAGACGATGCCGATGCCCTTGCGCATGGCGGAGCCGCCTTCGGCGAAGGCGAAGCCCAGGCCGGTGATGACGATGGCGATGATGCCGATGGCCTTGGCCACGGGACCGGACAGCGAATCCTGCACGGTCTGGAGCGGGGTCTCCCAGGGCATGGCCGTGCCGCCGGTCGTGCCGGCGAGGGCCGGGGAGGCGAGGATCAAAGCCGCGGCGACCACCACAATGGGGCCGGCGGCGGCGCGTATATGGCGATGGGCGCGAGCCCAGCGGGCGCGGGACATGGGAGCCTCCAGGTCAGGCCCGGCATTCGCGGGCCACCGAACCTCACTCCGCCACTCGCGCGGGTCAAGTGCCGTTATTGCTATTTCGGCGCATCATGCGCGTTTATATCTGTTTTGGTGTTCGCGGCTGTTTCGCCGGCGCGTCCGGCCTCCGGCAGGACCAGCCAGAGCAGCTGGCCGACCAGGTCTGACTGTGACGCCGGCGTGAGCATCCGCAACTCCGCCGCCGCAAAGGTCGAGAACTGAATGCGGCTGGTGAACATCGGGCGAAGCGGGGCCTGGTCCGGGATCAGGTCCCGCAGGACGGAAGCCAGGTCGAGGATGCTGGGTTCGCCCAGGGCCAAGCTGGCGGCGTGAAGGCAAGCGCCGGCGAGGACCAGGACCGCCAAGGTCGAGTTCGCGAGACCTGGCGGGGCATTGGCGAGGAATTCCCGGGCGACGCGCCGGGCGGCGAGGACGTCCCCAGCGGCGCCGAGCGCCAAGGGCTCGTCGGGAAAGCACTCGAACGAACGAACTGACACCAAGCACCCATGCGCCGTTACCGGGTGTGGTGGCGGGGCGGCACGGACACGCTTTTGCGCGTTCCATGCACCTGCCCCTTTGGCGCACCTGTTGTCGGGTCCTTACGGTCCAGCAACCACCAGATGAGTCTGACGGGCGGCGGGCAGGATCGCAATACGGCGGAAATTCTAGGGTATAAATACCCTAGAGGATATTCGAGATCCGAGGCCGACCATGATCTACGGCGCTCGGCCGGGGATCAGGCGGGTACGTATCGCCTTCGCCACGGCCTGGGCGCGATTGCGAACCCCGAGGCGGGCGCAGGCGTGGGTGACGTAGTGGTCGACCGTCCGCTTCGACAAGCCAAGAGCCGCGGCGATCTCCACGGAAGTCTCGCCGGCGGCAATCCGCGTCAGGCATTCGAGCTGCCTGGGGGTGAGCTGGATTGGCGAAGGGGCCCGCTTATCCACGGCGGACCAGACGCAGCGGCGCCACCCTGTTGAAGCCGTTCGCAACGCCGCCCAGATGCCGTCCCCCTCATACCCGCCTCGCTTGCAGGTCTTGATTGCTATTCCGTCGGCAAGTCTTTTCGCCGGATCGCGAGCCCTTTGTGGCCCCGAAATCCGTGAGAATTGCGCGACAACCTGACGTATATTTCCCATCCTATTTGAGGGTTACGGCCGAGCTTCGCAAGGGGGCGGCGAGCTGCCGCAGTTCAGCTAGCAGTTGTGCCGCTTCGAGAGTGGCCGGCGCCCCAATCGCCGAACGTCCCGCCGGTGGCGAGCGTTCAGAGCGAAGGCGCAGCCAGCGGCGCTTGGTGGGGCCGCATGGCCGCGACGTCGGCGTCCATGCCTCACACCGTCGTGTCAAAGCGATGGTCTGACCGCTCCTTCGCGGCGACTATAGCCGGAACGCTCTTGCTCGCACCTCCAGCACGGTCGCTGCATCGCGCTCTATTCGCGGCACCGCCTGAACGATTAGACGGCGCGACCGATCGGTTCGGAGGCCGAAGTATTCACAGCAGCTATTTGAGTGTGAATGATCGAGACGGCCGTTCCAGGTCTAGTGTCGGCGACTTGGACGCGAGCGTGCAATTGTCGCGCGAGCGCCTCGACAATGCTGCTGCCCAAACCGGGGGTCGTGCCCACCCCCTCCGGGTGCATGCCGACCCCGTCGTCATTGACCGCCAGCGTCCAGTTGGGTCCATGAGACTGATAGTCGACCGTGATCTTGCCGGCTTTGCCGTCCGGGAAGGCATGTTTCAGCGCGTTGATCACAAGCTCGGTGACAATCAGACCGAGGCTGACGGAAGCATCGGCAGCCACGCTGCTTGAGTCTCCGGTCACTTCGATCGACTGCTTTTTGTGATCGCGGATCATCGAGGCGCCGAGGCTCTGGCAAAGCTGAGTGAAGTAAGGGCGAAGCTCGACATCGAACTTGCCCGACGACGCGAGCTGCCTTTGCACCGTGGCGATTGACATGACCCGGTTGTGCGCGTCGGTCAGGTGGGTGCGCGTTTCCTCGGACTGCACTGTCCGAGCGCTCTGCAACAGCACGCTGGCTATGATCTGCAAGCTGTTGGCGACCCGGTGCTGTATCTCTTCGAGAAGGACCGCACGCTCTCGTAGCAGATCGTCCTTGAGCTTCTCCGCTGCGCGCGCGTCGGTGACGTCGCAAACCGTCACAAGAAGCCGGGCGACGTCGGCATCGCCGTAATCGAGCTTTTCAGCCTTGATCACCAGACGGCGGATCTCGCCCTCGTGCGCCGTCAGGTCCATTTCATAGGCGTCGATCGCAGCGTGGCCGGAGGCTGTCGCGCTGAGCAGGGACCGCAGCTTGGGCAGATCCCATTCACCAGCGCCGAGATCAAAGATCGAGTGGCCCCGAGCGCCGGCCGTTTCGACACCAAAAGCGCGGCCGAACGAATTACTTGCCGCGATCACTTCCAGGTCACCGTCCAGTAGGAGCAGGGGCGCATCCGAAGATGCGATCACCGCCAAAATCAGGTTCTCAGCCACGCTGGGCAAGGTGGGTACTCGGACGGTCATAGAGACCCTTCCTCTGCCGACCGGAGGCTCGCGTAGCGAAAGCCATCCCCGGCAACTGTCGGCAGGCCCGTGTCCAAGTTGACAGGGAGGGAATGTCGGCGAGTGCACCTTAGCACGGTTGTTGCGACGCAACGAGGAAATGGCGAAGCCTAAGGATCGGCGGGCGGCAATGCTCACGAGAGGGGTCGGCTATCGAGGAGCGATCACAACTGCTAAGTTTGTACGGGACGGTCGCAGACCGCGTCCCGACAGGGAAGCCATGCCGGATACTGTTTCCATTGAAGTTCTTCCGGTCGAAGGGGGCTGGAGCGTCCGCTGCAGTGCGAGCGGAGAATCCCTGTTGTTCTTTTCCGGCGCGAAGGCTGAGGAGAGCGCGCGTCTGCTCGCAGCAAAGCTATCTGGGTCCGGCGGACCTTGTGAGGTGATCGTTCGTGATCGGCATGGTGGTGTTGTCGGCGCGAGCCGATATGCACGCGGTCAAAGACTTCCAGGTTAAGCGACCGCTTCGATGCGGCATGCGCTCCCGCACTATCGACGTGGCCCATAATCCGAGGCGGCCAGACGGCTAGATTTTATCGCCATAGTCATTTCTCCTTCTGATAACGCATTTCGATGGTCGTTGCCTATCTATATGTTTTCATGGAGAAAAGATTTATCTATTTCCGATAAGATATATTAGACGCGAAATATGTGTAGCGCCCATTTAGTAATGTCGCACCGTGCCATTTAGAGATGTCACCCTCTCTCGCGTTTGCGCGGGAGGCCCTCCGGATGACGTTGCATTTCATGAGCGACAAGGAGCTGGCGCGGCTTGAGGTTCTCCGCGATCTGGCGAGCGGTCGCTTGACCGTCGCGGCGGCCAGCGAGCTGTTGGGATTGGAGCGCCGGCAGGTTCAGCGCCTGTCGAAGGCCTACCAAGAGCAAGGCGCGACCGCCCTTATCTCCAAGAAGCGTGGCCGTGCGAGCAACCGGCAGACCCCGCCCAGCCTGAAGGCGCAGGCCTTGGAGGTCATCCGCGAGAAGTATGCGGACTTTGGACCCACCTTGGCGGCGGAGAAGCTCCGCGAGCTTCACGGGATTTACATCGGCCGCGAGACGCTGCGGCTGTGGATGCTCGACGCCGGCCTCTGGGCGGATCGCGTGAAGCGCCGCGGACGGGTTTACCAGCCGCGCTATCGGCGGGAGTGCGTCGGCGAGCTGGTCCAGGTCGACGGCTCGGAGCACTGGTGGTTCGAGGATCGCGGCCCGCAATGCACCCTGCTCGTCTTCATCGACGACGCCACCAGCCGCCTGATGCACCTGCAGTTCGTCCAGTCGCAGTCGACCTTCGCCTACTTCAACGCCACGCAGCGGTATCTGGAGCAGCATGGCAAGCCCGTGGCCTTCTACACCGACAAGCACGCGGTGTTCCGGGTGAACAAGCCCAGCGGCCTGCACGGCGACGGCATGACCCAGTTCGGCCGCGCCTTGAAGGCGCTGAGCATCGAGATCATCTACGCCAACTCCAGCCAGGCCAAGGGTCGCGTCGAGCGCGCCAACAAGACCCTGCAGGATCGGCTGGTGAAGGAGCTCAGGCTTGCCGGCGTCAGCTCGATGGAGGAAGGCAACGCCTTCCTGCCGAGCTTCATGGCCGACTACAACGCCCGCTTCGCCAAGGCGCCGTTTAACGACAAGGACCTGCACCGACCCATGCAGCCCAGGGACCGGCTGGACGAAGCCTTCACCTGGCGCGCCGAGCGGACGCTGTCGCAGTCCCTCACCCTCCAGTACGACAACATCCTCTTCATGATCGAACCGTCCGAGTTCGCCCAGGCCGCTATCGGCCGTCGGGTCGAGGTCGTGGACTTCCCAGATGGCCGGCTGGAGGTCCGTTACAAGGGCCGCAGCATGCCCTACCGGACATTCGACAAGCTGCGGCGTGTCACCGAGACGGCCGTGCTCGAGAACAAGCGCCTCGGCGGACTTCTCACGCTGATCCGCGAGAGCCAGAAGTCCGAGCCGCCAGGCATGCGCACCAGCAGAGGCCCGAAGAGACGCGATCAGACTGGGCATATGTTTGAGGTCGGCTAAGCTAGCGAGCACAGGACCAAGGGAGTCCACGAATGCTCGCAACAATCGCTGTCGGCCTCACGCTGATGTCATCGGCTGGCAAATTGGACACCCCCCAAGTCCTTGAACCGGAGGCAGCGTGCCGGCTCGCAAAGCGGACCAGATTTCCAAGCGGGCGAATATATTCGATAGCGGGGGTGTACGCATCAGACGGGATGCATCTCTCTGAGTTTGAACTCCCGGCGTGCGATATGACTCTTAGAACCGTTATTGGCGACGACGCGCGCGCCACGATTGCCGCGTTTCACGATACCTTTAGAGAAAAATGTGGCGGTAATCTAATGGGAGATCATTTTTCTGGCACGTTCACAGGTACGATTACCAGAAAGAGCGCGCACGTATTTGGAATGTCTCGGCCAATGCCCGTCAATTTCTTTGTCGTGAATACGATCCAGACCAAAGACGGAGAAAATCCCGTCGTCTGCCCGAAGTAATTTGCCTTCTGCTCTTAATTGGCGGCCAGGGCCGCAGACACGTGACTTTCTACGTGCCTCGCACGCCTGACGGCGCACTCGGAAAACAAAGGACGAAGCTGAACGGCCGGTGCGGAGGGCAGCGGTCGGGCTCTGCGCGGCCCGAGGGCTCCGCGCCCGCCCGCTGCCCTCACCTATCCGCTGGTGACATTTCTATCTGGCGCCCAGCGCGACATCTCTAACCGGCGTAGACAATATGTGTAGATCACCGATAGAGATATCGGAACCCTGAACAGCCATTGGAGGCACTGCCCGAGACATCAGAATAGATGCTCTGCGGTGTTGGACCGGGTGATTAAATTAA
>JAJPHO010000040.1 GCA_021325215.1 Alphaproteobacteria bacterium
GATGAGATCGCAGGCCAGGGCCAGCTCCAGCGCCCCGGTGCAGCACTGCCCTTCGATCACGGCGATGGTCGGCTGCGGCAGATTGGCGAGGTGTTCGATCACCTCGCTCTCGAAATGCGGCTTGGCGTGGGCGCGCACCGAGCGGGCGATCTCGGCCATGTCGTAGCCGGAGGAGAAATTGCCCCCCGCCCCGCGCAGCAGCACCAGCCCGATCTTGGAGCTTTGCCGGGCCACCGCGTCGAGATGCTCGTCGAGCGCCTCGAACATGTCGTTCGACAAGGCATTGAGCTTGTCCGGCCGGTTCAGGGTCAGGATCGCGATACCGTCGCGATCCTCGCGCACCACCAGATCGGTCATTTCGCTTCGCTCTCCTCCGCGCGATTCCACCAGCCGCCGCCCAGCGCCTGGAACAGTCCCGCCGTGTCGGACAGACGGGCCGCGCGGGCGCCGGCCAAAGCGATTTCGGCCTGCTGGTAAGTCTGCTCCGCATTCAGCAAGGTGACCAGATTGATCATGCCGATGTCGCGCTGGCGCTTGGCCAGATCCCAGCTCTTCTTCGCCGCCGCGTCGGCGTCGGCATTGGCCTTGAGCCCGTCGCTATCGCTTTTGATGGCTTCCAGGCTGTCGGCGACGTTCTGGATCGCGGCCAGCACCGCCGTGCGGTAATCGTCGCCGGCCTGGTCGAGCGCGGCGTCGGCGGCGCGGCGCTTATGCAGCAACGCCCCGGCGTCGAACAGGGTCTGGGTCAGCGAGGTGCCGACGCTCCAGAACCCGTTGCCGGGCGTAAACCAGTCGCTCGGCCGGTAGGCGGCGGTGCCCAGAGATCCCGTGATGTCGAATTGCGGCAGCATGTCGGCGATGGCGATGCCGACCTGAGCGGTGGCGATATGCAGGTTTTCCTCGGCCTGGCGCACGTCGGGACGCTGCTCGACCAGGCGCGAGGGCAGGCTGACCGGCAATTGCTGAGGCAGAGTCAGTTCTTCGAGGGTGATGTCGTCGCCGCTCAGCTCGGACGGGGTGACGCCGAGCAGCGCCGCCAGCGCGTCGCGGGTCTGGGCCTGCTGTTTTTCCAGGGGCGCCAGGGTCGCGACCAGCTGCGCTTCGATGGCGCGCTGGGCCAGCAGATCGAGTTCCGACGCGGTACCGATGGTGCGCTGGCTTTCCAGCTTGGTCGTCAGCTCATGGGCGATGGCGATCAGGCGATGGGTGGCATCGAGCTGGGCCCGCAGTGACGCCTCGGCGATCACGGTGACCACGACGTTGCTGGACAGGCTGAGATAAGCCGCCTCGGCCTGGAAACGGGTGGCGTTCTCGCCTGCTTCGGATATCTCGACGGCGCGGCGGGTGCCGCCCCAGATGTCGGGCGAATAGGAGAGCGTCAGCTGGGCGGTGTAGAGGCTGTAATAGGGATCGACCAGCTGGGTTGGCGGCGCGATCGAGTTTTGCGCGTTCTTGCCGCGCACCTGGCTCAGCCCGCCGGTCAGCAGCGGGAAGAAGGCCGTGCGCTGCGCTTCGGTCAGCTCATGCGCCTGGCGCAAGGCGGCGCGGGCCGAGGCAAGCGACGGATTGTTGGCGATCGCCTTGGCTACCAGGGCATCCAGTTTAGCGGAATGGAACACGCCCCACCATTGCGCCGGGATGTCCTGGCCGACGGTGAAGCTCTGCGCCTTGCCGTCGGCGGCGCTGGTCTGCTGGGGCAGCGGCGTCGCGGTGACGCTCTGCGTCGTGGGTGCGGCGGGACGCTCGAAGTCGGGTCCGACCGCGCAGGCGGCGACCGACAGGCAGAGCGCGAGGGAGAGCGGGCGCTTCATATCAGGCTCCCCACCGCGGCGGACCGCTGCGTTCTTCGGCGTGATGCTCGATGACGTGATAGAGCGCCGGCAGCACGAACAGGGTCAAAGCGGTCGCGATGGCCAGGCCGCCCACCACCACGGTGGCGATGCCGCGCTGCACGTCGGAACCGACGCCGGTATGGATGGCGGCGGGCAGCATGCCCAAGGTCGCGACGGTCGCCGTCATCAGCACCGGACGCAGGCGCTCGGTGGCGCCCTTCATGATCGCCTCATGCAGCTCGAAGCCGGATTTGCGCATGCGGTTGAGATTCGAAACCATGATGATGCCGTTCTGAACCGCAACGCCGAACAAAGCGATGAAGCCGACACCGGACGCCACATTCAGGTTCTGGCCGGTGATATGCAGCGAGATCAGGCCGCCCAGGGTGGCGAGCGGCACCACGGACAGGATCAGCAGCGCCTGGCGGACCGAGCCGATGCCGATGGTGAGGAAGATCAGCATCATGCCCATCACCAGGGCCAGGATGATCAGCAGGCGCTGTTCGGCGCGGCGCTGATTCTCGAACTGGCCGCCCCATTCGAGCTTGATCTTGTTGTGGTCGAATTTGACGTCCGTATTCACCTTGGCCTGCGCCTCTTCGAGATAGGAGGTCAGGTCGCGCGACGGATTGTCGATGCGCACCGTCAAAGTGCGGCGGTTGTTCTCGCGCGTGACCACGCTTTCGCCGGTGCGGGTACGGATCTCGGCGATCTCGGACAGCGGAATCTGCGCGCCCGAGGCCGTGCGGACATTCAGCGAGCCCAGCCGGTCGGGCCGGTCGCGCGAGGTTTCCTGATAGCGCACGGTCAGCGGATAGACCCGCTCGCCGATATAGACGCTGGAAACCGGCGACTGGCCGATGCCGGTCTGGATGACGTTCTGCACGTCGGACATATTGATGCCGTAGCGCGCCGCCTTTTCGTGGTCGAGCTTGATCTCGATCTGCGGGATCGGCGGTTCCTGGAAGATCGAGGTGCTGGTGGTGCCCTGCACCTTGCCCAGCGTGTCGACGATCTCGCCGCCGATGCGGCGCAGCTCGGTGAGGTCGTCGCCGAAGATCTTGATGACCAGCGGGCTGTGCGCGCCGCCGATCAGGTCGTTGACGCCGTCGATGATCGGCTGGCTGATGCCGATCGAATAGCCGGGCAGCTCGTGATCGAGATCCTTCGACAATTTTTCGACGAATTCATGCTTCGATTCGCCGTCCGGCCAGGTCTCGTAAGGCTTCAGGCCGACCGGCGCCTCGATATGCGACATGGTCCAGGGGTCGGTGCCGTCGTCGTTGCGCCCGACCTGGGTGATCACCGAGGAAACCTCGGGATGTTTCAGCACCACCCGGCGCAGGTCGCTGGCCATGTCGGTGGCGCGGTTGAGCGAGAGGCCGGTCGGCATCTGGACCTGCAGCCACAGCGAGCCTTCGTCGAGATCGGGCAGGAATTCGCGTCCCACCGTGCCGCCGAAGCCGATCACCGCCAGCAGGGTCGCCGCCACCACGCCATAGATGATGCGGGGCTCGTACAGGCACTTGTGCAGCACCTTGCGATAGCCCTCGGTCAGCTTTTCCAGCCATTTGTTGTGGAACACTTCGCCCGGCTTGCGGAAGGCGAAATAGGCCATCGCCGGCACCACCGCCAGGGCGGAGAGCAGCGCCCCGAACAGCGCATAAGCCATGGTGTAGGCCATCGGCGTGAACAGCTTTGCCTCGGCGCGCTGGAACGAGAACAGCGGCAGATAGGCGATGATGATGATCAGCGAGGCGAAGAAGATCGGCCGGGTCACCTGCACCACCGCCGCCTTGACCTCGCTTTCCGCCAGTTCCTCGGTCGGGGTCGCCTCGCGCCGGCGCAGCACCGCCTCGGTCACCACGATGGCGCCGTCGACCAGAATGCCGAAATCGATGGCGCCCAGCGACAGCAGATTGGCCGAGACATGGGTCAGGTTCAGCAGCGAGAATACCGATACCAGGGCCAGCGGCACCACCACCGCGACCACGAAGGCGCTGCGTGGGCTGCCCAGGAAGACGATCAGCACCACGAACACCAGGATGATGCCTTCGGCGATGGTGCGGCCGACCTTGCTGATGGTCATCTTCACCAGATCGTCGCGGTCCGAGAAGGTGACGATGCGCACCCCGTCGGCGGCCAGCTGCTTGTTGAGCTTGGCGACCTTGGCATGCACGCCCTTCAGCGTTTCGGACGGATTCTGGTATTTGAGCATCAGGACGATGCCCTCGATCGTGTCGGGATTGCCGTCCTTGCCGAGGATGCCCTCGCGTTCCTGATGGGAAAGCGTGGTCTTGCCGAGATCGCGCACCAACACCGGGGCGCCATTGCTCTGGGTCACCACGATCGAGCCGAGATCGCCCAAGCTGCGGATCAGCCCGATGCCGCGGATGATGTAGCTCTGGTCGCCGCGCGAGACACGGCCGCCGCCGGCATTGGCGTTGTTGTTGTTGATGGCGTTGATGACGTCGTTGATGCCGATGCCGTAGCGGTCGAGCGCCTTGGGATCGAGATCGAGCTGATATTCGGTGGTGAAGCCGCCGAAATTGGTGTCGTCGACCACGCCGGGCACGGATTTGATGGCCGGAATCACCGTCCAGCGCTGGATCTCGGACAGTTCCTGCAGGTTCTTCGTATCGGATTCCAGCGTATAGCGGAAAATCTCGCCGCCCGGGCCCGCGACCGGATCGAGCGACGGCGCGGCGCCGGCCGGCAGGGTCGCCTGGGCGATGCGTTCCAGCAGGCGCTGGCGGACCCAGTAATCCTCATAGCCGTCGCGGAACAGCACGGTGATCAGCGACAGGCCGAAGGTGCTGGTCGAGCGCATCAAGAACAGGCCGGGGGTGCCGTTGATCTGGCGTTCCAGCGGCACGGTGATCTGCTGCTAGACCTCCTCGGCGGCGAGGCCGGGCATCTGCGTGGTCACCTGCGCCGAAACGTCGCCCAGTTCGGGATAGGCTTCGACCGACAGGGTTTCCCAGGCGTAGACGCCGAACCCCACCAGCAGCAGGGTCACCACGATCACCGACAGGCGGTGCCGGAGGCAGAAGCCTACGAACTGGTCAATCATTGAGGAGGATTCCCCCCTTGACCACCACCTGTTCGCCCGGCTTGACGCCCGACGCGATGGCTACCTCGCTGCCCTCTTCGAGGGAGAGGTCGATGATTCGGCGCTCGAAGGTCCAATCGGCGGTCTGCACGAAGACCGTCGTCCGGTCGTTATTCATCAGCAGCGCCGAGGTCGGCAGCACCACCTGGGTCTTCTCGACGCCCTTGAGCGTGACGGTGGCGAACATGTTGGGCTTCAGCACGGCGTCGGGATTGGTGAAGGCGACGCGCACCTTGTCGCGCCGGCTGTCGGGCTCGACCACGTCCGACACGAAGGTCACCTTGCCGGCCAGCACCTTGCCCGGATAGGCGGCGAGCGACACTTCGGCGGGCTGGCCCTTCGCCACTTCGCCCAAGGAATGTTCCGGCACCAGCGCGGTAACCCAGATGGTCGAGAGGTCCGACAAGGTCATCAGCGGCTGGGTCGGATCGTTGATCATCGCGCCATTGGCGGCGGACAAAGCGGTGACCGAACCGGCCACCGGCGCGCGGATGACCAGGCGATGATGGTCGGCCGACAGGGCGCCGACATCCTTGAGACGGGCCTGGGTGCGCTCATGCTCGGCCAGCGCCTGGGAATAATCGCTCTTGGCCTGGTCCAGATCATGGTCCGAGGCGACGCCGATCTGCTGCTGCTGCTTTTGACGATTGAGGGTCTTCTCGGTCAAAGCCAGGCTATCGGCGGCCTTTTCGTCGTCGTCATAGGCTTGGGCCAGATCCGGGCTGTCGATCACCGCCAGGATCTGGCCGGCGGCGACGCGGTCGCCCAACCCGACCTTCAGCTCGGCCAGGCGGCCGGACAGCGGGGTCAGGACGGGAACGGTGCGCGAGGGATCGGCCTCGACCATGCCGGGCACGGACAATTTGCCGCCGATCGAGCGGGTGGCGGCCGGCGCGAAAGCGATGCGCGAGCGCAGCGGCGAGTCGGCGGGAATGACGATCTTGTCGCCCTGGCGCTGGAATGCGGCCGGCGGCGGGGGGGCTTCCTTGCCGCCGAACAGGCCGGCCTTGCTGGCATAGAGGACGCCGATGATGACGATTCCGACGGCGACGCCCGCCCACAGATAGCCGCCGCCGATGCGCATCGACCCATGATGATGGTGGTCCACCTGCATCCCCCTAAACACCTGTTAACCAGCGGTTATTACTCCAAGGTATAGCCCTGGGCCACTACCAATTTGTTACATTTTCCGCCTCCTTCCGCCCCGCCTGCCCGTGAAATACTTCTCTTGGTCCCGGCCTCCGCCTATGGTAGGAGGATTTTTCGCCGCCGCCCGGCCTGGGCGGACCCTGTTTTTGAGGTTTCGATAGCCACCATGTCTCTAGCCAGAACCACGCGGGCGGCCGCAGCGATCGTCAGCCTGTCCGTCCTCGCGTCCTGCAGCCTGTTTCAGGCGGAATATCCCGACAAGCAGGCGGGAGACACCAATCCGCACCCGTGGAACAGCATGAAGAACGACAGCGTGTTCGGCGAGGGCGGCATCAGCATCCTCAGCTGGGGCGGCACGTCGAGCGGCAAGGATGTCGGCGGCACCGGCATCGGCGTCAACGCCTATCTGTGGCGCGCCAGCCTGGACACCCTGTCCTTCCTGCCGCTGGTCTCGGCTGATCCGTTCGGCGGCACCATCATCACCGACTGGTATGCCCCGCCGGAAAGCCCCAACGAGCGCTTCAAGATGTCGGTCTACATCACCGACCGCGACCTGCACGCCGACGGCATCCATGTCTCGGTGTTCCGCCAGACCCGCATCGACGCCTCCAACTGGGCCGATGCCCCGGTGGCCGCCAAGACCCAGATCGAGGTCGAGAACGCCATCCTGACCCGTGCCCGCGAGCTGCGCACCGTCGCCGCGTCGGTCAAGAAGAACGACGAGTGATCGGATAATCGCAGGATGGACGAGCGGTATAACGTCAGGGAGACCGAGGCGAAGTGGCAGGCGGCGTGGGAGAGCAAAGGCACTTTCCGCGTCGATGACAGGGACTCCCGGCCGAAATATTACGTGCTTGAGATGTTCCCCTATCCGTCGGGGCGCATCCATATGGGCCACGTGCGCAATTACACCCTGGGCGACGTCGTGGCGCGCGCCCGCCGCGCCCAGGGTTATTCGGTGCTGCACCCGATGGGCTGGGACGCCTTCGGTCTGCCGGCCGAGAATGCCGCGATCCAGAACAATACCCATCCTGCGAAATGGACCCGCGAGAACATCGCGGCAATGCGCACCCAGCTGAAATCGATGGGCCTGTCCTACGATTGGTCGCGCGAGGTCACCACCTGCGAGCCGGATTATTACCGGCACGAACAGAAGATGTTCCTCGATTTCCTCAAGAACGGCCTGGTCTACCGCAAGGAAAGCTGGGTCAATTGGGACCCCGAGGAAAACACCGTCCTGGCCAATGAGCAGGTGATCGACGGGCGCGGCTGGCGCTCCGGCGCCCTGGTCGAGCGGCGTTTGCTGAGCCAGTGGTTCCTCAAGATTACCGACTATGCCGAAGATCTGCTGAAAGGCCTGGAAACTTTGGACCGCTGGCCGGACCGCGTGCGCCTGATGCAGGAAAACTGGATCGGCCGCTCGGAAGGCCTGCGCCTGACCTTCGCGCTGGAGGACCGTCCGGATGGGCTGGAGATCTACACCACCCGCCCCGACACGCTGTATGGCGCGTCGTTCGTCGCCATCGCCGCCAACCATCCGCTGTCGCTGGAACTGGCCAAGACCAACCCGGCCCTGGCCGAATTCGTCGCCGAGTGCAACCGCATGGGCACTTCGGAAGCCTCGATCGAGACCGCGGAAAAGCTGGGCTTCTCCACCGGCATCTCAGCCAAGCATCCGCTGGTCGACGGCCATACCCTGCCGGTCTATATCGCCAATTTCGTGCTGATGGATTACGGCAGCGGCGCCCTGTTCGGCTGTCCCGCCCATGATCAGCGCGACCTCGATTTCGCCCGCAAATACAATCTGCCGGTGCTGCCGGTGGTCGCCCCCAAGGGCACCGCGGCCGCCGACGTGGTGATCGGCGACGTGGCTTTCACCGAAGACGGCGTGATGATCAATTCCGGCGAGCTTGACGGCCTGTCCGTCGCCGACGCCAAAAAGACGGTCATCGGCTGGATGGAAAGCCGCAAGCTGGGCGAGGCCACCGTCAATTACCGCCTCCGCGACTGGGGCGTTTCGCGCCAGCGCTATTGGGGCTGCCCGATCCCGGTCATCCATTGCCCATCCTGCGGCGTGGTGCCGGTCCCGGCCGACCAGCTGCCGGTCACGCTGCCCGAGGACGTCACCTTCGACAAGCCGGGCAATCCGCTGTCGCATCATCCGACCTGGAAGCATGTGTCCTGTCCGACCTGCGGCGGCAAGGCCGAGCGCGAGACCGACACGTTCGACACTTTCTTCGAAAGCTCGTGGTATTTCGCCCGCTATGCCTCGCCGCACAGCGACAAGGGCATCGACCGCGACCTGGCCAACCGCTGGATGGCGGTCGATCAATATATCGGCGGCATCGAGCATGCGGTCCTGCATCTGCTCTATTCGCGCTTCTTCACCCGCGCGCTGAAGAAGTGCGGCTATCTCGACGTCGAAGAGCCGTTCGCCGGCCTGCTCACCCAAGGCATGGTCTGTCATGAGACCTACAAGAACGAGCTGGGCCAGTGGCTGTTCCCCGAACAGGTGGAAAAGAAGCCCGATGGCAGCCTAATCGAGACCGCGACGGGCCGTCCCGCCGTGCTCGGCCGCTCGGAGAAGATGAGCAAGTCGAAGAAGAATGTGGTCGATCCCGCCTTCATCATCGATGGCTACGGCGCCGACACCGCCCGCCTGTTCATGCTGTCCGACAGCCCGCCCGAGCGCGATCTGGACTGGACCGAGGCCGGCATCGACGGCGCCTATCGTTATGTCCATCGCCTGTGGCGCCTGGTCGTGCAGTTCCAGGCCGAGCTGGCCCCGATCGGCACCTCGGCCGAGACGTCGGACGAGACCGCCCTCGATCTGCGCCGCGCCGTCCACAAGACCGTGCAGCAGGTGACCGAGGATCTCGACCGCTTCCACTTCAACAAGGCGGTCGCCCGCATCCGCGAGCTGAGCAACAAGATCGAGGGCCATGCCGGTACGAGTGGCGGCACCAGTGACGGCGTTCGGGGTGCGGTGCTGCGCGAAGCGCTGGAAGCCCTGGTGCGCCTGATCGGCCCGATGATGCCGCATCTCGGCGAAGAGTTGTGGTCCCTGCTCGGCCACGCTACCCTGCTGGCCGACGCTCCCTGGCCCAAGGCCGATCCGGCCTTGCTGACCGAGGACAGCGTCACCGTGGCGGTGCAGCTCAACGGCAAGCTCAAGGGGACGGTCATTCTTCCCAAGGATTGTGGGCAAGAAGCGTCTACCTCCGCAGCTCTGCAAATGCCGATCATTCAGCAAGCGCTTGATGGCAAGGAGCCGCGTAAGGTGATTGTTGTAATGAACAGGATCGTCAATGTCGTGGCTTAGGCCACTGATTGCTCTGGGATTGCCGCTGGCCCTTACAGCCTGCGGCTTCCATCCCCTTTACAGCAAGACCAGCGCCGATCCGAATCTGTCGGACGAGATGGCCCAGATCACGGTTGCGCCGATGCGCGACCGTATCGGCCAGGAAATGCACAACGCGCTGATCAAGACCATCACGCCGGAAGGTCCGCCGGAGAAGCCGCGCTATACCCTGATCGTCGGCTATAATCTGGTCGAATCCCAGGCCGCGCTGTCCACCGACGAAACCGCGACCCGCGACGTCGAGCGCTACAACATCCAATACCGCCTTTATGAAGGCTCGACCGTCCTGACCACCGGCACGTTCCCCGAGATTTTCTCGTACAACTTCCTGCAGGAACACTACGCCAACGTCAGCGCCCAGGCCGACATCATGACCCGCGTCAGCGATCAGGTCGCCCTGGAAATCCATAACCGCCTGGCCATCTATTTCACCACCGCGGCTCAGGCCAAGGCCAAAGCGGCGGCGGAAAAGGCCGCAGCAGCGGCCGCGGCAGACAAAGCCACCAAATGAAACTCGCCGCCAATCGCGTCGAGAGCTTCCTGAAATCTCCCGACGTGCCGGCCGTGCTGATCTACGGGCCCGATTCCGGACTGGTGAAGGAACGGCTCGACCGCTTGGCCAAGACCGTGCTGGCCGACCTGTCGGACCCGTTCCGCCTGACCGACCTCACCATGCCGATGCTGAAGGAAGATCCGGCCCGCCTGTCCGACGAGATCGCCGCGCTCTCCATGATGGGCGGACGCCGCGTGGTGCGGGTGCGCGATGCCTCGGACGCCCTGGCCGGACCGCTGCAGAGCTGGCTGGCCAATCCGGTCGGCGAGGCTTTGGTGCTGATCGAGGCCGGCGAGCTGACGCCGCGCTCCGCCTTGCGCAAGCTGGCCGAGACCGAACCCAAGCTGGCCGCCCTGCCCTGTTACGCCGATGAGGGCGGAAGTCTGCACGCGGTTATCTCTGAATCCCTGAGAAATCATGGGCTGACCGCCGAACCGGACGCCGTCGAATGGCTGGCCGACCATCTTGGCGGCGATCGCCTGCTGACCCGCTCGGAACTCGACAAGCTGGCGCTCTATATGGGCGAGGAAAAGCGCGTGACGATGGCGGACGCCGCGGCGGTCACCGGCGATACCGCGGCGCTCGACCAGGATGACCTCGCCATGGCCGCCTCGGAGGGCGATCAGGCGACCGCGCAACGCGTTCTGGACCGTCTTCTGCATGAGGGTGTATCCCCGATCACGCTAATTCGCGGCCTGCAGCGTCATTTCACCCGCATGCACCAGGCTGCCTCGGCCGTCTCGGAAGGCAAAAGCGTCGATCAGGCGCTCGCAGGGCTGCGCCCACCACCACATTTCCGCGTCTCCGGACGTATGAAAGGCCAACTTAGCCGCTGGCCTTCCGACAAGCTGGCCACGGCGCTGGATCTTCTTCTGAACGCTGAATTGGATTGCAAGACGACCGGCCTGCCGGCGCCTGAAATTTGCGGACGGGCGGTCTTGCAATTGACCCGTGCCGCAGCGGCGGCTCGCCGCAATTAAGTCACCACAAAGGTCACCAAGGACACAAAGAAAAGCACAAAGATTTTTTCTTCGTGCCTTCCTTCGGGCTCTCTGCGTCCCTTGTGGTGAAATGGTTAGTTGGCGGCAGTGCCGCTCAGACGGGAAATAACCTCGTCGAGCTGGTCCAAGGTATTGTAATGGATGGACAATTCGCCGCCGCGCAGCTGCTGGGTGATGGTCACCTGCAAGCCGATCAGGTTCGACAGCGACCGCTCGAGGGCGATGACGTCGGCGTCCTTCTCCGGCTTGTCCGCCTTGGTGGTGGTGCGCCCGGCGCTGCCGACGGCGCCGGCGGCTTCCTGAGCCAGCTTTTCGGTCTGGCGCACATTGAGGCCGCGCTCAACCACCTGCTTGGCCAAGCCGATCGGATCTTCCGCGGTCAGCAAGGCGCGGGCGTGGCCGGCCGAGAGCGAACCCTCATCCATCATGCGCTTGACCGGATCGGGCAGACCCAGCAGGCGGATCATGTTGGCGACATGGCTGCGGCTCTTGCCCAGCACCCTGGCCAGGGCTTCCTGGGTGTGCTGGAACTCGTCCATCAGGCGGCGGAAACCTTCCGCTTCTTCCAGCGGGGTCAGGTCCTGGCGCTGCAGATTCTCGATCAGCGCCAGTTCGAGCGCTTCGGCATCGTCCAGCTCGCGCACCACGACCGGCACTTCGTGCAGCATGGCGGCCTGGGCCGCGCGCCAGCGGCGCTCGCCGGCGATGATCTCATAGGAATTCTCGGCCAGCTGACGCACCAGCAGCGGCTGGATGACGCCCTTTTCCTTGACCGACTGGGTCAGATCGTCAATGGCGGCCTGGTCGAAATGCATGCGCGGCTGATATTTGCCCGGGCGGAGAAATTCGACCGGCAGAGTCTTCACACCGCCGGCGGCGGCGCCTTCCACCGCGGCCGAAGCGGCAACACCACCTTTAGTCGCGACCGAGACCGGTTCACCTAGAAGAGCCGACAGGCCCCGACCCAATCCCCGCTTACCACGCGACTCTTCCACACTGCTCACGCCGCCAACTCCCTTTCACGCCGCAACACTTCGCCGGCCAGATGGACATAGGCCTCGGACCCGGCGCAACGCCAATCATAGAGCAGCACCGGCTTGCCATAAGACGGCGCTTCGGAAATCCGCACATTGCGCGGGATCACCGTATTGAACACCTTGTCGCCGAAATAGCCCCGCACATCGGCGGCGACTTCGCCCGACAGGCTGTTACGCTTATCGAACATGGTCAACACGATGCCATGCAATTCGAGGCCCGGATTGAGCGCGGCCTTGACCCGTTCGATGGTCTTCACCAGCATCGAGACGCCTTCCAGCGCCAGGAATTCACACTGCAGCGGCACCATCACCGACTGCGCCGCGACCAACGCATTGACGGTCAGCAGGCCGAGCGACGGCGGGCAATCGATCAGGATGAAATCATAGCCGGTCAGACCGCCCAGAGCCTTGGCCAGACGATGCTCGCGGCCGAACTCGGTGACCAGCTCCAGCTCGGCGCCCGACAGATCTTCCGACGACGGGATCAGCGACAGGCCAGGAATACCAGTATCGACGATGGCTTCGGCGGCGGTCTTTTCGCCCATCACCACGTCGTAGGAATTGGCCGGAGCGGCGCGCTTGTCGATGCCCAGACCGGTGCTGGCATTGCCCTGCGGATCGAAATCGAGGATCAGCACGCGACGCTTGGTAGCGGCGATGGCGGTGGCGAGATTGATGGTGGTAGTGGTTTTTCCGACGCCGCCCTTCTGATTGGCGACGGCGATAATGCGCGGCTGGCTGTTTTTACTGGCCACGTCTAACCTCTTTCAAACTGAGGATGAACCCATTCGGGTCGCTCACGCTGGGGACCCGGTTGATGGTCATCTTCCAATCTTTACCAGCCTCGGTCAATTCATCTTCGAGCTTTTCGCCCTTCAAAAACAGGCATTCGACCTTGGGCGTGAGGAACGCTTCGGCCAGACCGAGCAGAACCGCCACCGGCGCCAGGGCGCGGGCGGTTACGGCGCTGATATCAAAGGGTTTCAGGGCCTCGATGCGGCTGGTGTGGATAATCGCCGGGGCTTTGGTCAGACGGGCCGCCTCGCGCAGAAAGGCGCCCTTCCTGCCGTCGGACTCGACCAGATGGATGGGATCGCCACCCTCGCCGCGCAGAACCGCCAGCACCAGGCCGGGAAAGCCGGCGCCGCTGCCCAGATCGAGCACCGGACCGGCCGGCAGATGGCTGAACAACTGGGCCGAATCGAGGAAATGGCGGCGCCACAGATCGGGGATCGTGGCCGGGCCGACCAGATTGATCTTCGCCTGCCACTTCTTCAGGAGGTCGGCATAGAGACGGAGATTGTCCACTGTTTCACGTGAAACAGCGACTTTCTGGAAAAACTGCTCTTCAGTCATGTCCTGTTTCACGTGAAACGCTCAGGCCGCGCGGCGTTGCCGCTTCACATGGGCCAGCAGAGCCGTCAAAGCGGCGGGTGTGACGCCGGGGATACGGGACGCCGCACCGAGATTGGCCGGACGGGCCGCCTTCAGCTTGGCACGGATTTCATTCGACAGCGACCCGACCGCATCATAATCGAGGTCTTCCGGCAGACGCAGATCTTCGTCGCGACGAAAGGCGGCGATGTCGGATTCCTGCCGATCAAGGTAACCGGCATAACCGCCTTCGATCACCAGCTGCTCGGCGATGTCCTTGCGAAGCTCGCCTAACTCCGGCCACATCCGGGCCAGATGTTCCCAGCTCACGGTCGGATAGCCGAGCAGATCGAAGGCCGAGCGGCGCACACCATCCTGATTGACCGAAAAGCCTGCCGACTTCAAAGCCGGCGGCGTGGCCGACAGGCCCTGCATCAGCTCCCTGCCCTTGTCGAGCAGATCGACCTTGGCGGTGAAGGCTTCCGCGCGACCTGACGAGATGCAGCCCAGCGCCATGCCGCGCGGCGTCAGGCGGCGGTCGGCATTATCGGCGCGCAGGGTCAGGCGGTACTCGGCCCGCGAGGTGAACATACGATAAGGCTCGGAAGTGCCCTTGGTGATCAGATCGTCGATCAGCACACCGATATAGGCTTCGGAGCGATCCAGCACGAAAGGCTCGGCCGAACCGCCGGCGCGCAAAGCGGCATTGAGCCCGGCGATGATGCCCTGGGCTGCCGCCTCTTCATAACCGGTAGTGCCATTGATCTGCCCAGCCAGGAACAATCCCGGCACGCTCTTCAGCTCCAGGGTCGGACCAAGCGAACGCGGATCGACGTAATCATATTCGATTGCGTAGCCGGGCCGCAGCATGGTCGCCTTCTCCAGACCCGGAATGGTCTTCAGGAGATCGAGCTGAACCTGTTCCGGCAGCGAGGTGGAGATACCATTGGGATAGACGGTCGGATCGTCGAGGCCTTCCGGCTCGAGGAAAATCTGATGGCGTTCGCGATCGGCGAAGCGGACCACCTTATCTTCGATCGACGGGCAATAGCGCGGACCCACGCTACCGATCTGGCCGCTATACATCGGAGCGCGGTGCAGATTGGCGCGGATCAGCGTGTGGGTCGCCGGCGTCGTCGCGGTGATGCCGCAGGCGATCTGCGGTACGCGGATCTTGTCGGTCAGGAAGGAGAAGGGCTCCGGCGGATCGTCGGCCGGCTGGCTTTCCAGCGATGCCCAATCGATGGTGCGGCCATCGATGCGGCAGGGCGTTCAGGTCTTGAGCCGCCCGAGCGGCAATGACAGGCGCGCCAGGGTCTTGGACAGGCCCAGGCTCGGCGCATCGCCCATGCGGCCGGCCGGATAGGTCGTCTCGCCGATATGGATCATGCCGGACAGAAAGGTGCCGGTGGTCAGCACCACCGAGGCGCAGCGGATCTCTTCGCCGGTTCCGGTCACCACGCCGACGACACGGCCCGAGGGATCGACCAGCAGATCTTCGACCGCGGCAGCGCGCACGGTCAGATTGGGGATCTCGCCCAGGGTCGCGGCCATCGCCTGGCGATAGAGTTTGCGGTCGGCCTGGGCGCGCGGACCGCGGACGGCCGGGCCCTTGCTACGGTTCAGCATACGGAACTGGATGCCGGCCTGGTCGATGACCCGGCCCATCACGCCGTCCAGCGCATCGATCTCGCGCACCAGCTGACCCTTGGCCAGGCCGCCGATCGCCGGGTTGCAGCTCATCTCGCCAACGGTCTCGATGCGATGAGTCAGCAACAGGGTTTCGGCGCCGAGACGCGCCGCCGCTGCTGCTGCTTCCGCTCCGGCATGACCGGCGCCAATGACGATGACATCTACCATCTTCACTTCCCGATACAGAATTCGCGGAAGATAATGTCGAGCATCGCTTCCACATCGACACGGCCGGTAATCCTTCCGATCGCGCGCGCGGCAACTCTTACATCTTCTGCCACCAATTCGGGAAGAGTTTGTTGTCCCGCCCGGCGCAATGCAGCTTCCGCATCGAGCAGGGCGGAACGATGCCGGACCCGGGTCAGGGCCGGGGCGCCGCTGCCGGCCATGCGGTCTTCCGCCGTTGACGCCAGCTTTTCCAGTAATCTATCTACGCCCTGCCCGGTCTTGGCCGAGACCGCCATCAGCGGATGATTGAGCAGCTTTTCCGGAATCGCCCCGCTGACCAGATCGGCCTTATTGAGCAACAGCAGGCAACGGGCATCAAGCTGGACCATGCTCTCCGCATCGAGCTGCGGCCAATTGGCGCCGTCGAGAACCAGCAATTTGATGTCGGCGGCATCGGCGCGTTCGCGCGCCCGGCGCACGCCTTCCCTTTCGATCTCCTCGGCGCCGTCACGCAGACCGGCGGTGTCGGCCAGCAGAATCGGATAGCCGCCGAGATCGAGCGATACCTCGATCACATCGCGCGTGGTGCCGGCGGTCGACGACACGATGGCGGCGTCGCGCCCGGCCAGCAGATTGAGCAGGCTCGACTTGCCGGCATTGGGCGCACCCAGCAGCACGACGCGCAAGCCATCGCGCAACCGCTCGCCTCGTCCATCGTCCGCCAGATGAGCGGCAATACGGTCGGCCAGATCGGACAGGGCCGCCTGCGAGGAAGCGATCAGGTCGACCGGCAGATCCTCTTCAGCGAAATCGATCGCCGCTTCGAGATGGGCCTGGCCGCGCAGCAGCTCCAGTCGCCAGCCTTCATAGAGATGACCGAGACTACCCTCCAGCTGAGCGAGAGCCTGCCGCCGTTGAGCCGAGGTATCGGCATCGACCAGATCGGCGATCGCCTCGGCCTGGGTGAGATCCAACTTACCGGCTTCGAAAGCACGGCGGGTAAAGTCACCCGGTTCGGCCGGCCGCAGGCCGAGATCGAGCAGGGCGGCGGAGATAGCCTGCGACACCGCGCGGCCGCCATGCAGATGCAGTTCCACCACATCCTCGCCGGTGAAGCTGCTAGGGCCGGGAAACCACAGCACCAGGCCCTTATCGATCTGCTGGCCTTTCTTGTCGCGTAAGGTCCGCAAAGCGGCCAGACGCGGCGCCGGCAGATCACCACCGATCAAGGCGCGCAAGGCTGGCCCGGCCTCGGGACCGGACAGGCGATAAACGGACAAAGCCGCCCGCACGCCGCCCGAAGCCAGGGCGAAGATCGTCCTATTCATTAGGTGTTCGAATGATCGCCTGCGCGATCGCGCATAGGATGAGTGCGCTGCCGGTCTTCCGGCTTCAGCAGCAGGCGCTCGACCGTCTCGCCTTTGACCAGATGGGTCTCGACGACCTCGTCGATATCTTCCTTGCTGTCCATGCCGTACCAGGTGCCCTCGGGATAGATCACCATCACCGGGCCCAGCTCGCAGCGGTCGAGACAGCCGGCATTATTGATGCGCACGCCCTTCAGCAGGCCCGCCATCTTGGCTTTCTTCTTCAGGTAATCGCGCAGTTCGGTCGAACCGCGGGCGGCGCAGCTGCCGCGCGGATCGTCGGCGTCGCGCTGATTGGTGCAGACGAAAGCGTGGATACGGTAATAGGGGGCGGACTCTTCGGACATGATGACCTTACTTGCTGGTGGGACCTTTACCCTGCAGGCTTTGCCAGAACAGGGTCTGCAATTGTTCGAGGCCTTGAACGCCGGCCGGCAGCCAATGTTTCAGCAGCGCCTCGGGCGACATGGCGTCGAGACCGGCGATGGTGCGCTCCTCGATCTTCTTCATCATCGCGTCCTGCATCGGCTGCACATTGGGCAGGCCGAAAAAGGCGCGCGCCTCTTCGGGCGTACAATCGATATCGACGGTGATCTTCATCGCCTGCCATCCTTGCTTAATGCGCGATTTGTCCCAACCTAAGCTCTTGATAAACCGCTTTCAATCACCGGGATGGACCGATGCCCTATTTGACCTGCCCGAGCCCGTTGGGCGCCCTGACCCTGTTCGAAGAGGACGGGAAGATCATTTCGCTCGATTGGGGCGCTGTCGATGGGGGCGAGGAAACGCCGCTTTTGGCCGAAGCCGCCCGCCAGCTTGAAGCCTATTTCGACGGCGAGCTGACCCAATTCGATCTGCCGCTCGATCCGCATGGAACCGCTTTCCAGAAGAAATTGTGGAACGCGCTGAACACCATCCCTTATGGCAGCACCCTGACCTATGGCGAACTGGCCAGCCGGATCGACAGCGCGCCCCGCGCTATCGGCGGCGCCTGCGGACGCAATCCCATTCCGATCATCATTCCCTGCCATCGGGTTCTCGCCGCGGGGGGCAAGATGGGCGGATATTCCGGCCATGAAGGCACCGACACCAAAGAATTCCTGTTACGTCTGGAGGGCGCATTGTGAGCAAAGGCATTATTCTTCATAAAAATGGCGGTCCCGAGGTTTTGACCTGGGAAGATGTCACCATCGGCAAGCCTGGACCCGGCCAGGTATTGCTGCGCCAGACAGCGATCGGTCTCAATTTCATCGACGTTTATCACCGTACCGGGCTTTATCCGGTCACCCTGCCCGGCTCGATCGGGTCGGAAGCCGCCGGTGTCATCGAGGAAGTCGGTGAGGGCGTGACAGATCTGAAAATCGGCCAGCGAGTCGCTTATGCCGGCGGCCCGCCTGGCGCTTACGTCGAAAAGCGCCTGATGCCCGCCAATCGGCTGGTGCCTTTGCCCGACGGCATCGACGACAAGGTCGCCGCGTCGATCATGTTGCAGGGCATGACCACCGAATATCTGCTGGAACGCACCTATTCGGTGAAAAAGGGTGACACCATCCTGTTGCATGCCGCCGCCGGCGGTGTCGGTCTTCTTGGCGTGCAGTGGGCTAAATCGCTGGGTGCCATCGTCATCGGAACGGTCGGTAATGCCGCCAAGGCCGAACTGGCCAAGGCGCATGGCGCCGATCATGTCATCGATTATTCCCAGGAAGACTTCGTCGCCAAGGTCAAGGAGATCACCGGCGGGAAGCTGCTGCCCGTGGTCTATGATTCGGTCGGCAAGGACACCTTCCTGAAATCGCTTGATTGCCTGGCTCCCCGCGGCCTGATGGTATTGTTCGGCAATTCATCGGGGCCGGCCCCGGATTTTAATCCGGGTATTCTGGCCGCCAATGGATCGCTGTTCCTGACCCGCCCGAGCCTGGCCGCCTATACCGCTACGACCGAGGAACTACGCCATTCCGCCAGCCGCCTGTTCGATCAGGTTCTGTCGGGCGCGGTGAAGCCGAATATCGGCCAGACTTATGAATTGTCGGAAGCGGCCCAGGCTCATCGAGACCTGGAAGCGAGAAAGACGACCGGTTCAACCGTTCTCGTCGCCTGATACGAAAAACCCCTGTTTCACGTGAAACAGGGGTTTTCTCTTTGCTACGAATTCATCTGATCGAAGAAATCGTTGTTCGTCTTGGAGTGCTTGAGCTTGTCGAGCAGGAACTCCATCGCGTCGGACACGCCCATCGGCATCAGCACGCGGCGCAGGACCCACATCTTGGCCAGAACGCCCTTATCGACCAGCAGCTCTTCCTTACGGGTGCCCGACTTGGTGATGTCGATGGCGGGGAAGGTGCGCTTGTCGGACAGCTTGCGGTCCAGGATGATTTCCGAGTTACCGGTACCCTTAAACTCTTCGAAGATCACCTCGTCCATGCGCGAACCGGTATCGATCAGCGCGGTGGCGATGATGGTCAGCGAACCGCCTTCCTCGATATTGCGGGCGGCGCCGAAGAAGCGCTTCGGACGCTGCAGGGCGTTGGCGTCGACACCGCCGGTCAGCACCTTGCCGGAGCTGGGAACCACGGTGTTGTAAGCGCGGGCCAGACGGGTGATCGAGTCGAGCAGGATCACGACGTCGCGCTTGTGCTCGACCAGGCGCTTGGCCTTTTCCAGCACCATCTCGGTAACTTGCACATGGCGGGAGGCCGGCTCGTCGAAGGTCGAGCTGATCACTTCGCCGCGCACGGAGCGGGCCATGTCGGTCACTTCTTCCGGACGCTCGTCGATCAGCAGAACGATCAGATAGACTTCCGGATGATTGGCGGCGATGGCGTGGGCGATGTTCTGCAGCATCACCGTCTTACCGGTGCGCGGCGGCGCCACGACCAGAGCGCGCTGGCCCTTGCCGAGCGGCGAAACCAGATCGATGACGCGGGTGGTCAGATCCTTGGTCCCGCCATCCTCGATCTCGAGGCGCAGGCGCTCATCCGGATAAAGGGGAGTCAGATTGTCGAAATTGATGCGGTGCCGGACATTTTCCGGCGGCTCGAAGTTGATGGTGTTGACCTTCAACAGAGCGAAGTAGCGCTCGCCATCCTTCGGCGCGCGGATCTGGCCTTCCACCGTGTCGCCGGTGCGCAGACCGAAGCGGCGCACCTGGCTCGGCGAAACATAAATATCGTCCGGACCCGGCAGGTAATTGGCTTCCGGCGAGCGCAGGAAACCGAAACCATCCTGCAAAATCTCCAGCACGCCATCGCCATAGATCGGCGTGTCGTTATCGGCCAATTGCTTGAGGATGGCGAACATCATGTCCTGCTTGCGCAGAGTCGAGGCGTTCTCGATCTGCAATTCTTCCGCGTAAGCAAGAAGTTCGGCCGGGGTTTTGGCCTTGAGCTCCTGAAGATTCATCGTAGGTCCAAGTTGCAAAAACGAATGACGGGAAGGAATCCGGATTTAGGAAAAATCGGATAATGGGAGACGCGAACAACCGGCCGTGGCTGCTTTAAAAGCTCTGCGGATTTTCAGGTTGAAGCGCTGAAGACGTTGCAGCTTTAACGAAATGAAGCCAGCGAGTCAAACCTAAAAAGGTTTCAACACGACCAGAGTCACGATGCCGATCATCAACACGGCCGGAACCTCATTGATCATGCGAAAGAATCGCGTCGATGGCATGGGGCGTCCAGTGACAAAATCGCGACGCCATTTCTCGAGAAAACCAGTGTAAACCGCCAGACACAGCACCAGGAACAGCTTGGCATGCAGCCATCCCTGCCCGGCCAGTCCGATCTCGGAGGCCAGGATGCCGCCGAACAGAAAAGTGGCGATCGCAGCCGGGATGGTGATGGCGTGAAGAAGCTTTCGTTCCATCACTTCGAAAGTCTGCGCCGTCTCGGAATGGGGCGCGGTCATCGAATGATAGACGAACAGGCGCGGCGTATAGAGCAGCCCCGCCATCCACGAGATCACCGAAACGATGTGCAGGACCAGAACGCCACCATACCAGCTCATCATGGAGCGGTTTCCCCCATCGGACAGCCCGAACATGCAGCCGGACAAATCCGGCCCTCTTCCCCTGAAACGGTCGGAGCGGCACTTTCCAGGCTGTTTCCGACCAAGTCGGCCAAAGCGTGAATGAAGGCCGGATGGGTATCGACCGTCGGCACCCGCAGATAGAAGGGCAATCCCTTCTCTTTCGCGAGATGGCCATATTCGATGTCCAGCTCGACCAAAGTCTCGGAATGCTCGGACACGAAAGCGATCGGCAGAACGATGACACCCTTGCCGTCGCGCCCGGCCCGTTCGATTTCGGCATCGGTCGACGGTCCGATCCATTCCAGCCGGCCGACCCGGCTCTGATAGCAGATCTGCCAATCGAGATCGTCGCGGCCCAGAGCGGCAACGATCGCCTTGGCGCCCATTTCGACCTGGGCCTGATAAGGATCACCCGCCTCGATGAATTTCTTCGGCAGGCCATGAGCTGAAAACAGCACGCGCACCGGCGCCGCTTCTCCCACCGAAGCCAGTTTCTCGCGCAGCAGATCGGCCTGGGCCGCGACCCAACCGGACAGCCGCGGATAGCAGCAGATGGTTTTGACCGGTGCGGACAACCCTGCCGCCTTGGCCGATTTCAGCCAATCCTTGATCGAGGAACCGCTGGTCGTGCCGGAATATTGCGGATAGAGCGGCAGCAGAACGACGCGATCCGGCTTCCAGGCGGCGATCTCAGCCGCGGTCTGCGCCGAAAAAGGATGCCAATAGCGCATGGCGATGCCGATCTTGACCTCGTCGGCATAGGGTTTCAGCGCCGCCGCCAGGGCATCGGCCTGAGACTGGGTGCCCGGCAGCAAAGGCGATGAACCGCCCAGATGCTGGTAGATCTTTTGCGCCACCGGTGCCCGGCGCCAGGCGATGAAGCCGGCCAGCGCATGGCGAATGCCCGCCGGCAAGGTAATGATCGCCGGGTCTTTGAACAGATTGAACAGGAACGGCCGGACCGCCTCCGGACTGTCGGGACCGCCCAGATTGAACAGAATGACGGCCAGCCGGCTGCTCATTTGCGAATCCTCTTCATCAGCGCCGCCACATTTTCGGGCGGCGTTTCGGGAACGATGCCATGGCCGAGATTGAAGATGAACGGCACGCCTTTGGTCACTTCGAGAATGTGATCGACCGCCCTGTCCAACGCCGGCCCGCCGCTCACCAGCAGGATCGGATCGAGATTGCCTTGCAGGGTGAAACGCGGCGACAGCGTCTCGACCGCCCAGGACAATTTCTGCGAGGAATCCAGGCTGATTCCGTCCACGCCGGTTTCATTGGCGTAATCTTCGGCCAACACGCCGGCTCCTTTGGGAAAACCGATGATCTTGATTCCGGGCCGGGCCGCTTTCAGCCGTTGAACCAGAGCCTTGGTCGGCTCGATGACCCAGCGGCGGAACTGATCCTCCGGCAGCACGCCGGCCCAGCTATCGAACAGCTGAAGTACCTGAGCGCCGGCATCGACCTGGCCGATCAGGTAATCGAAGGTCGCATCCGACAGGATCTCGATCAGGCGGGCGAACAGGCCGGGATCGCCATAAGCCATTTTCTTGACGGCGATATAGTCCTTCGAGCCGCGTCCTTCGACCATATAGGTCGCCACCGTCCAGGGTGACCCGGCAAAGCCGATCAGCGCGACATTCGGATCGAGGGCTTCGCGAAGAAGCGAGACGGTTCGCCAAACCGTTCGAACCTTATCCTGAAAACCAATTTTGCTCAGAACCGCGAGATCTTCCGAGGTTCGGATCGGCGTCAGGCGCGGGCCTTCACCTTCGGCGAAGGTCACTTTCTGCCCGAGCGAATCCGGGACGACCAGAATGTCGGAGAACAGGATCGCGGCGTCGAAGCCATAGCGCCGGATCGGCTGCAGGGTGACTTCTGCCGCCTTGTCCGGGGAATGGCAGAGATCGAGAAAATCACCGGCCGATGCGCGCACCGCCCGATATTCGGCGAGATAGCGGCCCGCCTGACGCATGAGCCAGACCGGAGGAGTGGCGAGCGGTTCGCCGTTGAGCGCGCGAAGCAGGGGAGGAAGCAAGACGGGGTCTCTCATGGCGGGGATCAGTTATCCCTTCAATTCAATATAGGGAATGGGATGAAGAGGAAAGGTAGGTGTAGTGGTGGATGGCTGTGGATAACGGGGATGCGTCTTTTTCGGGTTTTCCTCCATCGCTTATCAACAGAATCGCAAAGACCTCTAAAATTGTGGACAATCCGATGGACAAGCTGCCTAATGCCTTGATTTAACGCAAAGAATTCGGTGAATTATTCTGCCGAAAAACCCGGGTCAAGAGGGGATTACCCGGTCATCCCGATGATTCTCCCGCCAACCGGTCCGGGTTTCCCCCACCCCGATGTTTTTGTCGATAGCAGGTGGCAAGCGCGCATCGAATTGGGCACACTGCGGCGGAAGGCGGAGTTATTCCCATAACCCAATCCTTTTCCACAGGCGGCCCCAAGCTCGTGACCCCTCAGCGCTTTCATCTTCATCTGGTTTCCGACGCCACCGGCGAGACTTTGTCCTCGGTCGCCCGCGCCTGCCTCGTCCAGTTCGACCAGGTCGAGCCGATCCAGCATCTCTGGTGGCTGGTGCGCAGCCAGGGCCAGGTGGCGCGCGTCGTCGCCGGCATCGAAGCGGAACCCGGCGTCGTGCTGGCCACCTTGATGGATGGCGCCGTGCGGTCCCTGCTGGAGGAAGCCTGCCGCCAGATGCGGGTTCCCTTCATCCCGGTGCTCGATCCGGTGATGGCTGCGCTGTCCGGCTATCTCAATGTCGAATTCGGCGCCCAGCCGGGCCGCCAGCATGTCCTCGACGCCGATTATTTTGCCCGCATCGACGCCATGCACTACACCCTGGCCCATGATGACGGCCAATTGCTGACCGGCCTCGAAGATGCCGATGTGGTATTGACCGGGGTGTCCCGCACCTCGAAGACGCCGACCTGCATGTATCTGGCCAATCGCGGGGTCAAGGCGGCCAATGTGCCGCTTATTCCCGGCATGCCGCCGCCGCCTGAGCTGATGTCGCTGAAGGGACCGCTTATCGTCGGCTTGACCAAGGAGCCGAAGAGCCTGGCCGACATCCGCCGCTCGCGCCTGAAATTCCTGCAGCAGAACGACGAGACCGACTATGCCGACGAGGAACAGGTGAAAAGCGAGGTCGCCGAGGCGCGCCGCCTGTTCGCCCGTCAGGGCTGGCCGGTGATCGACGTGACGCGCCGTTCGATCGAGGAGGCTTCGGCCACCATCTTGCAACTGCTGACCCAGCGGCGCGAAGCGGCGGAGGAGGCACCATGATCGTCCTGGCCTCGACCAGTTCCTCGCGCCGCCAATTGTTGAGCCAGACCGGCATCTATTTCGATACCGCCAAGCCGCCTGTCGACGAGGCGCCGATCAAGACGAAACTCAAGGAAGGCGGCGCCAGCGCCGCCGACGTGGCCGAGGTCCTGGCCGAAAGCAAAGCCAACAGTGTCGCCGACATCCTGCCCGGCCATTATGTGATCGGTGCCGACCAGATGCTGGAAAGCGACGGGGTGTGGTTCGACAAGCCCGCCAATCGCAACGAGGCGCGCCGCCATCTGCAGACCTTGCGCGGCAAGACCCATCAGTTGATCACCGCCGCGGTGATCGCCCATGAAGGCCGCATCATCTGGCGCCATACCGAGGTGGCCGAGATGACCATGCGGGATTTTTCGGATGAATTTCTCGAGCAATATCTCGACAAGGGCGGGCCGGGCCTGGTCCGGTCGGTCGGCGCCTATGAGGTGGAAAGTCTCGGCGTCCAGCTGTTCGCCAAGATCGAGGGCGATTATTACTCGATCCTCGGCTTGCCGGTGGTGCCGCTGCTGATCGCCCTGCGCGAGGCCGGGGCGCTTCCTAAATGATCTCGGGAAAAGCCCGCCTGGCGGGAATTCTGGGCTGGCCGGTCAGTCACTCCAAATCGCCGCGTCTGCACAATCACTGGCTGGCCCTGCACGGCATCGACGGCGCCTATGTGCCGCTGCCGGTGGCGCCCGCCGACCTGGCCGAAGCGGTGCGGATGCTGCCGCGCCTCTCCTTCGCCGGCGGCAATGTGACGGTGCCGCACAAGGAAGCGGTGCTGGAGCTTGTGGATAAGGTCGAGCCGCTGGCGGCGCGCATCGGCGCGGTCAACACGCTGGTGATCGATGGCGAGGGCCGGATTACCGGACGGAATACCGACGCGCTCGGATTCATCTTCAATCTTAAAGAGATACGCCCTTCGCCCGCTGCCGGCCCGGCGGTCATTCTCGGCGCCGGCGGCGCCGCGCGCGCGGCTTGCGCCGCGCTGATCGAGGAGGGGGTTGCGGAAATACGCCTGGTCAACCGCTCGATCGACCGCGCGCGCCAGCTCGCCGCCGATCTCGGCGGGCCGATCGTGCCGGTCGAATGGAGCGGCCGCGAAGCGGCCTTGGAAAACGCCGTCCTGCTGGTCAACAGCACCAGCCTGGGCATGACCCGCCAGCCGCCGCTGGAGATTTCGCTCGACCGTTTGCCGCAAGACGCGCTGGTCAACGACATGGTCTATGCGCCGCTCGAAACTGCTCTGCTGGCGGCGGCGCGCCAGCGCGGCAATCCGGTAGCCGATGGAATCGGCATGTTGCTGCATCAGGCCCGGCCCGGCTTCGAGGCCTGGTTCGGGGTGATGCCGGAGGTCACCCCGGCGATCCGCGACATGATGTTGGCTCCATGAAAGTGATCGGCCTGACCGGTTCGATCGGCATGGGCAAGAGCACGGCGGCCGATCTGTTCCGCCGCCGCGGGGTTCCGGTCTATGACGCGGACCGTGCGGTTCATGGCCTCAGCGCGAAAGGCGGCAAAGCCGTCCCGGCGATTGCCCGGGCATTTCCCGGCGTGGTGATCGACGGTGCCGTCGATCGCAAGAAACTGGGCGCCCAAGTGTTCGGCAATGATGCCGCCCTGAAAAAACTCGAAGCCATCCTGCACCCGCTGGTTGGCGAGGAACGCCGCAAGTTCCTGCGCCGGGCCCGGGCGCGGCGCGTGCCGGTCGTCGTGCTCGACGTGCCGCTGCTGTTCGAAACCGGCGGCGATGCGCTGGCCGACGTGATCGTGGTGGTGTCGGCCCCCGCCTTCCTGCAAACTGCCCGGGTGATGAAGCGGCCGGGCATGACGGCGGAAAAACTGGCCGGAATCCTGTCGCATCAGATGCCGGACGGCGAAAAGCGCCGCCGCGCCGACCTGGTAATTCAGACCGGCCTGGGCAAGCGGGCCGCGCAGCGTCAGATCGACAGGCTGCTGGCAGATATTTTGATCAAGAAGGATTGAGAATGCGCGAGATCGTGCTCGATACGGAAACCACCGGCTTCGATCCGACCGCCGGCCATCGCATCGTCGAAATCGGCTGTGTCGAGCTGTTGAATCATGTGCCGACCGGCGAGGTTTACCACGTCTACCTCAATCCCGAGCGCGACATGCCGGAAGAGGCCTATAAGGTGCACGGCCTGTCCGAGGAATTCCTGTCCGATAAGCCTTTATTCGCCGCCGAAGCGGTGAAATTCGTCGAGTTCATCGGCGAAGCCAGGCTGGTCATCCACAATGCCGATTTCGATATGAAGTTCCTCAATTGGGAGCTTCAGATGCTGGGCTATCCGACCATGCCGCGCGACCGCGCGATCGATACGGTGGCGATGGCCCGCAAGCGCTTTCCCGGCTCGCCGGCCAGCCTGGATGCGCTGTGCCGCCGTTTCGGCATCGACAATTCGAAGCGCGACAAGCATGGCGCGCTGCTCGACGCCGAATTGCTGGCGCATGTCTATCTTGAATTGATCGGCGGCCGTGAGCCCGGCCTGGCTTTGGCGGCCTCGGGCCGTCAGGCGGTCGCGGCTTCGGCGGAAAAGGCCGAAATCGTTCGGCAAGCGCGTGCCCCCCGGCCGCACGCCGCGAGCGAAGAAGAGCGCGCCGCCCACGGCGAATTCATCGCCAAACTGACCGACGCGGTTTGGTTAAAAGTTTAAGCCCTCAAGCGCCGGGCGGGCACTCCGTGCCCTGGGCTACCGCCTCGTCTGCCCCCGGTCTTTGACCGAGGGGCAGCCTTCGCGCGGCGCCGCGAGGGCGCCGGGATAAGCGAAAAACCGAGATTAATTCCCTACCGGAACAGGGCCTTCGTTGCCCGCGGCGAAGTGTTCCATGCGGGCGCGGTACAAAGCCGCGAAGTCGATCGGCTGCAGCATCAGAGGCGGCAGGCCGCCTTCGGACGTCACATTGGCGATGATCGAGCGGGCGAACGGGAACAGCAGACGCGGCGCCTCGATCAGCAGGATCGGCTGCACATGCTCTTCCGGCACGTTCAGCGTGAAGATGCCGCCATAGGTCAGCTCGACGATGAAGCCGACCTTCTCGCCCACCTTGGCGTCGGCGGCCAGGATCAGCACCACTTCGAAGGTGTTGCCGCCCATCGGGGTGGCATTGAGATCGACGCGCACGGCCAGTTCCGGCGAGGCGCCGGCCAGCTCGGTGAACACCTGCGGCGCGCCCGGAACTTCGAACGACAGATCCTTGACGTACTGGGCATTGACCTGGATGGGCAGCAAGCTCCCCGCTTCAGCTTGATCCGACATAACGTGCTCCAAGAAATAGATCAGGGTAGCTAGCACGGCGGAACGGGTCTTTACAAGTCGGCCCATCCCTTGCTCTTTGCCGGGGTTCGGCTTATTTCTTGGCTTATGAACGATTCGCAGCCTTACCTCGACATTGTCATCTTCGCCATGATCGCCGTATTTCTCGGCCTCAGGCTGCGCAGCGTGCTCGGCCGGCGCAATGCCGACCAGGACCAGCCGCCCCGTCCGCCGCAGGATCTCGGTGCTCCGGTGATCGATCTGGCCGCCCGCCGCGTGCCGCCCGCCGCTGACACCAGCCGCCCGCAGGACCCGATGGCGCAGATCGCCGCCGCCGATCCAGGCTTCAATCCCGAGCAATTCCTGGCCGGCGCACAATGGGCGTTCGAGACCATCGTCAAGGCCTTCGCCGCCGGTGACAAACAGGCGCTGCGCCCGCTGCTGTCCGATCAGGTCTATGGCGATTTCACCGCCGCCATCGATCAGCGCGGCGGCGGACCCGACGAGCATGGCAGCGAGCTGGTGCGCATCGTTTCCGCCACCTTCGACGAAGCCAGGCTCGATGGCCGCATGGCCGAGATTTCCGTGCGCTTCGTCAGCGAGCAGCACACTCCGGGCGGCGAAGATGTCCGCCTGATCGATCTGTGGCGCTTCGCCCGCGACGTTTCGTCCAAGGACCCCAACTGGCGTCTGGTCGCCACGGGCACCACGGATCATTGATGGGGGATCACTGATGCGGCGGATCGCTTTGCTCCTGGCGGGCGTGCTGCTGCTGGCCGCCTGCGGAGAGAAGACCGCTCCGCCGCCCGTGGTGACCGGACCGCCGCCGCCCGATAAGCTCAGCTACATCCCGGTTTCCTTCCGCCAGTTGCCCGGCTGGGACACCGATCGCCTGGCCGAAGTGATCCCTGCCCTGCGCAAGAGCTGCGACCGCCTGACCCAGCTGCCCACCAGCCAGGTGATCGGCAATAACGGCGCCGGCGGAACCGCCGCCGATTGGAGCGGTCCGTGCGGCGCGCTGCGCTGGCTGAAACTGGACGACGAAGCGGCCCTGCGTACCTATCTGCAGGATTGGTTCCAGCCCTTTCGGGTCGGCAATGGTCATGGCGATGACGGGCTGTTCACCGGCTATTACGAAGCCGAGCTGCACGGCTCGCGCCATAAGAGCGCCAAATATCATATTCCGCTTTACGCCCGTCCGACCGGCT
Source organism: Alphaproteobacteria bacterium (assembly GCA_021325215.1). Lineage (GTDB taxonomy): Bacteria > Pseudomonadota > Alphaproteobacteria > Rhodospirillales > Magnetospirillaceae > JAJPHO01. The sequence continues at coordinate 28,474 of JAJPHO010000040.1, forward strand.
GGCCGGCCAAGCCCGCCAATGGCGCCGATTATCCGGCCCGGGCGCAGATCGAGGCCGGCGCGCTGGATGGCAAGGCCCAGGTGCTGCTGTGGGTCGACGACGCGGTCGATCTGCACATTCTGCATATCCAGGGTTCCGGCCGCGTGTTGCTCGATGACGGCACTTCGCAGCAGGTGCATTTCGACGGCACCAACGGGCACGATTTTCTCGGCCTAGGCAAGATCCTGATTCGCCACGGTAAATTGGCCCAGGGTGAAACCACCATGCCGGCGATCCGCGCCTGGCTGAAGGCGCATCCCGGCGAAGCCCCGGCCCTGATGGCCGAGAATGAACGCTATGTGTTCTTCCGCTTCATGGCCGGCGAGGGTCCGGTCGGCGCCTTCAATGTGCCGCTGACGGCGGGGCGCAGCCTGGCGATCGATCCGAAATTCATTCCGCTCGGCATTCCGGTCTGGCTCGATACCATCGATCCCGACGGGGTGCGCCTGCAGAGACTGATGGTGGCTCAGGATACCGGCAGCGCCATCACCGGCGCGGTGCGCGCCGACATTTTCTGGGGTAGCGGCGAGACCGCCTTCGCCAAGGCCGGCCGCATGAGCAGCCGCGGCGCCTATTACGTGCTGCTGCCGGCCCAGCGCTCCAGCCCGGTCGCCGAAATTTCTCCCGTCATCGAGCCGGCTGGCTGATCCATGCGCCGGACCCGCACCCTCACCGCCGACGAGGCCCGGCTGTGGCGGTCGGCGATGCGGAACGTCACGCCCTATAAGCCCCTGCCGCCTTTGGAAGAGCCGGTACCGGACCCCATCCCGACGCCGGTCGTCAAAGCGGCCGCCGAGCCCCCGCCTCTTCCCGCGTCCCAGCCGCAGCGCCGCCCCAACGGGGTCGACGGCCAGACCCTCAAACATCTCAGCCGCGGCGAGCGCAAGGTCGAGGCGGTGATCGATCTGCACGGCATGACGCTGCAGGCCGCCCATGGCGCGCTGCGGCGCTTCGTCGAAACCCAGGCCGCCGCCGGCAAGCGCTGTCTGCTGGTGATCACCGGCAAAGGCGGTCTCGACCGGCCGGGCCGGCTGAAGCAGGAAGTGCCGCTGTGGCTGGAGACCTGGAAACCGCCGGTTCTGGCGGTTACCAATGCTCAGCCCAAACATGGCGGCACCGGCGCGCTCTATGTTCTGCTGCAGAGGCGCCGATGACGCCGTTCGGCGAGAAATTGCGGCAATTGCGCCGCCAGCGCGGCATCAGCCTCAAGCAGATGGCGGCGGACCTGCATCTGTCCTCGGCTTATCTGTCGGCGCTGGAACATGGCCATCGCGGCCGGCCCAGCCCCGGCCTGGTCATGCAGATCCTCGGCTATTTCAACGTGATCTGGGATGAGGCCGAGGAGATGAAACAGCTGGCCCGCCTGTCCCATCCCAAGATCACCCTCGACACGTCGGGTCTCACCCCCACCGCCACCTTGCTGGCGAACCGTCTGGCCGAGCAGATCGGCGTTTTATCGGACGATCGCCTCCAGGCTCTGCTCGATCTGCTCGGCACCGACTGAGCCAGCTTGGCCAGCAGTTAAAAACGCTGAGCCGGAGGCGATGCGTCATATAGGACTCCAGACAATCTTGTGACCCAGTAAGGCCGCAAGATTGTCTAGAGAATGAACTTGGAGAGGTCGGCGTTCTTGGCCAGTTCGCCGACCCGTTCCTTGACCAGGGTCGCATCGATCACGACGGTCGAGCCGGCGCGGTCGGTGGCCGAGAAGCTGATTTCCTCCAGCAGCCGTTCAAGCACGGTATGCAGGCGGCGCGCGCCGATATTCTCGACGCCGCGATTGATCTCGGCGGCGAGGTCGGCCAAGGCCTCGACGGCTTCCGGGGTAAAGTCGAGGTCGACCTCCTCGGTCTTCATCAACGCCTTGTACTGCTTGATCAGGCTGGCTTCCGGCTCGGTCAGGATGCGGACCATGTCTTCGCGCGACAGGGCCTGCAATTCCACCCGGATCGGCAGGCGGCCCTGCAGTTCCGGCAGCATGTCGGACGGCTTGGCCAGGTGGAAGGCGCCCGAGGCGATGAACAGGATATGGTCGGTTTTCACCGGGCCATATTTGGTATTCACCGTGGTGCCCTCGATCAGCGGCAGCAGGTCGCGCTGCACGCCTTCGCGGCTGACGTCGCCGCCTTTCCACTCGCCGGAACGGGCGCAGATCTTGTCGATCTCGTCGATGAAGACGATGCCGTTATCCTCGACGGAAGCAATGGCCTGCTTGACCACCGTGTCCTGGTCGAGAAGCTTGTCGCTCTCTTCGGCCAGCAGCACCTTGTAGCTTTCCTCGACGGTCATTTTGCGCGGCTTGGTGCGGTTGCCGAAGGCTTTGCCGAACATATCGCCCAGATTGACCATGCCGACCTGGGCGCCGGGCATGCCGGGCACCTCGAAGGTCGGCATGCCGCCGGTGTCCGCCACCTGCAGTTCGATCTCACGCTCGTTCAGCGAGCCTTCGCGCAGCTGCTTGCGGAACTTCTGGCGGGTGTCGGCGGAAGCGTGCTCGCCGACCAGCGCATCGATGACGCGCTCCTCGGCGGCCAGCTCGGCCTTGGCGGTCACCTGTTTGCGCAGGCGTTCCTTGGTCATGATGATCGCGCTTTCGACCAGATCGCGCACGATCTGCTCGACGTCGCGGCCGACATAGCCGACCTCGGTGAATTTGGTCGCCTCGACCTTGAGGAACGGCGCCTGGGCCAGGCGGGCCAGGCGGCGGGCGATCTCGGTCTTGCCGACGCC
>JAJPHO010000036.1 GCA_021325215.1 Alphaproteobacteria bacterium
CGCGGCTATGATCCGCGCTTCCTGTGGAGCTGGCCCAATTCGCGCATCTCGGTGATGGGCGGCGAGCAGGCGGCCAATGTGCTGGCCCGCGTGCGCCGCGACGCCATCGAGGGCAAGGGCGGTTCCTGGCCCGAGGCCGAGGAAGAACAGTTCAAATCACCGATTCGCGACCAGTATGAGAAGCAGGGCCATCCTTACTACGCCTCGGCGCGCCTGTGGGACGACGGCATCATCGACCCGATCGATACCCGCCGCGTGCTCGGCCTTGCTTTGTCCGCCGCCCTCAACGCCCCTCCGGAGGAGACGCGCTTCGGCGTGTTCCGCATGTGATGAGTCTTCATTCCGATCTACAAGGCGGCGTGCTCCGTCTGACCCTCGACCGCCCGGAAAAGTCGAACGCCTTCGACGATCTGGTGATCTCCAGCCTGACCGAGGCCTTCCTGCTTGCCGCCGCCGATCCGGCGGTGCGGGTGGTGGTGCTCCAGGCGTCCGGAAAATATTTCTCGGCCGGCGGCGACCTCGCCTGGATGCAGCGCATGGCCGGCTATTCCGACGCCGAGAATCTGGCCGACGCCAAGGCCCTGGCGCGGCTGATGCAGGCCATCGATTTGTGCCCCAAGCCGGTTCTGGCCCGGGTGCAGGGCTCCGCCTTCGCCGGCGCGGTCGGGCTGATCGCCTGCTGCGACATCGCGATTTCGGTGCCAAGCGCCCAGTTCGCCATCACGGAAGTGCGCCTCGGCCTGATTCCCGCCGTGATCAGCCCCTATGTCGTGCGCGCCATCGGCGTGCGCAACGCGCGGCGCTGGAGCCTGACCGCGGAGCGCTTCTCGGCCGAACAGGCCAAAGCCATGGGGCTGGTGCACGAGGTCGTCGAGGAAAGCCGGCTCGACGAGGTTATTCAGAAGCAAATCGACGCTTTGCTGATGGCGGCGCCTTCGGCTCTGGCCGAGGCCAAGTCGCTGCTGGCCTTCGTCGACCAGCCTTTGTCGGTCCGCGTGATCGATGAGACGGCGGCCCGCATCGCCCGCCAGCGCGCCAGCGCCGAAGGGCGCGAGGGTGTCGGGGCTTTCCTGGAGAAACGCACTCCCGCCTGGCGGAGCGAGTCATGAAGACCCTTCTGGTCGCCAATCGCGGCGAGATCGCCCTGCGCGTCATGCGCACCGCCAAGCGGCTGGGCCTGTCCACCGTCGCAGTCTACTCCGAAGCCGACGCCCACTCAGCCCATGTCGCCTTCGCCGATCAGGCCTTCTGCATCGGCGGCGCGGCGGCGCGCGATTCCTATCTCCGCGCCGACGTCATTCTCGAAGCGGCGAAGCAGGCGGGGGTGGATGCGATCCATCCCGGCTATGGCTTCCTGTCCGAGAATGCCGATTTCGCCGAGTCCTGCGCGGCGGCGGGCATCGCCTTCGTCGGTCCGCCCGCTTCGGCGATCCGCGCCATGGGCTCGAAGAGCGCGGCCAAGGCGCTGATGGAAAAGGCCGGCGTTCCGCTGGTGCCCGGCTATCACGGCGACGATCAGTCCTTCGAGACCTTGGCGGCGGCGGCGGATCGCATCGGCTATCCGCTGCTGATCAAGGCTTCGGCCGGCGGCGGCGGCAAGGGCATGAAGATCGTCAACGCCAAGGCCGAGTTCGCCGATGCTCTGTCCTCGGCCCAGCGCGAGGCGCAGAACGCCTTCAAGGACCCGAAGGTTCTGCTGGAGAAATATCTGACCCGGCCGCGCCACATCGAGATGCAGGTGTTCGCCGATAGGCATGGCAATTTCGTGCATCTGTTCGAGCGCGACTGCTCGATCCAGCGCCGCTATCAGAAGGTGGTCGAGGAAGCGCCGGCGCCGCATTTCCCCGAGACCCGCCGCGCCGCGATGGCCGAGGCGGCCCTGGGGGCGGCGCGCGCGGTTGCTTACGTCGGCGCCGGCACCGTCGAGTTCATTTCGGAAGGCGAACAATTCTATTTCATGGAGATGAATACCCGTCTCCAGGTCGAGCATCCGGTCACCGAATCGATCACCGGCCAGGATCTGGTCGAGTGGCAGATCCGCGTCGCGCGCGGCGAAAAGCTGCCCTTGGCGCAGGATCAGATCAAGGCGACCGGCCATGCCGTCGAGGTGCGCCTCTATGCCGAGGACCCGGAACGCGACTTCCTGCCGCAGATCGGCAAGCTGACCCATCTGCATTGGCCGGAAGGCGTTCGTATCGATAGCGGCGTGCGCCAGGGCGATTCGGTGTCGATGCATTACGATCCGATGCTGGCCAAGGTCATCGCCTATGGCGCGGATCGCGCCGAGGCGATCGGCCGGCTGCACCGCGCTTTGGGCGAGACCGAGGTGACCGGTGTGGCCACAAACCGCCGCTTCCTCCGCTCGATCGTCGGCCATCCGGCCTTCGCCGCGGGCGAGGTCGATACCGGCTTCATCCCGCGCCATGCCGCCGATCTCAAGGCTCCGGTTCCGGACCGAACCCTGATGACCGCGCTGGCCGTTCTGGCCGTGCTGCGCAAGGCGGAGCGCGATGCCGAACAGGCGATCGATCCGACCGACCCCTGGTCGCCCTGGGGCCGGTCGCCGGGCTGGCGCCTCAACCGCGACGCCTATGTCGATGTGGCGCTGGACGAGATCACGGTGCGGGCGCATTACCGCACCGGCGGTTTCGTCCTCGATCTGCCGGACGGCGGCAGCGTTACGGTGTCGGGTGTCTGCGGCGGGGACGGGGCGATTGCCGCGCGTCTCGACCAGCGCAGCCTGTCCGCCCGCGCCGTGTTCGGCGAGCGGACCCTGACCATCTTCGCCCTGGGTGACGAAGCCGTCTTCGCGCTACCGGACCCGCTGGCGGTGGGCGGCGGCGAAGCGGCGGCCGGCAAGCTGGTCTCGCCGATGCCGGGCCAGGTGACCAAGCTGTTCGTCTCGGCCGGCCAGATCGTCGAGAAGGGCGCCCCCTTGATCGTGATCGAAGCGATGAAGATGGAACACACCATCACCGCCCCGAAGAAGGGCACAGTCGCCAAGCTGCCCTTCGCGGTCGGCGATCTGGTTCCCGAGGCGGCGGAATTGCTGGTGCTGGAGGATGCGGAATGAGCTCGGTGCGTATCGTCGAAGTCGGTCCGCGCGACGGGCTGCAGAACGAAGCCGCGCCGGTTCCGCTGGCCGCCAAGATCGCCTTGATCGAAGGACTGGCCGAGGCCGGACTCAAGACCATCGAGGCGGGCAGCTTCGTTTCGCCCAAATGGGTGCCGCAGATGGCGGATAGCGCGGACGTGTTGGCTGGTTTGAAGCCGCTGCCCGGTGTTTCGCTGCCGGTGCTGGTGCCGAACCAGAAGGGCCTCGACGCGGCCTTGGCGGCGGGCGCCAAGGAGATCGCCATCTTCCTGGCGGCCTCGGAGAGCTTCAGTCAGCGCAACATCAATTGCAGCATCGAGGAAAGCTTCCAGCGCACCGCCCCGGTGATCGAGGCGGCTCTGGCGCGCGGTGTGAAAGTGCGTGGCTATCTCTCCTGCGTGCTGGGTTGCCCCTATGAAGGCGACATCTCGCCGGTGACAGTGATCGAGCTGGCCGAAAAGCTGGCCGGGCAGGGCTGCTACGAGATCTCTTTCGGCGACACTATCGGCGTCGGCACCGCCCATCGCGCCAAGGCCCTGATGAAATCCGCCGTCGGCGCGCTGGGTGCGGATCGGGTGGCGGTGCATTTCCACGACACCTACGGCCAGGCTCTCGCCAACGTGCTGGCGTGCCTGGAGCTCGGCATCGGCGTGGTGGATTCCTCGGTCGCCGGATTGGGCGGCTGTCCCTATGCCAAGGGCGCCTCGGGCAATCTCGCCACCGAGGATCTGGTCTATATGTTGAACGGCCTGGGCGTCGAGACCGGCGTTTCTCTCGATAAGCTGGCCGCGGCGGGCCGCGCCGTCTGCCGGCAATTGGGTAAGGCGCCGACCTCGAAAGTCGCCCAGGCTCTGGCCGCTAAGCTTTCAGGGGCAGATACAGATCGGTGATCAGGTCCGCCTCGGCCGTATTGTCCGGATCATTGAGGAAATGGCTGTAGATCGGGTGATCCGCCGGCTCGCGGCCCGAGGGCAGCAGCCAGTCCTCCACCATGCGCTGCTTGGCCTCCTCCAACCCGGCATAGGAACCGTGATGGCGCATCCGCGCGGTCTCGCCGCCCGGAAGCGTCAGAAGATGAAATGGCGGGGGCGGTGCGACGACGCCCAGCGCCAGGCATGCTTCATAGCGCAGATCGGAAACGGGAACATTGTCGGGGTCGTCCAGCGGAATGCCGTAGATGCCTTGCAACCCGGCCAGGAAACCGGCCTTGTCGGCCCAGCTCCAGAGTTCGCCATAGGTCTTGTTGAGGCCGAAATAATCGCCGCTATGACGCAGGGCCACCACCAGGACGCGGTCACGTTCGAGGATCTCGATCTCGGGCGCGCCCGACGGGATGGCGGAGGCCGTGGTCGTTTCGCGAAAGGCGGTGGGGGTGACGCCGGTCTGGCGGCGGAACGCGCGGGCGAAGCTCTGCGGTGTGCCGAATCCGGACGCCATGGCGACTTCGGTCACGCTGCCTCCGCCGGAGGCGAGCATCTGCTGCGACGCTTCGATCCGCAGCCGCAGCACGCTCTGGCTGACCGTCTCGCCGGTCAGGGCGCGCCAGAACCGATGGAAATGATAGGGCGAGATGGCCGCCGCGGCGGCCAGTTCCTCAAGGGGCGGCGGGTCATCCAGCCGCTCGGTCAGCAATTGCGCGGCTTTGGAGAAACGGACCTTCCAGCGGTCGAGAGTATTGTCCTGCATGATCGATGATCTCCGGCACTAGGTCGGTCGCAGGCTAGCGGTTGGCGCGGCACCGCGCGGTCCACCGCTTGCTCATCTGCATGCGTCCTTTTTGACGAGAGCGAGGTCCGACTCCAGCGGGTCGCATCGTAGAGTATCGATGACCCACCAGCCGGCGGCGACCAGGGCGATCACCAGGGCCAAGCCTATCCACACGCCTTTGGGATTGTGATATCCCTCCTGGGCCTGTTCGTCCCATTGGCGGGCCTGTTCGGCCAGGCGGACATCGTCGGCGGCTTTGGCATCCTCGGCCTCTTTACGCTGTGCCGCCCATTTTTTCGTGGACTCCGAGCGCCGGTCGGGGGATGTCTCCTGCGGTTTTTCTTTTTGATGTTCATCCATGATCGGTATTTTCGATTCGGGTTGCGGCGGCCTCACCGTCTATGACGCGGTCAAACGCAAATATCCGCAACGGTCCTTTCTCTATCTCGGCGACCATGCCCACGCGCCCTATGGCGAGCGGAGCCCGGACGATATCCGCGAGCTGACCCGCCGGTCGGTGGAAACTCTGTTTGGCCAGGGCTGCCGGCTGGTGATCCTGGCCTGCAACACCGCCTCGGCCAACGCGCTTCGCCATTTGCAGCAGACCTGGCTTTCCGACGCCTATCCCGACAACCGCATACTCGGCGTGCTGGTGCCGATGGTCGAGGCCATCACCGGCATGCCCTGGATGGCCGATCCCGCCGAGCGCCCGCCGGTCGAGAAAGCCCGCACCGTCGCGGTGTTCGCCACCAGCCGGACGGTCTCGTCCAACGCCTATCCGGTCGAAGTCGCCAAGCGCGCGCCGGAAGTCCGCGTGGTGCAGCAGGCCTGCCCGCGCCTGGTCGATCTGATCGAGCATAAGGCGGAGCGGGAAGAGCTGCGCCATGCGGTGCAAGCCTATGCCGAGGCGATGATGATTCAGCTGGAGGGCAAGGCTCCCGACGCGGTGATGCTGGGCTGCACCCACTACCCGCTGGTCGCCGATCTGTTCGCCGAAGCGCTGCCCGAAGGAGTCGAAATTCTATCCCAGCCGACTTTGGTGGCGCGCAGCCTGGCCCATTATCTCGAGCGCCATCCTGAGTTCGACGATGGCGAGGGATTGCCGACCCGTTTCATCACCACCGGCGATGCCGGCAAGGTGGCCGAGGTCAGCGAATTGTTCCTCGGTCACGAAGTGCCGTTCACGGGCCTCTGAGCGCCGCCAGCCAGGCCGAATAGTCGGGGAATTCGCCGCGCTCGGCGATCTCGGCGCTGGTGCCGAGGCGGAGCACGGTCTGCGCCTTGCCGTCGAATCTCGGCCAGACCGGCAGGCCCGGGCCGTTCGGGTTGCCGGTTTTGGCGAAATTGGTCCAATAGCCGAGGATGCGCGCGGCTATTTCCCGGTCTTCCGGGCGCCAGGCGCGGTCCTGGTCGAGATGGCCGAACACATAGCGGAGCTCGGCGCCGTGGCCGGCGCGGCAGCCATAAGTGCAGGGCTCGTCCGGCTCGGGCGGCACATGCAGGAAGTAATAGGCATAGGCCGGGCTGCGCGCCCCGGCTACCTGTTCGCTGGCCCAGTTCCACATCGCCGCGCCCATGGAATCCTGCATCAAGCGCACCTTCGACTCCTCCGCCGCCGGATAGCGGGTATCGAACAAAGGCGGGATCGGCCGAGGCTGGAACAACCCCGCGAGCATCTCGCGAAAACCTTGCGGCGTCAGGTCCTGAACCTCGCCGGCCAGGTCGACGCCTTCATCGGCGTTCCAGCCGACCAGCAACGGGACGTCGCGCTGGCGATGCGCCGCATAGGCCTCCGACACTTCGCCGATTTCCACATGGCCATCGACGATTTCGTCGGGCTTCCAAGGTTTCTCGGACAGCGTTTCAGCGGGCAAGGCGCGCAGGGCGGCGAGGGACCCGGCGTCAATGCTTTCGGCGAAACGCTTGCCGCGGTCTTCCGCCGCGGCCAGCCTGTGCTCCGGCTTGATCCGCCGGGAATAATCGGCGCCGCTTTCGCCGATGGCGGCCTGGAACAGGCCCTCGGTCAGCGGTGAGGCGATCAAGTGCCGGACGGACCCCGAACCGGCTGATTCGCCGAAAATGGTGACCCGCGCCGGATCGCCGCCGAACGCCGCGATATTGCGCTGGACCCACTGCAGCGCCGCGATCTGGTCGAGCTGGCCCTGGTTGCCCGAGGCATGGAACGGGGATTCGGCGGTCAGTTCGGGATGCGAGAAGAACCCGAAGATTCCGAGCCGGTAATTGAGGGTGACCAGAATGACGCCATGGCGCGGCAATTGGTCGCCGAGAAAAAGCGGCTGGCTGCCCGAGCCCGAATGCAGCCCGCCGCCGTGAATCCACACCATCACCGGCAGCTTTTTGCCGGAATAATCTTCCGGCGCCCAAACGCTGAGGGTCAGGCAATCCTCGCTGCGGGGCTGCTTGTCCCAGCTCGAAGCCTGCATACAGGTGGGAGAGAAGGAGGTCGCCTGCCGCACACCCTGCCACGACGTTACCGGCTGGGGCTCGCGCCAACGCAGCTGGCCGACCGGCGGCGCGGCGTAGGGAATGCTCCGCCACGCCGCGATCCCGTCTTCGACAGTGCCGGTCACCAGCCCGCTGTCGATCCGCACCGGTTCCGGCGCGGCGACAGCGGCGCTTGCCAGCAGGGCGATCAGCCCCGCCACGAGGCGCAGAGAGGCTTTCACCGCCCGTTGGCGCCGAGGGTGGCGTCGCTCACATGCACATTGGCGGTGGCGGTGATCTCTTCGGCCGAATTGCCGGCCATCACCTTGTACTCGCCGCCCTTGATCTTCCAGCCATGCGCCTTGCTGTCCCAGGTGGCGAGCAGGCGCGGATCGACGGTCATGGTGATGGTCTGGCTTTCGCCGGCCTTGAGCGGAACCTTCTTGAAGGCGCCCAGGCGCTTGGGCGCTTCCCATCCGCCGCCCGCCGCCGGAGCGACATAGATCTGCGACAGGCCGCTGCCATCCATGGTTCCGGCATTGTGCAGGGTCAGCGACACCCGGATTCCCTTGCCCTCCGGCACCGCCCCGAGATTGGACGTGGCGAAGGTGGTGTAGCTCAGCCCATGGCCGAAGGCGAACAGCGGCTTGGCGCCCTTCTTGTCGAGCCACTTATAGCCGACCGCCGCGCCTTCGATGGTGTAGTCGGCGCGCGGATGCTCGGCCTTGTCGGCGGGATCGCCATCGACGATGAGGCGCGGCAATTGCGCGATCGAGGCGGGGAAGCTGGCCGGCAGATGGCCCGAGGGGTTGACCTCGCCCGACAGCACGCGGGCGATCGCCTCGCCGCCGCCGGAGCCCGGATACCAGGCTTCGAGCACGCCGGCGGTCTTGCCCAGCCAGGGCATCAGCACCGGGGTGCCGGTTTCCAGCACCACCACGGTCTTGGGATTGGCGGTGGCGATGGCTTCGATCAGCGTGTCCTGGCTGTTCGGCAGGCTGAGATCGGGGGCGTCGACATTCTCGCCGGTCCATTGGGTGGCGAAGACGATGACGACGTCGCTCTGCGCCGCCAGCTGGGCGGCTTCCTGCAGGTTCTTGCCGTCATTATAGACGATCTTGGCCTGGGTGCGGGCCTGCAGCGCCGCCAGCGGCGAGGACGGGTCCCACACCATCGGGCCGGGGAAGTCCGCCGGGCCTTCGTTCGGCACCGGGCTGCCGCCGATCGGATAGACCTGCGCCGAGCCGCCGCCCGACAGCACGCCCTTGTCGGCATGGCCGCCGATGATGGCGATGGTCTTGGCGTCCTTGGCCAGCGGCAGAACGTCCTCGTTCTTCAACAGGACGATGGCTTCTTCCTCGTCGGCCTGGGCGATCTTGGCATGGGCGGCGTAATCGATGGTCGAGGACAAATCGGCGACCGGATTCTCGAACAGGCCGTTGGCCAGCATGGCGCGCAGGATGCGGTGCGCCATGTCGTCGAGGCGGGCGGCCGAAACATGACCGTCCAGCACCGCTTCCTCCAGCGCGTCCTTGAAATAGGGCGAGCGGTCGAAGGGCCAGCCGGATTGCTGGTCGAGGCCGCTATTGGCCGCCGATTCGGTGGAGTGGGTGCCGCCCCAGTCGGACATCACATAGCCCTTGAAGCCCCAATCCTTCTTCAGCACCTGGTTCAGCAGCAGGTCGTTCTCACAGGAATGCAGGCCGTTGACGCGGTTGTAGGAGCACATCACCGAGCCCGGATCGCCGGTCTCGATGGCCAGCTCGAAGGCCAACAGGTCGGACTGGCGGGCCGAGACCTCGTCGATCTTGACGTCGATCTTGAAGCGGCTGGTCTCCTGGTCGTTGAAGGCATAGTGCTTGACGGTCGAGACGATGTGGTTGGACTGGATGCCCTTGATCTCGTTGCCCACGATCGTGCCGGCCAGCAGGGGGTCTTCGCCGCCATATTCGAAATTGCGGCCGTTGCGCGGCTCGCGCATCAGATTGACGCCGCCGGCCAGCTGCACGTTGAAGCCCGACAGACGCGCCTCGTTGCCGATCATGGCGCCGCCTTCGAAGGCCAGCTCGGGGTTCCAGGTCGCCGTGGTGGCGAGGCCCGAGGGCAGCGAGGTACGCTCGCGCGGGTGCGGGCCGCGCTGGGTGGCGACGCCGACGCCGGCATCGGTCTGCGACTGCGCCGGGATCTGCAGGCGCACGATGCCGGGGATATAGCCGGCGGAATCCGCCATGCCGCCCTCGATCCGCTTGTAATGCTTGTCCGGCACGTCGGTCGAGAAATAGCCGAACACCAGCTGCAGCTTTTCGGCGCGGCTCATGTCGCGCAGCAGCGCATCGGCGCGGGCATCGGCATCGGAGGAAGCGGCAAGGGCCGGAGCGGACAGGAGAAGGGCGGAGGACAGAAGAAGGGCGTGCTTGAACATGGACGATCCCGATAATGATTTCGCAGGTATGACAGCGCTTACTGCCCGCCTACGGTAGGGGAAAATCAGAAAACGTCCAGAGGCTGTCTCGTGAATAAGGCCTTCTCATGGCGAAGCCGGCCGCGCTAGGCTGCTCCTTGCGATTTTGAGCGGGGAACGGCGTGACTTACCTACTCGGCGGCATAGCGTGCATAATTCTGGCTATCATCAGCCTCAGTCTGCCGCGGATATATTTGTGCGCTAAGTACAATATCGAATTTAAGTTCAACTATATCTTCAGCACAAATCTATCGAAGCTGCCGGAATCGGATAAGGCGATTTGCAGAGCCTTATACCTGCTGATTCCTGCTCTGGTGCTTCTCGTTAAGATTATTTCGGTTCTCTAAAAAGGGGAGGGCACGAAGCGCCTCCCCTGAGAGTCTCACATCGTCTCGGCGAACAATTCCCGTCCGATCAGCATGCGGCGGATCTCCGAAGTGCCGGCGCCGATCTCGTAGAGCTTGGCGTCGCGGAGCAGGCGGCCGGTCGGGAATTCGTTGATATAGCCGTTGCCGCCCAGGGCCTGGATCGCTTCCAGGGCCATCCAGGTCGCCTTTTCGGCGGCGTAGAGGATGGCGCCGGCGGAATCCTTGCGGGTCACCTGGCCGCGGTCGCAGGCCTTGGCCACCGCATAGACATAGGCTCGGCAGGCGGACAGCGTGCTGTACATGTCGGCGACCTTGCCCTGCATCAGCTGGAATTCGCCGATCGACTGCCCGAACTGTTTGCGGTCATGGATGTAGGGCAGCACTACGTCGAGACAGGCCTGCATGATGCCCAAAGGACCCGCGGCCAGCACGGCGCGCTCGAAATCGAGGCCGCTCATCAGGACGTTCACGCCGCGCCCGACGCTGTTGAGCACGTTCTCTTCCGGCACTTCGCAATCCTGGAACACCAGTTCGCAGGTGTTGGAGCCGCGCATGCCCAGCTTGTCGAGCTTCTGCGCCGTCGAGAAACCCTTATAGCCCTTCTCGATGATGAAGGCGGTGATGCCCTTCGAGCCGGCGGCCGGATCGGTCTTGGCATAGACCACCAGCACATCGGCGTCGGGGCCGTTGGTGATCCACATCTTGTTGCCGTTGAGGACGTAGCGGTCGCCCTTCTTGTCGGCGCGCAGCTTCATCGACACCACGTCCGAGCCCGAGCCCGGTTCGGACATCGCCAAAGCGCCGACATGGTCGCCGCTGATCAGCTTGGGCAGGTATTTCTGCTTCTGCGCCTCGCTGCCGTTGAGCTTGATCTGGTTGACGCAGAGATTCGAATGGGCGCCGTAGGACAGACCGACCGAAGCCGAGGCGCGGCTGATCTCCTCCATGGCGACGACATGCTCGAGATAGCCTAAGGACGCGCCTCCGAATTCCTCGGGAACGGTGATGCCCAGCACGCCGAGATCGCCGAACTTCTTCCACAGATCATTCGGGAAGAGGTTGTCGCGGTCGATGTCGGCGGCGCGCGGCGCGATTTCGTCGGAAGCGAAGCGACGGACCACGTCGCGGATGGAATCGGCGGTCTCGCCGAGGTCGAAATTCAAGGTCGGATAAGTGTCGCCCATGATGGGCCGTCTCCCTTAGGTAATTTTATTACCCAGTATCCTAGGAGACAGCCCGACTGTCACGGTCAATTCGGGGGCGGCGGAGGCGGCGGCCCGTCATGCGGCGGGAAGCCCGGTCCGCCAGGACCATTGCCAGGCCCGCCCGGCCCGCGCATGCCCGGGCCGAATTGATGCCGGGCCGCCAGCGCGGCGCGGCCTTCCGGCGACATCTTGGTGGCGGCCTCGACGAAAGCCGCCGCCATGGCGTCTTCCATCCCCTGATGCCCGGCCTGGCCATCCTTCAGCGCCTGCGTGAGCGCGTCGGGGTTGAAGGGCGTGGCGGTCAAGGCGGCGCGGATCTTCTCGGGGAAGTCCTGGCCGGCCTTGCGCGCCTCGTCCATGGCGGCCTTGTGCGCCTCGAAGCTCTTCTGCAGGATATCGGCATCGGCCGGCGGCAGATTGGGTTTCATGAAGTCGACCACATGCCCGAAATCCGGCGGACGCGGATGCAGGAACGGATGATGGCGAAAGGCCAGAACGGCGAAAAACAGATTGAGCGCGAGTGACGCCGGCAGCAGCCAGCGCGCGATTTTTCCCCACATGATTTACGATCCCACCGGCACCAGGGTTGTCGACAGATAGAGAGTGCTGAACTGAGCGACCGGCCAGTCGTCCTCATACTGGCCGCCCACCGTGATGCCCAGCACCACGGCCACCGCCAAAGGCACGGCGAAGCGCAAAGCGGGCGCCAGTGTCGGCCAGCGTCCGATTGTCCAGACATTCCAGGTCCGGCCTTGCTTCGCAGTCGCCCCGCGGGGTTCTGCCGCCGCCCTGTCGAGGACGGTGTCGATAAAATTATCCAGGCGTTCGTCGGTAATGCTAACCGGCGGCAAAGCCCCACTGATGATCTTATCGAATTCTTCCTTGTTCATAGGATGTCTCCGATCGATACGATGCCGCGCTTGACCAGCGCTTTCTTCAAACTGCGCCGGCCCCTGACGAGCAGGGCTTCCAGCGCCGATAACGACATGCCGAGGATCTGGGCCGCTTCCGGGCCGGTCACCTCGCCGAAATAATAGAGCCAGACGGCTTTTCTCTGCCGTTCCGGCAACGCGTCCAAGGCAGCGACGATGGCTTGTCGGCGCTCCTTCTCCTGTGCCGTCTCGAACCCGATGGGCGCCGGATCGACCGGCGTTCCCGCATCTTCCAGAGGCGCCATCGGAGCCCGCCGCCGTCGGTCGAGGCAGGCATTGAAGACGACCCTGTAGAACCAGGTTGAGAAGGCCGCCGCGCCATTGACCTCCCAGCGGGCGGCCAGGCGCCAGACCTTGAGAAATGCCTCCTGGACCACTTCGTCGGCGTCCTCGGCGCTTCCCGTCAATCTGTGCGCCAGAGCCAGCATCGGCTTGGCGTGGCGTTCCATCAGCCGCCGAAAGGCCAGCTGATCCCCCTTTGCGATGGCCAGCAGCAGATCGTCATCCGCTGCCGCGCCCGCGGCCGGGCTGGCCTGTTTGACTTGACCCAATAAATGTTCCTTCGATCGACGTCGTGCTGGGTATCACGGGGCGTCCCGGCAAAGGCTTGCGGGAAAATTTTGCCGGCACTCGGCAAAACTTGCCGGGCAGCTTCGGGTGCTTTCCTGCAGCGTGCCGGATCATCCCTCTGATTTTCAAGGATTTTCACGTTCGGCACGGCACTTGCTTAAAGAAAGCCATGCCGCGATTTCATGCTTCATGGATTCGTGCGATCGTGATTCGCATATTTTAAGTAATGAAAAAATAATTACTGAAATATGCGCAAGTATAAACTAACCCTTCCGTGAGTACTTCTGTGCGGACGTTTCAATCGTTCGCTCCAAGCCAGGAGTTACATCATGGTCAATTCAGTAGGAAGCGCCGATGCGCTCAGCCAGTTGCTGAGTCAATGGGGCATCGGCAGCACCTCGTCGACGACGACGAGCGATTCATCCACCTCTTATAGTACGACGTCGACGAGCGACAGCAGCAGCGCGTCCAGTTCGACCTCGATCGCCACCCTGAGCGAAAGCGACCTGACATCCGCTTTCCAACAGCTGGCGAGCAGCCTGCAATCCACCCTGATGCAGGCGCAGGCCGACAGCAGCGGGCAGGACGGGCAAGGGCAGCCGCCGGGTCCGCCGCCGACCGACGGCGTTGCGGGCGGTCATCACGGCCATCATGGCGGCATGGGCGCGCTGGGCGATGCGGACGGCACCGATTCGGGCAGCTCGACCAGCTCGACGAGTTCGACCAGCAGCACGACCAGCAGCGATTCCTCGCTGGCCGGCGCCATGCAGAACTTCCTCCAGGATCTGTCGGCCCTGACCGGCGTCGGCGGGGCGGCGGGTACCTCCGCGACCGCGGATAGCTCGGCCGCCGCCGCGGCTTCGACCACCGCCAGCTCCACATCGACGAGCAGCGTGACCCAGGTTGCGCAGAGCGTTCTTCAGGACATCCAAAACGCTCTGACCAGCTATCAGGCCGCGACGGCGTCGTTGGACAAGGCGATGCAGGCCGGATCGGCTCTGTCTTACTCCGCCTAAAGAGAAAGGGGCCCGGACTTTCGTCGCGGGCCCCCTTTTACCTCAGCCGATTTCGAAGCGTATGCCCTGAGCCAGGGGCAGCTTCGTACCGTAATTGATGGTGTTGGTGGCGCGGCGCATATACGCCTTCCACGAATCCGAACCGGATTCGCGGCCGCCGCCGGTTTCCTTTTCACCGCCGAAGGCGCCGCCGATCTCGGCGCCCGAGGGGCCGATATTGACGTTGGCGATGCCGCAATCGGACCCCGCCGGCGACAGGAAGCGCTCGGCCTCGCGCAGATTCATGGTGAACAGGCTGGAGGCCAGGCCCTGCGACACGGCGTTGTTGAGCTCGATGGCTTCCTCGATCTCGCGATAGCCGATGACATAGAGGATCGGGGCGAAGGTCTCTTCTGTGACGATCTCGGTCTGACCGGGCATCTCGACGATGGCCGGCGAGACGTAATACGCGTCGGGGAATTTGTCGGAGAGCACGCGCTCGCCGCCATGCACCTTTCCGCCCTGCTTCTTGGCCGCGTCCAGCGCGGTCTGCATGGCGTCGAAGCTGCGCTTGTCGATCAGCGGACCGACCAGCGTACCCGCCTCCAGCGGATTGCCGACCGGAACCGTCTTGTAGGCGGCCTTCAGGCGCTCGACCAGGGTCGCCTTGATGTCCTCATGGACGATCAGGCGGCGCAGGCTGGTGCAGCGCTGACCGGCGGTGCCGACCGCCGAGAAGACGATGCCGCGCACGGTCAAATCGAGATCGGCCGACGGCGTGACGATGGCGGCGTTGTTGCCGCCCAACTCCAAGAGACTCCGGCCCATGCGGGCGGCGACGACCGGGGCCAGCGCGCGGCCCATGGCGCAGCTGCCGGTGGCGCTGATCAGGGTCAGGCGGCGGTCGGCGGCGATCTGCTCGCCGGCTTCACGCTTGCCGATCACCACCGCATTCAGGCCGGCCGGCGCATCGCCGAAGCGCTTCGCCGCCTTTTCGAACAGGCCCTGGCAGGCCAGGGCGGTGAAGGGGGTCTTTTCCGACGGCTTCCACACCACCGGATCGCCGCACACCAGGGCCAGGGCGGCATTCCACGCCCACACCGCGACCGGGAAGTTGAAAGCGGTGATGACGCCGATGGCGGAGAGCGGGTGCCAGGTTTCCATCATGCGATGGTCCGGGCGCTCGGTGGCGATGGTCAGGCCGTAGAGCTGGCGCGACAGACCGACCGCGAAGTCGCAGATGTCGATCATTTCCTGCACTTCGCCGCGGCCCTCTTCGAGGATCTTGCCGCATTCGAGCGAGACCAGCTTGGCCAGCGGCTCCTTATGGGCGCGCAGTTCTTCGCCCAAGATACGGATCAGCTCGCCGCGGCGCGGCGCCGGGACCACGCGCCAGGCGCGGAAAGCCTTGTCCGCGGCGGCGATCTTGGCGTCGATCGCGGCCTGGGTTTCGGTCTTGAGATGGGCCAGGACCTTGCCGTCCACCGGCGAGTGGACGGCGATGTCGCCGCCGGCCTGGGACGGATCGGCGAGGCCGAGTTCGGAAAACAGAGTCTTGATGTCGATCATGATTAAGCGGCCGCCTGAGCAGATTGGGGCTGGAAGATACGGCCGAAACGGTTATCCAGGAAGTCGGGAAGACGGCAATCTTCCTGACGGATGAAACCGGACTTCGGCAGCTTGCCGGCGACGAACAGATCGACCATGGCGCAGACGCCGGCCGAGGTGGTCGCCTGGATGGCCGAGCGGCGCTCATTGCCATAGATCTTGATGCTGAAGGTCTGCTGGCGCAGGCGGCCATCCTTCTCGCCGATGGCGTTGACCATCATGACGACCACGTCCTGGTCGGTCTCGGGGATGGCGCGCTCGAAGATGCGGCGCAGGGTGTCGCGGTCCTCGCGCAGGCCCAGGTCGCGCAGCAGCATCTGGATGATGGCGCGGTGGCCCGGATAGCGGATGGTCTTGTAGTCGAGATTGTCGACGCGGCCTTCCAGGGTTTCCGACAGGGTGCCCAGGCCGCCCGAGGTGTTGAAGGCTTCGTAATCGGTGCCGTCCAGCGAGAAGGCTTCGAGGCCTTCCAGCGGCAGCAGGTCGACCATCTTGCCGTCGCGCACCGCTTCGCACGGATTGCAATATTCGTTGATCAGGCCGTCGGTCGACCAGGTCAGATTGTACTTCAGCGCGTTGGTCGGATAGAGCGGCAGGGCGCCGACGCGCATATGCACGCCGACCGCCTTGTCGAAGCCCTGGGCCAGGTGATGGCCGATGATGCCGATGGCGCCTGGCGCCAGGCCGCACTGGGGCGCGAAGGCGGTCTTGGCGTCCTTGGCCAGTTCGGCCACGCGCTTGGTGGTGGCGACGTCCTCGGTCAGATCGAAATAATTGACGCCGCATTCCTTGGCGGCTTCGGCGATGCCGGTGTTCAGATAGAACGGACAGGCGCTGATCACGACGTCCTGGCCCTTGAGCGCGGCGCGCAGGGCGGCCGGATCGGTCACGTCGACCGGCTTGAAGGTCACCGATGTGGTCTGGGACAGCTTCAGGCGGCTGGCGTCGCGGTCGGCGAGCGTCACCTGATAGGCGCCGGTCGATGCGAGGTCGACGGCGATGGCGGTGCCGATATGGCCGGCGCCGAGAATGATGGCTTTTGTCATGAAGTCCTCCCAGAGAAATCTTTGTCCGATGGTGAGGTCTTTTGCCTGTCGGAATAAACCGGTAATATGCGCGTATCGATCGTGATACCTATCGTAATGACATGAAATTTGAGCACGTTGCATGAGCCGCAGAATCGACGACGAAAAGGACGCCGAACTGCTGGCATTGCTGCGCACCGACGCGCGCTTGCCGGCCACCACATTGGCGCAAAGATTGGGTGTATCGCGCAGCGCGGTGCAGCAGCGCCTGGCCCGTCTGGAACGTGACGGTATCATCGTCGGCTACACCGCGGTGCTGGGGGAAAAGGCCGCGCCGCTGGGCATGCTGCAGGCCCATGTGCTGATCGAAGTGGGCGCGCGCGACCTGCCGCGCCTGGTCTCCAGCCTGAAGGGCCGGCACGAGGTGCGGCGCTGCTATACCGCCAGCGGGCAATATGATCTGCTGGTGATGATCGAGGCTGCCTCGACCCAGCAATTGGATCTGGTGCTCGATTGGATCGGCGAGATTCCCGGCGTGCGCCGCACGGTCACCTCGCTGCTGCTGTCCACCAAGTTCGAGAGGTAGGAGCCATGTCCGACAAACCGCTCGCCGAACGCCTGCAGGTGAAGAAGGACCGGCGTCTGGCCTTGGCCGACGCCGCGGTCGCCATCGAAGCGCCCTCGGCCCCGCTGGGCGAGGCCGAGGTGGTGGTGCAGTTCGTGCGCAACCGCGCCGAGTTCGACAACAAGATCCCGCCTCTGCTGAAGGCCATCAGGGCGGATGCGATCCTGTGGATCGCCTATCCGAAGCTGACCTCGAAACTGGCCGGCGATTTGAACCGCGACGTGATCCATCGCGAAGCGCCGGCCCTGGGTATCGATTGCGTCAGCCAGATCGCCATCGACGACGATTGGTCGGCGATGCGGATGAAGCGGCTCTAGATCAGCACCAGATAGTGCTGGGCGTCGGCGGGATGCTGAGCGGTGACCTGCACGTCGGCGATGAATTCCTGCGTCTGGCTGAAATCGGCCAGGACCGACGCATGGGCGAGCAATTCGGCCTGGGTGTAGGCGGCGGTGCCGGGGGTGGCGCTTGCCAGGATCGGATTGATGACATTGGTCTGGTACCAGCTCACGGCGCCCGCTTCCGGGGCGCGATGCAGCAGGTTCTGATAGGTGTCGGTGATGAATTGCGCGTCGCCGGCCGGGGTCTGCGCGTAAGCGTGGGCGGGGTTGCCGGTATATTCCGGCGAGGACAGGAAATTCTCCGCATAGTATGTGATGCCCCTCGTGCCGTTGATGGCGGCGCGCTCGTAATAGGCCAGGCCCGGCACGTCGGGTTCGCGGGCGAAGACGGCGGCGTAGAGATTGGCGATCTCCGCCGAGGAGATGACCCCGTCCTGGACGTTGGTCGTACTGGCGACGATTTCCGTATGGTCGGCGAATTGCAGGGCCTGAATATTATCCAGATTGTCGGTCTGGCCGCCATATTCCACGGTGAAGGAATGGCCGTCGCCGGAACCCGTGATGGTCACTTGCGAGCTCGACAGGGCGTTGTATTGCACCGTCGTGCCGAGCGCGGAGACAAAGCCCGAAATCGTCTCGCCGGAAACGGTTCCAGCGGCTTCGACCAGCGAATAGTTGGTGGAAATCTCTTTCAGCAGGACGCTTCCTTCGGTGACCTGCTGAGTCGTCAAGGTCAGCGGCGGAACGCCGGCGTCGGTGAAGGAGATCGACGCGATCTGTCCCGCCGCCGCGGCCGTTTCGAGGATAGAGAGGCCGGAAGTCCCGTGTGCGGTGCCGGTCAGCGCGGTGGTGAAATCCGCCACCGTGCCGCTGATGGCGATCGGCTGGGTGATCGTGCCCGCATAAGCCTGGTCCACCGCCTGCGACGGGGATGCGCTCGGATTGGCCGCGCTTCCGTTGAGGACGACCTCGAACACCGTGCCCGCGCTGCGGTCGTCGTTGATGGTCGTTCCCAGCAGGTTGCCCTGAGCGTCCATGGTCAGCGTCCCGGTCGGACCCAGTATTCCGGAGCCGAACTGGGCGAGAATGGTCGGTGTCGCGGCATAGCCGTCGGCGGTTTTGGCGATCTCGTACACGGCCCCGTGCGTGGTGGTTCCGTCGCCTTGGATGATTCCATAGAGATTGCCGCTGGAATCCATCAGCAGCGGCCCGGCGGTCTGCCCATAAGTGCCGTCGAAATCGACCAGGGTGGTGACGGTGCCGGCATAACCATTGGCGGTCTTGGCGAGTTCGAAGAGCGTTCCGTATCCGTGGGTGCCCCCCGCGGAGGTGAGCCCGAAGAGGTTTCCGGCCTTGTCGGCGACAAGCCCATAGTAGGGCGCGAAGCCTTCCGGGCCGAAATTGGCCAGGACGGTCATGGTGCTGGCATATCCGCTGGCTGTCTTGGCGAGCTCGAAAATCGTGCCGTCGCCATTTCCGCCGCTATAGGTCGTCCCGAAAAGATTTCCGGCGGAGTCGACGACAAGGCCGAGACCCGGGGAACCGCCATTGATTTCGTCGAAACCGGCGAGAAGCACCGGAGCGCCGAAGCCGCTCGCCGTGCGGGGAACCTCGATGATCGCGCCCTGGAAGGGGATGTTTTGAGCGACCGCGAACAGGTCGCCCGCGCTATCGGTCGTCAGGCTCCTCAAGAATGAGTTGGCGGGGGAGTTCGGGGCGAGGACGGTGGGGGAGGCGGCATAGCCCGTAGCCGTTTTGGCGAGTTCGTAAACTGTGTCCGAGCCCCCGGCAAAGGTGACCCCATAGAGATTGCCGGCGCTGTCGAAGAGGACGGGCTGTATCGGTTCGGAGGCACCGAAGGTCGCCAAGGTGGTGGCTGCGTTCGCATAGCCGGTCGAGGTCTTGGCGATCTCGATCAATGCCGAGCCGGTCGAGGAGATCAGGTCGCCTTGGGGATCGATCGTCAGGCCCGCGCCGATGGGCGTATTGCTGACATAAAGCGTGACGAGCGTTGGTGTGGACATTGGCCCCCCGCAAAATCATTATCGACAGGGGGCCATTTTACTATTTCAACTGAAACGATAGTAACGATATTTAAGTATCGGGTATCCTTAACGCGTCTTCACCGCATAGTCGGCGATGCGCGCGCCATAGAGGCGGGCGGTTTCCAGATCGCCTTTGCCCGGCGCCTCGTCGGGCGAGGCGTCGGCCGGGGAAATCGCCATGGCGCCGGCATAGCCCGCGGTCCAGTTGATGCTGTCGGGGCCGTCGGCCTTGGTGTTGGAGGATTTCATCCCGGTACCGACCCAGATCTGCCCGTGCTGCTGCGACAAAGTGAAGAAATAGGTGATGGTCGAGAATTTGTCGCCATTGGCCGAGGCGGAATTGGTGAAGCCGCCGGCGACCTTGTCCTTCCAGGCCAGGGTGAACCAGCGCTTGGAGCTGGCATCGGCGAATTTCTTGAACTGCCAGGCCGGGCCGCCCATGTAGGTCGGGCTGCCATAGATGATGGCATCGGCCTGATCGAAATCGTCCCACGCGCTGTCCGGCAGGTTGCCTTCCGGATCGATCGCATAGAGGGTCGCGGTCGCGCCCGATGCCGAGGCGGCGCCGGCATGGACGGCCTCGGCCTGCTTTTTGGTGTGCCCGTAGCCGCTGAAGTAAACGATCGCGATTTTTGCCATCTCAGGTGCTCCGTTGCTCTGGGGTGGTGGTTAGGGGCAGATGGTCCCCGAAAGGCCGTTTGCAAGATAGGCACTTTTTGGTAACCAGAAATTCACCCAACGCAAGGAGCGGAATGATGAGCGAACTCGGTTTGGCGCAGGCGCAGAAGCTGGTGGAAAAGGCCCTGGAAACGGCGGCGGCAAAATTCAAGAAGCCGATCTGCATCTCGATCCTCGACCATGCCGGGTTCCTGCTGGCCTTCGCCCGCCAGGACGGTGCTCCGCTGCGGTCGATCCAAATCTCGGAAGGCAAGGCCTATACGGCGGCGCGCATGGGCGTGACCACCCAGGCCTTCTTCGAACGCTGCAAGCGCGACGAAATCCTGCCGGTCGATTTCTGCGATCCCAAGCTGACCAAGCTGGCCGGCGGCGCGCCGCTCAAGAACGCGTCCGGCAAGCTGATCGGCGCGGCCGGCGTCTCGGGTCTGACCTCGGCCGAGGATCAGGAGATCGTCGATCTGCTGGCGGTCGAGGTTTCTAAACTGTAATTGACATTTTTGACCCAAATAAGGTACAACTGCGTTAGTTTTGATGCTTATTTGGGTCAGTTTTCATGTCTCGCCAGGTCGTTCTGACGGGGGCCGAGTCCCAGTCTTTGTCACATCTCGGCGAGAGGTTGCGGCTGGCCAGGCTGCGCCGCAACCTCAGCCAGGCCGCTGTAGCGGAACGAGCCGGCGTGACCCGCAAGGTCATCGTCGCGCTCGAAGCGGGGGCGCCAGGTACCAGCATCGGCGTCTTGGCCAAGGTCATGGGCGTGTTCGGCTATCCCGAGAGATTGGCCGGCATGTTGGAGAGCGATCCTCAGGGCGAGGATCTCGAAGCCGTCCATGGACGCCGGAAAGCCGGAGGGCGGGCGGATGTGGCCGATTTCTGAAAACGGCCGCCTCGACCGGTTGGTGGTCTTCGCCTCGCTGGCGGGGGAGACGGCGCCGGTCGGGGAACTCGTTTTCGAGGGGCGGGATCGAACGCGTTCCTTCTTTCGCTATGCGCGAAGCTGGCTGGAAAACGCCGCCGGCCGTTTTCCTCTCGCCCCTCTATTGCCGTTGAAGGCGAGGGCGGTGGCCAGCGAACCCCACGCCGTTCCTTTGTTCTTCTACGACGCCGCGCCGGATGGGTGGGGCAAGTCGGTGCTTTCCTTCGCTTATCCAGAGCAGACCTGGGGGATGGCGGAGTTTTTGGCGGCTGCTGGCGACGATCGCACCGGCGAGCTGCTGTTCGGTCCCGATCCTGACGGGCCGGAACGGTTTGTGCCTGGACGAGCCATGATCGAGCCTCCGGGAGACGAGACCACGCTGGAAGCCCTTTTGGATGCGGCGGAGGCGGTGGATGAGGGGCGTCCGCGGCAGCATCATCTCGATTTACTGTTCCGCGGGTCGGCCGACGTCGGCGGTGCGCGGCCGAAAACCCGCATCAGGCGCCGCGGTCGGTCCTGGATCGCTAAATTTCCTGCACGAGGCGACATATTCGACGATCCCAGGCTCGAGGCCGTCTGCCTGGATCTTGCGGCGGCGTGCGGGATCGAGACCCCCGATCACGATGTGATAGACGTCGCCGGCCGCTCCGTCCTGCTGGTCGACCGCTTCGACCGTGGGCCTGAGGGGCAGCGATACGGCTATATGAGTGCGGGCACGCTGATCGGCCAGCCGCCGGGGGAGTATGCGACGGGCTCTTCCTATGCGGAACTCGCGGCCACGGCCCGCGAGAGGGGAGTCAGGCCTTGTGAAAGCCAGCTTTTTCGCCGATTGCTGTTCAATTGCTTCATCCACAACACCGACGATCATCTGCGCAATCACGCCTTTCTGCGCCGTGAAGGGCAATGGGGCCTGTCGCCTGTCTTTGACGTGGTGCCGCATCGCCAAGGCAGGCTGGTGCTTCCGCCGGCGCCAGACTTCACGCCTGAACCAGACCCGCGCGCGGCTCTCGCTGCGCATGGGCACTTCCGGCTGGATCGGAAATCCGCTGCCGCTATTTATGACGAAGTCGTCACCGGTCTCGCAGATCTGCCACAGGTTCTCGATCGGCGAGAGGTCAGGGCTCGCGACCGCGACACGGCGCTCGCGTTGATGCCCTTCGCCGTCAATCCGCCGGCGTTGCCTGCTTAGGCCAGTTTCGCGTCGACCCAGGCATGGCACAGCGCCATGCCGTCCTCGACCTTGAAGGAATCCGGGTTGAGGCAGAATTCCAGCCATAGTCCGTCATGCATGGCCGACAGGCCGCGGGCGAGCAGGGTGGTGTCCACCCGCTTGTCCTCGGCCTCGGCGACGTCGCGCAGAAAACGCTCATAGACATTGCAGAAGCGGCCATTGGTGCGTTGCTGCACGATGCGCATTTCCGGCGAATGCAGGATCATCCCCCAGAACACCACCCACACTTTCAGCAGCGCGGGGTCCATGATCTCAGGCGCGAAACAGGCTTCGATCAGGCGTGCCAGCCTTTCGCGCGGCGTGCCTTCGGCCTGTTCCACCGCCTTGACCATGCGGTCGGCGATGTTGGTGGCCAGGGTCTCGTAAGCGTCGGCGACCAGCATGTCGATGCTGGGGAAATAGTGATTGATCAGCCCGACCGACACGCCGGCTTCGGCGGCGATACGGCGCACCGACAGCCCGTCATGGCCTTCGCGGGCCAGGCAGCGCAGGGCGGCGTCGATCAGCGATTCGCGGCGGACGTCCGGGTCGACACGGCGAAATTTGCGAGGTTTATCTGTCATTTGGCGGCCATTATGGGGGCTTGCGACCCCCTGTCAATCGCCGCCGCTTGACCCTCTCCGCAACAAAGTTGTACGCTCGTCCAATAACGTCCGGGAGGCGTGCGATGCTGGAATTGGCGCAGGATGCGATGAGGATGGACGATTCATTCAGTCTGCCGGGCTGGATCTATCGCGATCCCGACTTCTTCGAGGCCGAGAAACAGGCGGTGTTCCGCACGGCCTGGCAGATCGTCTGTCATCTCAACGACATTCCCGATCCGGGCGACTATCACACCTTCCCGCTGCTGGACGAGAACATCGTCGTGCTGCGCGGTGACGATGGCGAGGTGCGCGCCTTCCACAATCATTGCCGCCACCGGGCGGCGCGTCTGCTGGACGGAAATTCCGGAAATTGCGGGCGCAAGGTGACCTGCCCCTATCACGCCTGGACCTATTCGACCAAAGGCGATCTGGTCGGCGTGCCGCACCGCCAATCCTTCGACGGGTTCGACGCCAAGGATTATCCGCTGCACCGGGTCGAGCACGAGGTGTTCGCCGGCTTCATCTTCATCCGGCTGGCCAAAGGCGGCCCGTCGGTGGCCGAGATGATGAAGCCCTATGCCGCCGAGATCGCCCATTACCGCTTCGAGGAATTGCAGCCGATCGGGCGTGTCACGCTGCGCCCGCGCGAGGTGAACTGGAAGAACGTCGCCGACAATTATTCCGACAGCCTGCATATCGCCGTGGCGCATCCCGGCCTGACCCGGCTGTTCGGCTTCGGCTATGGCATCGAGGCGGAAACCTGGGTCGACAAGATGTGGGGCCAATTGCTCGACAAGCCCTCGACCAATCCGTCCGAGCGCTTCTATCAGACCTATCTGCCCGACGTCGCCCATCTGCCGGAAGAGCGCAAGCGGCTGTGGACCTATTTCAAGCTGTGGCCCAACAACGCGTTCGACATCTATCCGGACCAGGTCGACTTCATGCAGTTCCTGCCGCTGTCGCCGACCCGCACCATGATCCGCGAGATCGCCTATGCCCTGCCGGATGAGCGGCGCGAGATGAAGGCGGTGCGCTATGCCAATTGGCGCATCAACCGCAAGGTCAATATCGAGGACAAGACGCTGATCGAGCGGGTGCAGGCCGGCATGGGCTCGGCCGCCTATCGCACCGGCCCGCTGGGATCGAACGAGGTCTGTCTGAGGAGCTTCGCGCGCCGGATGCGCGATCTGATACCGGAAAGCCGGCTGTTCGAAGCGCCGGCGCCGGGGTGGGGGAAGGGGAAACAGCATGCGTGATGTGGTTATCGTCGGGGGCGGCCATAACGGCCTGGTCTGCGCCGCCTACCTGGCGATGGGAGGATTGAAGGTCACGGTGCTGGAGCGCCGTTCCGTCGTCGGCGGCGCCGCGGTGACCGAGGAATTCCATCCCGGGTTCAAGAATTCGGTGGCGTCCTACACCGTATCGCTGCTCAATCCCAAGGTGATCGCCGATCTGCGCCTGGCCGACTATGGCCTCAAGGTGGTCGAGCGCGAGCTGGCCAATTTCATCCCGCTGCCGGATGGGCGCTATCTCAAGACCGGCGGCGGCCTCACCAAGCAGGAAGTGGCGAAGTTCTCGGCCAAGGATGCCGGGATGCTCGATCTCTATGACGAGCGCACCCAGGCGGTCGCGGATGTGCTGCGCGAGCTGGTCCTGCGCACGCCGCCGAATGTGATGCAGGGCGGCGGCTGGCTGGCGGCGCTGCCCGAGCTGCTCAAGGCGGGTGGTCTGGCCAGGCGGATCAGCGGCCTGGGCCTCGATCTCGAACGCGAATTGCTCGACCTGTTCGCCATGTCGGCGGGCGATTATCTCGACCGTACCTTCGAAAGCGATCCGATCAAGGCGGCCTTCGGCTGGGACAGCATCGTCGGCAATTTCGCCAGCCCCTATGCGCCGGGCTCGGCCTATGTGCTGCTGCACCATGTGTTCGGCGA